>NZ_JAYFSJ010000005.1:0-305794 GCF_039708975.1 Chromobacterium indicum
CAATTCACCGTCCTCTCCAAGGACGGCACCGGCAGCGCGGTGGTGTCCATCCAGGTGCTGGGCACCAACGACGCCGCCACCTTCTCCGGCAACGACACCGGCAGCGTGACCGAGGATCAGAACGTCTCCTCGACCAATACCCTGGATTACAGCGGCAAGCTGAACGTGTCCGATGTCGATCAGGGTCAATCGGTGTTCGATACCAGCCGCGTCGACAACAAGACGACCAACCTCGGCAAGCTGACCATCGACGCCAACGGCAACTGGCATTACAGCGTCGACGACGCCAAGGTCCAATACCTGGGCCAGGACATCACCCGCACCGAGGTGTTCACCGTCTACTCCAAGGACGGCACCTCGCATGACATCACCGTGACCATCAAAGGCGTCAACGATCCGGCCGTGTTTGGCGGCACCGACGGCGCCACCCTGGTGGAAGGCACCTTCCCGTCGGCCACCGGCACCCTGCTGGTCAGGGATGTCGATGCCGGCGAGGCTGGCTTCCGCCCGCAAGCCGACGTGCTGGTGAAATACGGCACCTTCCATTTCGACAGCGGCACCGGCCAGTGGACGTTCACCCTGAACGACACGGCCCAGGAGCTGACCAGCCAGGACAAGATCAACTACACCTTCCCGGTCCAATCGCTGGACGGCACCTCGCACAACGTCAACATCACCGTCTACGGCACCGACAATTTCGCCAAGATCAGCGGCGAAAGCACCGGCGCCGTCACCGAGGACCTCGCCGTCGGCGCCGATGGCGCGCTGACGCATAACGGCAAGCTCGACATCGCCACCCCGGACAAGGGCCGCGCGGCGTTCGACACCGGCCGCGTCGACAGCCATGCCGGCAATTACGGCACGCTGACGATAGACAAGGACGGCCACTGGCAGTACAAGGTCGACAACGACAAGGTTCAGCACCTGGGCCAGGGCGAAACGCGCACCGAGGAGTTCACCGTCTACGCCAAGGACGGCACCGAGCACAAGATCAGCGTCGACGTCCACGGCGCCAACGACGCGCCGGTCTTCGTCGGCGACCAGACGCACGGCTTCGCCAAGGACGGCGGCATCCAGGTCACCACCGCCGAGGACACCCCGGTCAGCGGCCAGTTGCACGCGCAGGACGTGGACGCCAACGACCAGCTGAGCTACGCCGCCAGCGGCAACCCGCAGCACGGCACCGTGGTGCTGGGCAAGGACGGCAGCTGGACCTACACCCCGAACCAGGACTACAACGGCAGCGACAGCTTCAAGGTGACGGTCACCGACAAGGCCGGCGCCACCGACACCATCACCATCCACGTCGGCATCACGCCGGTGGACGATCCGTCGGTGCTGAAGCCGGACAGCGGCAACGTCGTCGAAGACAAGCCGCTGGCGGTCGACGCCGCCCACGGACTGCTGGCCAACGATTACGATGTGGACAGCAAGCTCAGCGTGCAAAGCGTCACCGTGGCGGGCCAGACCTACCAGCTGGGCAAACAGGGCGTGGACGTGGCGCTGGACGGCAAGGGCCTGCTGCATGTCAACGCCGACGGCAGCTACAGCTTCGCCCCGGCCGCGCACTACGCCGGCGAGCTGCCGCAGATCGGCTACACCACCAACACCGGCAGCAGCTCGACGCTGACGCTGACCATGACCCCGGTCGCCGACGCGCCGGTGGTCGGCGTGCAGATCGGCCAGGGCAGCTACCAGCCGGGCAGCCCGTATGTCGGCGGCCGCAACTTCGAATCGTGGGAAAAAACCGCGGCCGAATACGGCAAGAACGCCATCACGCTGGATGACGGCAACAACGCCTACGCCGACCTGCGCGGCAAGACCGACACCGGCTTCGCCGTGCGCGGCATGGGCGGCAACGACGCCATCTACCTGGACACCAGCAAGGCCGACAACGTGCTGATCGGCGACGACGGCAACCTGGGCCAGCTGAGCGGCAAGCCGAACGAAGTCAACGACACGCTGTACGCCGGCAAGGGCAACGACATCCTGATCGGCGGCAAGGGCGACGACAGCCTGTACGGCGGCGACGGCGTCGACACCGCGGTCTATGCCGGCAACTTCAAGGACTACACCGTCACCCGCCCGGTCATCGGCGCCGGCGGCAGCGTGTTCTTCGAAGTGACCGACAAGCAAGTGACCGCGGCCAACCCGTACGCCGGCGAGGGGCACGACAGCCTGTACGACATCGAACGGCTGCAGTTCAAGGACGGCACCTACTACTGGAACGGCAAGGACTGGGCCAAGGAAGGGCCGGACCTCACCCGCTATCCGATCGACATCAGCGCCTCGCTGGTGGACCGCGACGGCAGCGAAGTGCTGGACAGCATCGTCGTCCGCCTGGACGCCAAGTACGCCGGCTCGCAGCTGTTCGACAGCCAGCACAACCTGATCGGCACCATAGGCAAGGACGGCTCGCTGACCATAGCCCAAGCCGGCCACTGGGATGCCAAGGCGCTGGACGTGAAGCTGTCCGGCCTGCAGCTGGAAGTACCCGGCAACGTCAAGGGCGCGCTGTCCATCGGCGTCGACGCTGTTTCACGTGAAACCGGCAACGGCGACACCGCGACCGGCCATGCCGGCGCCAACGCGGCCAATATGGCGCCGGAAACCTTCGACGTGTCGGCATCCGGCCAGGAAGACCAGCCGCTGATCAGCGTCGCGCTGTCCGGCAAGGACGGCGACGGCAGCGTCTCCGGCTTCGTGATCAAGGACCTGCCGACCAACGGCACGCTGTACAGCGACGCCGCCGGCACCCAGGTCGTCAAGGCCGGCGACACCGTGGGCGGCGCCGTCTACTTCAAGCCGGCGGGCCACTGGAGCGGCGACACCGGCTTCGGCTACGCGGCCAAGGACAACCAGGGCGCGGTGGACGCCAGCCCGGCCAAGGCCTCCATCCACGTCGAAGCCGTGGCCGACGCGCCGCAGCTGTCGCTGGGCGGCTACTCGTCGCTGGCCTCGCTCAACTTCGAGGACGTCAATCTGAACGGCCGCGAATGGCGGCAGGACGTGGCGGTCAACAAGATCGGCGGCGCCAATACCATAGGCGTGTGGAACACCGACAACGGCCGCGGCCTGATCGAAGTGGGCACCGAGCGCACCTATACCGGCGGCAGCTCGACCAACAAGGTGCTGGAAATCGAAAACGGCCCCGGCGACCGCACGCTGTACACCGACATCCAGTGCGAAGCCGGCCGCTTCTACCAGCTGGGCTTCGACATCTCCGCTCGCCTGAATTACGTCAACAGCTCGCAGTTGCAGGTCAAGCTGATCGCGCTCGACGCCAGCGGCAACCCCACCGGCAAGGCCACCGTGCTGTACGACTTCAACCCGACCAGCACCGGCTGGCTGCGCGACCAGCAGGTTGCGCTGCCGATCGCCCAGGACGGCAAATACCGGCTGCTGTTCGAGGCCAAGGACGGCGATGCCAACGGCGCCATCCTCGACAACCTCAGCTTCAAGGCGATGGACAACGTCGGCTATGAAGGCAACTTCATCAAGCTGAGCAGCATCAGCGCCTCGCTGGTCGACCGCGACGGCTCGGAAACGCTGAACGTCTCCCTGTCCGGCCTGCCCAGCGGCGCGGTGCTGAAAGACGCGTCCGGCCATCAGGCGATGGTGGACGGCTCCGGCCGGCTGGATGTCAGCAACTGGAGCCTGGACAGCCTGCAATTGAAGGGTCCGGCCGGCTACCATGGCCAGCTGAACCTGACCGTCACCGCCACGGCCACCGAGCAGTCCAACCACAGCCAGGCCAGCAGCAGCCAGAACCTGAGCGTTTCCATCCAGGCGGTAGACCATCCAGTCACCCTGTCCGGACTGCACGCGCTGGATGGCGGCAGCGACGCCATCGTGCTGGAAAGCCATCTGGCCGCAGGCACCGCGCCGGACGCCGCCCAGCTGACCCAGCAAGGCAGCTTCGTGGTGAACGCGCCGGACGGCGTGGCCAGCATCCGCATCGGCGGCGTGGAAGTGGTCGGCGCCGACGGCAGGCTCACCGGCAATACGCTCAGCACCGCCTACGGCGCGCTGAAGGTCACCTCCTTCGACGCCGCCAGCGGCAAGCTCGGCTACCAGTACACGCTGGGCCACGCCGGCGCCAGCGCGGGCGAGCGCTTAATCGACAGCCTCAACGTGGAAGTACGCGACCGCGACGGCAGCAGCGCCAGCGACAAGCTGAACGTGGCCATCGTCAATGACGCGCCGCTGGCGGCCGACGACCGCGCCAGCCTGGCAGTGCTCAGCGGCGATCTGAAGATCAGCAGCAACGGCATCGTCGGCGACTGGGTGGACTGGGACGGCGGCCACCGCGTCAGCACCTTCAACCAGGGCGGCAACGACAACGGCCAGAACCAGCTGCGCTGGGGCGACACCTACGGCCAGCAATCCGGCTACAGCTTCCGCGACAACGACACCCTGCTGAACAACACGCTGCCGCTGAACCAAACCTTCAAGCTGGGCGACCTCACCCACCTGAACTACGAGATCAGCGGCAACTCCGGCATCAGCAACGCCACGCTGGGCCTGTCGTTCATGCTGGGCGTCCAGCCGCAGCAGTTCCTCGTCCACCTGAACCACCAGGAAACACCGAACAGCCGCGACTACGAAGCCAGCAAGGACATCGTCACCATCGACAACGCCAGCCAGACCTTCGAGTACAACGGCCGGCAGTACATCCTGCAGATCCTGGGATTCGACGATGGCAAGGGCCATATCGGCAACGAAATCCACACTGCCGAAAACGCCAACTCAACCTTCGGCATCATGGCGCGCATCGTCGAGGGCAGCGACTTCCACCATCCGGCCACCGGCGGCGACGTGCTGCAGAACGACGCCGCCGGCGCCGACGGCGGCCTGAAGGTGGTGGCTTGCGCCAGCGGCGGCCAGGCCGGCAACGGCGGCGTGGAGGCCATCCTGCACGGCCAGTTCGGCGACCTGCTGATGCACGCGGACGGCAGCTACAACTACACCTTCACCGGCGATAGCAAGCTGTTGGGCAACGGCCAGACCGACACCTTCACCTACACGGTGCGGGATGCCGACGGCGACCTGTCCAACGCCAGGCTGCACATCGACCTGTCGACGCTGGACCCGAACCAGCGCCTGCTCCAGGGCGATGCCGGCGACAACCGGCTGACGGGCACCGACGCCAGCGAGCTGATCCGCGGCGGCGCCGGCAACGACATCCTGACCGGCGGCGCCGGCGTCGACACCTTCAAGTGGTCGCTGGGCGATCAAGGCACCGCGGCCAAGCCGGCGCGGGACGTGATCACCGACTTCGGCCAGCATGGCGAGAAAGACGTGCTCGACCTGAAGGACCTGCTGCAGGGCGAAAGCCACAACGCGGCCAGCCTGGAGGGTTACCTGAACTTCCACAAGGAAGGCGCCAACACGGTGATAGACGTCCATCACCAGGGCCAGGGCACGCCGGTCACCCAGCAAATCGTGCTACAGAACGTCGATCTGACCCAAGGCGCGACGCTCAGCGACGCACAGGTGCTGAAAAACCTGCTGAACCACGGCCAGCTGCATACCGATTGAGGCGCGCAGCCCGATGTCGGCAGCCCCCCGCCCGAGCGGGGGGCTTTTTTGCGTCCACCGCGGCATGGCGGAAAAAAGCCATCCATGTCCGCGTCGGCGCAGCGCGGCGCTGGCGTCCCCTTGCTGCTGAGCGATGAAATGAAAGAAGGGAGAAAGAAACGGGAATGTCGCGCCGGCGGGGATTTCCGGCATGAAAGCGACCCGGCTGGCGGCGGCTGTCCGCCGCGGAACGGCGGCGAACGCTTCGTGTCACCCCAGCCGGAAAAACGGCGTCACGCCACGGCGGGACCGGTCAGGCCGTCGACGCGCAGTTCCAGCAGCCGTTTCGCGTCGGCTTCGCTGACCACTCCCTTGGCGATCAGCCTGGCGCCCATCAGCGACGTCATCCGCTGCACGCCCTTGACCAGCACCTGCCGGCCCTCATCCTGGTGGATGCCGCGCGTCAACGCGCCGTCCAGCACCAGATAGTCGATGCCAGCCTGGTTCAGCCGGGCGACCAGCTCCAGCCTATGGCCGCGGATCTCCACCGCCAGCCGGTGGCCGACGCCCTTCACCGCCTCGCCGAAAGCCAGGAAGGCATCCCAATGCTCGTCCAGCCCCGCCTCGTCGAATTCGAAGGATACCGTCGCCCGGCTGCCGCCCAGCATTTCCATCGCCTGCCACTGGAAGCCTTTGGCCGCCAGCGAGGCCGGCGACAGGTTCACCGCCAGCGCGGATCCCGGCGCGTCGGCCAAGGCCAGCCGCAGCGCCTCCAGGTCGGCCAGGTGGCTCAAGCCCAGGCGCAGGCTATGCGACACCAGCCGCATCGCGTTGATCGCCGGCAGGCCGCCCATCGCGGGCCGGAACAGCATGCCCTCCTGCCACAGGATGCCGCGCGCGGCATCCCGCACCGGGAACCAGCGCAGCCTCAGGCTATGCTCGCGGCAGCTGGCTTCGATCAGTTCGCGCCAATCCCATTCGCTGCCCACTTCCGGGCCGCCGCCATCATCGACCCGCCACTGGTTGTCGCCCGCCGCCTCGGCCTCGGCCAGCGCCTGGCTGGCGCGCGCCAGCAGGCTGGCCAAGCCATCGCCCTCGACAATGCCGCACACGCCGATGTGGCCGATGCCGTCCCGGTCGCTCAAACCCATCTGCCGGTACAAAGCCAGCTGCTCGCATAGCGTCTCCGCCAGTTGCCGGCCGCCGTCGATCTCCAGCTCCGGGCAGAACACGGCGAAATCGGCGCCGCGCAGCCGGGCCGCCATCCAGCCCTTGCGCCGCGAAGCCAGATCCTCCAGGTCCGCCGCCAGGCGGACCAGCAAGGCGTCGGCGCGCTCGCCTCCCAGCCGCTGGTTCAGCTCAGCCAGCCCGGCCAGCCTCAGCAGCAGCAGGCAGCCGCGGACATCCTCCTCCTCGGCCAGCGTGCTGGACACCGCCTGCTCCAGCGCCTCGCGGTTGGGCAGGCCGGTCACCGGATCGGTATGGCGCTCGCGCCGCAATTGCTCCACCTCTTCCGACTGCTCGCCCAGATGGGACTGCAGCCTCTCCACCATGTGGTTCATCGCGCTCACCACCCGCGCCAGCTCCGGCACCTTGGGCTCGGTCATGCGCTGGAAACGACGCTCGCTGATCGCCCGCGCCTGGGTGACCACCCGCTGCAAATCGCGCCGCAGCTTGAAAATATCGATGGAACCCAGCAAGCCGGCCAGCAAACCCGCTCCCAGAAGCCACAACATGGTCTGCAGCGCGCCCATCCACAACGACTCGTAGGCGTAGCCCAGCGCGGCCTCTACGCGTACCTCTCCGGCCTGCAGCCACCCGGCGGTAACCAGCGCGTTGCCCGGCTGCGGGGACAGCGGCAGCAAGGCCCGGAACCAGTCCGGCGCCGCCGGGAAAACCGCCTGGTTGACGCGGTCGACCACAACCTTGCCGTCGGCTCCCTGCCAGCGGATGTGATGAAAATATCCCTGGTCGAAAGTCGCGTTGATCAAGGTTTCGGCCATCGCCTTGTCCGCCTTGTTCTGGGTGATCATCAACGCCAGCGAGTTGGCGGCATTGGCATTTTGGCCAGTCAGCTGCTGTTCCAAATAACTGCGCGCGTTGTACAGATTGGCCAGCAGCGCGCCCGACAACGACGTGAACACCAACAACAGCAGCAACAGCCACAACCGCTGGATCAAGGAAAGGTTTTTCATCGCGTCGCCCATCTCAAAAAGTGAAGCCCTCGTTTTTCATCTTGTCCATCACCTGGCGCCATCGGGTCAGCTTGGAGACATTGCTGCTGCGGTTGCCCACCCACAGGCCCTGGGCGTTGAAACTGAACACCGGCAGAAGGTCGGTCCGCTGCGAAGCCGGCTCGATCGAGGTCACCAGGCTGTCCAGAATCTGCGGCTCGGCGCTGGGCGTGGGATAATAGGCCAGCACCATGTGAGCCTGGCTGATCGTGCTGTCCGGCCCGCCTATCCGGGCCTTGACGTAGGTGATGCGCAGCTTGTCCGGCGAGACGCCGAGCACCAGCAGCGAGATGTACTTGCCGATGCTGAAGTCCTCGCAGTCGCCCGCCCCCTTGCCGAACATCTCCAGCGGCGTCGCCCAATAATCCTGAACGCCCCAGTTGTCTATGTCCTCGCGGTACAGGATGCGCCGGTTGAAAAATTGGTTAACCTCGGCCAGCTTCTGCCGCTCGTCCGCGCCCTGCAGCTTGCCCAGCAGCTGGTTCCATTCGCGGAACAGCGCGACCGCGCGCGGGCCGTAGCGGGCGGCCGAACGCTCGGTCGGCAGGCTGGCGGCGGTGACGCACAGGCCCGCCAGCAACAGCGCGACGGACATCAGGCAGCGCCGCAAGCGCCGTCCTGAAACGAGCGAGGCAAGCTTCATGGTCATTCCATGCCGATCAATGATCGCAACTGTAGCAGATTGACGAATGATATTCGCTTGGCGCGGAATATTCACTTGCCATTTAAAGAAAATTTGTTTAATCTATTTATTGAAATATTTAATAATATCAGCCCCTTGCACCCGGAGACGATTAACCATGAAACGCTTAAAAAAATGTAGCGTTCGCCTGACTTTGGCCGCGTTGATGAGTTTAGCGGCCGCATCGGCGCAGGCCACCGACCTGCGTCAAGTCGTGGAAAAAACCATCGCCAACAACCCGGAGGTCCGCTTCCGCTTCCATGAATTCCGCTCGTCGGCGGAAGAAGTCGGCATCGGCCGCTCCGGCTACCTGCCGACCGTGGATGTCTCCTACACCCAGGCCCGCGAAGACAACAAGGAGCCGCTGGTCAATTACGGCCCGCAAATCACCAGCGACTTCAACCGCAAGGGCTGGTCCGCCGACCTCAGCCAGAACCTGTTCCAGGGCTTCCAGACCATGAACACGGTCAAGCAGCTGGAGTTCGGCAAACGCGGCAAGTACTACGAATTCGTCGACGCCTCCGAACAGCTGGGCCTGGAAGCCACCCGCACCTATCTGGACGTGCTGCGCTACCGCCAGCTGCTGGATTACGCCAAGGAAAGCTATGGCGTGCACAAGGGCATCTACGATCAGATAGAACAAAAGGTGAAGGCCGGCGTCGGCCGCCGCGTCGACCTGGAACAGGCGGCCGGCCGGCTGGCGCTGTCCGAAACCAATATGATCAACGAGTCTTCCAATCTGCACGACGTGTCCGCCCGCTACGCGCGCCTGATCGGCGAGGAGCCGCCGACCGACCTGGCGCCGGCGCCGGCGATGCAGGACAAGCTGCCGCGCGACAAGGACCTGCTGGTCTCCGCGGTGCGCAGCAGCCCCGCCTATTTGGCCGCGCAGGAAGGCGTGCGCGCCGCCCAGAGCGATCTCAAGGTCAAGCGCGGCGCCTTCTCGCCGACGCTGGACCTGCGCGCCCACGCCGAGAAAACCGACAACCTGAACAGCGTCTACGGCACCCACGACAAGCAGTCGGTGGCGCTGGTGTTCAACATCAACCTGTTCCGCGGCGGCGCCGACAAGGCCCGCCTGGGCGTGGCGGCCGAACGCTACAATTCGGCGCTGGATCTGCGCGACAAAGCCTGCCGCGACCTGCAGCAGACTGTGCGCATCGCCAGCAACGACGCCCACAAACTGAGCGAACAGATGGGTTATCTGCGCCAGCACGCGCTGTCCACCGAAAAGGCCCGCGACGCCTACCTGAAGCAGTTCGACATCGGCCAGCGCACCCTGCTGGACGTGCTGGACAGCGAGAACGAGCTGTACGACTCCAAGCGCGCGCTGGCCAACGCCGACTACGACAACAAGCTGGCCCAGGCCCGCGTGCTGGCCGCGTCCGGCCTGCTGCTGCCCACTCTGCAGCTGAAGCCGATCGAAGAGCAAAGCTTCGAATCCGACAGCGACGACTCGCAGCGCGACGCCTGCAACACCGCCTACACGCCGCCGCAGCCGTTCAGCGCCGCCGGCATCCCCGTCCATCCTTACGTGTCCACCACGATGGCGGACACGCCTGACGCCGCGACGGCGAAGAAAGCTGGCAAAGCCAAACGCTAAAACCTGGCCGCCGCAACCAGGCAAGACCCGCTTTGCGGGTCTTTTGGCCATTGTGGCGGCGATCGCCGGCATCGGAGCGCCGGCCCGCGCGCGGAATGGAAGCTGATCACCGTTCGCGCTCGGCCGCGCGTCCCTTTGACGGCACGTAAATAGTCAGACCCGGCACGATTGCCGACAATATCCATGGGAGTGGAAGCATGGCTTCCGAAATATCCAATCCTGAAACCGCGCAGCCGCTGAGCGAGCAAGCGACCCATCTCGACCCCCTGCTCGACTGCCTGTTCTCGCTGGCCCGCGGCTACGGCATCACCGCCACCCGCGAATCGCTGGTGGCCGGCATTCCGCTGGTGGACAACCGGCTGTCGCCGTCGATGTTCGCGCGCTCGGCGCGCCGCATCGGCCTGTCCACCCGCGTGGTGCGCCAGCCGCTGTCCAGCCTGCGCCAGCAGCTGCTGCCCGCCGTGCTGCTGCTGGAGAACAACACCGCCGGCATCCTGCGCGAGATCCGCGACGGCGTCGCCTTCCTCAGCATGTCCGAGCTGCCGGACGCCGTCGTCGAGATTCCGCTGGAAGACCTGGACCACAGCTTCGAAGGCATCGCCATCCTGGTGAAGCCGCGCTTCCAGTACGAGAAGCGCGCGCCGGAGCTGGCCGAGATCCGCGCGCGCCACTGGTTCTGGCGCACCATCTACGGCAGCAAGTCGCTATACCGCGACGCGCTGATGGCCGCCTTCCTGATCAACGTCTTCGCGCTGGCGATGCCCATCGTGTCGATGGCGGTTTACGACCGCGTGGTGCCGAACATGGCGCTGGAAACGCTGTGGGTGCTGGCGATAGGCGCCGCGCTGGTGCTGGTGTTCGACTTCCTGCTCAAGCTGACCCGCGGCTATTTGATAGACCTGGCCAGCAAGCGGGTCGACGTCGCGCTGTCGGCGCTGATCATGGAGCGGGTGCTGGGCATCCGGATGGAGGCGCGGCCGGCCTCGGTCGGCGCGTTCGCCGCCAACCTGCGCGCCTTCGAAACCGTGCGCGACTTCATCGCCTCGGCGTCGATCACCGCGCTGATCGATGTGCCCTTCGTGCTGATCTTCCTGGTGGCCATTCTGTGGATCTCGCCGCTGATGGCGGCGCCGATGGTGATCGCCATCTTCATCATGCTGACTTTCGCCCTGCTGGTGCAGGAGCGGATGCAGGCGCTGACCGAGACCACGTTGCGCGCCAGCTCGCAGCGCAACGCCTACCTGGTGGAAAGCCTGTCCGGGCTGGAAACCGTCAAGGTGCTGGCCGCCGAGGGCGTGCTGCAGGGCAAGTGGGAGCAGGCCACGCTGTTCCTGGCCCAGGTCGGCTCGCGGCTGAAGATCCTGGCCGCCTCCACCATGAACTTCGCCGGCTTCATCCAGCAGTTGCTGTCCATCGCCATGCTGGTGCTGGGCGTGTACGAGATCATGGCCGGCAACGTGTCCATGGGCGGGGTGATCGCCGCGGTGATGCTGTCCAGCCGCGCGATGGCGCCGCTGAGCCAGGTGGTCAGCCTGCTGACCCAGTACCACAACGCCAAGACCTCGCTGGCCTCGCTGGACGGCTTCATGAAGATGCCGGTGGAGCGCGAGAAGGACGCCGCCTTCTTCCACCGCACCAGCTTCAAGGGCGAGATCGAGTTCCGCAACGTATCGTTCAACTACCCGAACAACCCGATGGTGGCGCTGCGCGAGGTGTCGTTCAAGATCCGCGCCGGCGAGCGCGTGGCCATCATCGGCCGCGTCGGCTCCGGCAAGACCACCATCCAGAAGATGATCCTCGGCCTGTACCAGCCGACCGGCGGCGCGATCCATATCGACGGCATGGACATCAAGCAGATCGACCCGGCCGAGCTGCGCCGCCAGATCGGCCACGTGCCGCAGGATCCGGTGCTGTTCTACGGCACCATGCGGCAGAACATCTCCATGGGCTCGCCGCACGCCTTCGACGCCAGCATCGCCGCCGCCGCCGAGCAGGCCGGGCTGACCGAGTTCGTCAACAGCCATCCGCAAGGCTTCGACATGCTGATCAGCGAACGCGGCGAATCGCTGTCCGGCGGCCAGCGCAAGGCGGTGACCATCGCCCGCGCGCTGCTGAACTCGCCGCCCATCCTGCTCTTGGACGAGCCGACCAGCAATATGGACCACAGCAGCGAAAGCCAGATCCGCCAGACGCTGGCCCGGGTGTCGTCCGGCAAGACCATGCTGCTGGTCACCCATCACAACGCGCTGCTGGACCTGGTGGACCGGCTGATCGTGGTCGACCACGGCGCCATCGTCGCCGACGGTCCCAAGCAACAAGTGATCGAGGCGCTGCAACAGGGCAAGATCGGAAAGGCGGGCGTTTGAGATGGAAATGAACTGGAAACAACGCCTGAACGGCTGGGTGGAGCGCGGTCAGGAACGCACCGGCCCGTACTGGGACAAACTGATGGACTGGGCCTCCGCCCGAGACCTGGCCGACCGCAACGACTTCGCCGCCGACGCCGACTGGGCGATCCTGCAGCAGAGCCCGGGCCGGCCCCGCATCTTCGTCTGGAGCATGCTCGGCGTGTTCATCGTCGCTTTCCTGTGGGCGGCCTTCGCCAAGGTGGACGAAGTGTCGCGCGGCGAGGGCAAGGTGATTCCGTCCAGCCAGAACCAGCACCTGCAGAGCCTGGACGGCGGCGTGGTGTCGCAGATCCTGGTCAAGGAGGGCCAGGTGGTGCAGAAGGGCCAACTGCTGCTCAAGGTGGACAACACCCGCTTCGTCTCCTCGCTGGAGGAAAACCAGGCGCAGTACCTGGCCTTGCAGGCCAAGACCGCGCGGCTGAAGGCGCTGGCCAGCGGCACGCCGTTCTCGCTGCCGCCCAAGGTGCTGGAGCTGGCGCCGGAGATCGCCAAGCAGGAAATGGACCTGTACAACTCCAAGCAGATGGAGCTGAACGCCAGCGTCGGCATCGCCCGCCAGCAGCTGGCGCAGCGCAGCCAGGAGCTGAACGAGGTGCGCGCCCGTTATGCCCAGGCCCTGTCCAGCTACGATCTGACGATGAAGGAACTCACCGTCACCCGGCCGCTGAAGGAGTCCGGTGCGGTGTCCGACGTCGACCTGCTGCGCCTGGAGCGCGACGTCGCCCGCTTCCGCGGCGAACGCGACCAAGCCGCCGCGCAGATGCCCAAGATCCAGGCCGCGATCGGCGAGGCGCAGCGTAAGATCCAGGAAGTGGAGCTGGCGATGCGCAACACCGCCAGCGCCGAGCTGTCGGACACCATGGCCAAGGCCAGCAGCTTGTCCGCCGGCAGCGTGGCGCTGGCCGACAAGGTGAAGCTGTCCGAGATCCGCTCCCCGGTGCGCGGCGAGATCAAGCGGCTGTTCATCAACACCATCGGCGGCGTGGTGCAACCGGGCAAGGACATCATCGAGATCGTGCCGATGGACGACTCGCTGCTGCTGGAAACCCGGATCACCCCGCGCGACATCGCCTTCCTCCATCCCGGCCAGCGCGCCGTGGTGCGCTTCACCGCCTACGACTTCACCATCTACGGCGGCATGGAGGGCAGCGTGGCCGAGATCGGCGCCGACACCATCACCGACGAGAAGGGCAACGCCTTCTACATCGTCAAGGTGAAGACCCAAGGCTCGCTGCTGGGCAAGGAAAAGCTGCCCATCTTCCCCGGCATGGTGGCCCAGGTGGACATCATGACCGGCAAAAAGAGCATTCTGTCCTATCTGCTGAAGCCGGTGCTGCGCGCCAAGGCCGAAGCGTTGCGGGAGCGCTGACATGGTCCACCTGCTGTTCTCCGCCAGCTCGGTGCTGGCCGGCTACTGGCAGGACGCGCTGGGAGAGGCGCGCCGCTGCGCGCGCCTGCCGCCGCCGCAGGAGCGGGACGCCGTCTTGTGGCTGGACCTGGCCAGCCTGGACGCCGGCCAGCGCGACGCCGACTGGCCGACGCTGTGCCGCCACTACCGGGTGGTGGCGCTCAGCTCCTCGCCCAACGACGCCGAAGGCATGCACTGGCTGCAACTGGGCGTGGCCGGCTACGCCCACGCCTACGCCGGCGCCGACGAGCTGCGCCAGATCGCCGCCAGCGTCGCCGCCGGCGGCACCTGGCTGGGCCGCAGCCTCTTGCTGCAGCTGTGCCAGCGCTTCGGCGCGCTGGTGCCGCCGCCCGAGCAGGCCGGCTGGCGCGATCGGGTATCCAGCCGCGAGGCCGAGGTGATCGCCATCCTCAAGCAGGGACGCTCCAACAAGGAGATCGCCCGCGAGCTGGACATCACCGAACGCACGGTCAAGGCCCACCTCACCGCCATCTTCCAGAAGTTCGGCGTCGAAGACCGCTTCCAGTTGCTGCTCAAGCTGACCCAGCCCGCGCACTGAAACGGCGCGCCGCGCATGAAAAAACGGCCATCCTTCGGGATGGCCGTTTTGCTTTGATGGACCAGGCGGCTCAAGCCGGCTGCCGGCGCCTGCCGCGCCACAGCTCGCGCGCGCCCACCGCCGAATACAACGCCAGCGCGCCCCAGATCAGCGCGAAGCCCAGCGCGCGGTCGGGACCGAAAGGCTCGCCATACAGCATCACGCCCAGCGCCAGCTGGATGCTGGGGCCGATGTACTGGATCAGCCCCACGGTGGCCAGCTTCAGCCGGCGCGCGCCGGCGGCGAACATCAACAGCGGCACCGCCGTCACCACCCCGGCGCCGATCAGCAAAC
Source organism: Chromobacterium indicum (assembly GCF_039708975.1). Lineage (NCBI taxonomy): Bacteria > Pseudomonadati > Pseudomonadota > Betaproteobacteria > Neisseriales > Chromobacteriaceae > Chromobacterium > Chromobacterium indicum. Next base: position 14,748 of record NZ_JAYFSJ010000005.1, read on the forward strand.
CGTTGCGCAGCGCGTCGACATGGCCGAAAGCGCCCTGCCCGCTCCATTCGAACCACAGCAGCGCCGCCAGCGCCAGCGGCGACATCAGGAAGGTTTCCACCGCCAGGCCGGGCAGCGACGGCAGCGGCGCCATCTTGCGCAGCAGGCCATAAAAACCGAAGGTGGCGGCCAGCGACAAGGCGATCCACGGCAGTGAGCCGGCGCTGAAGGTCAGCCAGGCCACGCCCGCCGCCGCCAGCCCCACCGCCAGTTTCTGCGGCCGGCTCAGGCGCTCGGACAACACCAGCCGCCCCAGCAGCACGTTGACCAGCGGGTTGATGAAGTAGCCCAGGCTGCCTTCCACCACGTGGCCGGCGTTCACCGCCCAGATATAGATCAGCCAGTTCAGCGACAGCACCGTCGACGACAGCGCGAAGACGCCCAGCTGGCGCGGCTGGCGGAACGCGGCGCGCACGTCGCCCCATTGCCTGAGCGCGGTCAGCACCAGCGCGACGAACAAGGCCGACCACACGATGCGGTGGCACAGAATTTGCAAAGCCGGCACTTCGTGCAGCGGCTTCCAGTACAGCGGAAACAGGCCCCAGCAGATGAAGGCGCCGACGGTGTACAGCACGCCGCGGCTATCGCCGGCGGAAGAAGAGGAAGACATGCGATTCTCTGCGACACGGAATATTCCAACATCCAGCTTACCCGCTTTGTTCCGTCGGAAAAATCATCATTACCTATACAGTCGGTTTACAAACACTTAACAAGCAATATTTTGCTGCACTGGCACATAAACCGCACCCGGAGATGCCTTGTCGCGATCCCTTTGACGTTGACGTAAACGTAAACTATAGTCGGCGACATTAGGGTTAACACTCTAAGCTGCGACAGCCGCGCATACCCAGGGCACAAGGTATAAAAATAAAGTGTCCCCGGCGCCCGCCAGCACAGCAAGCGCCCGGAACCAGCCGCCCACAAGGCAGCCGCGGGCTGATCGCCACAAGCGAGCACGACAGGAGGAGAAACCATGTCAATCCGCCACGCAGACCTGGAAGAAAAATACACCGCCCCCACCGGCCAGGTTCTGATGACAGGCATCCAGGCGCTGGTGCGCCTGCCCATGCTGCAACAGGAACTCGACCGCGCCGCCGGCCTCAACACCGCCGGCTACGTGACCGGCTATCGGGGATCGCCGCTGGGCAATGTCGACCAGACCATGATCAAGGCCAAGAAGCATCTGGACGCCCACAACGTGGTGTTCCACCCCGGCCTTAATGAAGATCTCGCCGCCACCGCGGTATGGGGCACTCAGCAGGTCAATATCTTCGAAGGCGCCAAATACGACGGCGTCTATTCTCTGTGGTACGGCAAGGGTCCGGGCGTCGACCGCTCCGGCGACGTGCTCAAGCACGGCAACGCGGCCGGCACCGCCAAGCACGGCGGCGTGCTCTTGGTCTGCGGCGACGACCACGCCGCCAAGTCGTCCACCTTCCCGCACCAGTCCGACCACATCCTGGCCGCCAGCATGATCCCGGTCTTGAGCCCGTCCGGCGTGCAGGAAGTGCTGGACCTGGGCCTGCACGGCTGGGCGATGAGCCGCTATTCCGGCTGCTGGGTGTCGATCAAGGCGATCACCGACACTGTCGAGAGCTCGGCCATCGTCGACATCACGCCGGAACGGCTGGAATTCAAGATTCCCAAGGATTTCCCGCTGCCCGAGGACGGCCTGAACATCCGCTGGCCCGACACCCCGCTGGCGCAGGAAAAGCGCGTGCTGCACCACCGCCTGTACGCGGCGCTGGCCTACGCGCGCGAAAACAAGCTCAACCGCATCACGCTGGATTCGCCCAAGCCGCGCCTGGGCATCATCACCTGCGGCAAGAGCTATCTGGACGTGATGCAGGCGCTGGACGACCTGGGCATCAGCGAAGCCCAGGCCGCCGACATCGGCCTGCGCATCTTCAAGGTAGGCATGGTGTGGCCGCTGGAGCCGGAAGGCGTGCGCCAGTTCGCCCAGGGCCTGGAAGAAATCCTGGTGGTGGAAGAGAAGCGCCAGATCATCGAATACCAGCTGAAGGAACAGCTGTACAACTGGCGCGACGACATGCGCCCTCGCGTGGTGGGCAAGTTCGCCGAGAAAGGCGAATGGGCGCTGCCGCACGGCGACTGGCTGCTGCCGGCCGCCGGCGAGCTGACTCCGGCGATGATCGCCCGCGCCATCGCCAACCGGCTGGCGCTGATCTTCGACAGCCCGGTGATCCACGACCGGCTGAAGTTCTACGACGATAAAGAGGCGCAGCTGGTGCAGCCGCGCGAATCCATCGCCCGCGTGCCGCACTACTGCTCCGGCTGCCCGCACAACACCTCGACCAAGCTGCCGGAAGGCAGCCGCGCGGTGGCCGGCATCGGCTGCCACTACATGGCGCACTGGATCAGCCCGGAAACCACCAAGACCTTCACCCAGATGGGCGGCGAGGGCATCACCTGGCTGGGCCAGGCGCCGTTCACCACCACCAAGCACATCTTCACCAACCTGGGCGACGGCACCTACTTCCACTCCGGCATCCTGGCCATCCGCGCCGCGGTGGCCGGAAAAGTGAACATCACCTACAAGATCCTGTACAACGACGCGGTGGCGATGACCGGCGGCCAGCACGTCGACGGCTACCTGGACGTGCCGATGATGACCCGCCAGCTGGCGGCCGAGGGCGTCAAGCGCATCGTCATCACCAGCGACGACCCGGACAAGTACCAGAACGTCCAGGGCCTGGCCCCCGGCATCGACGTGTTCCACCGCCGCGAGCTGGACCGCGTGCAACGCGAGCTGCGCGACATTGAAGGCGTGACCATCCTGATCCACGATCAGACCTGCGCCGCCGAGAAGCGCCGCCGCCGCAAGCGCAACGAGTTCCCGGACCCGGCCAAGCGCGCCTTCATCAACGAGCGCGTGTGCGAAGGCTGCGGCGATTGCAGCAAGAAGTCCGGCTGCCTGTCGGTGCTGCCGGTGGAAACGCCGCTGGGCCGCAAGCGCAAGATCGACCAGTCCAGCTGCAACAAGGACTACTCCTGTGTCGAGGGCTTCTGCCCCAGCTTCGTCACCGTGGAAGGCGGCAAGCTGAGGAAGCCGGCCGGCGCCAGCGCCGACCTCGCCAAGATGCCGGCGCTGCCGATGCCGAAGATCCCGGCGCTGCACGAGCCGTTCGGCATCATGGTCACCGGCGTCGGCGGCACCGGCGTGGTCACCATCGGCCAGGTGCTGGGCATGGCGGCCTACCTCGACAACAAGGGCGTGACGGTGCTGGACATGGCCGGCCTGGCGCAGAAGGGCGGCTCGGTGTGGTCGCACGTGCGCATCGCCGACTCCCAGGACAAGCTGCACGCGGTGCGCATCGCCGCCGGCGACGCCAACCTGGTGCTGGGCTGCGACCTGGTGGTGACCGCCGCCGAAGAAGCGCTGGCCAAGATGCGCGACGGCTTCAGCCACGCCATCGTCAACAACTACGAATCGCCGACCAGCGGCTTCCTGAAGAACCCGGACATCCGCTACCCGGCCAAGGCGATGAAGGACGCCATCGTCGAAGCGGTCGGCGCCGGCCGCTTCAGCGAAGTCAACGCCAACAAGCTGGCCACCGCGCTGATGGGCGACGCCATCGCCGCCAATATGTTCATGCTCGGCTACGGCTGGCAAAAGGGCCTGGTGCCGGTGTCGCTGGAAGCGATCATGGAAGCGGTGCGCTTGAACGGCGCCGCGGTCAAGTTCAACCAGGACGCCTTCACCTGGGGCCGCCACGCCGCCCAGGACCTGGCCCGCGTCGAAGCGCTGGTCAGCCCGACCGCCGTGGTGGCTTTCGTTCCACGTGAAACGCCGGACGCCGTGGTCCACCATCGCTCCACCCTGCTCGCCGCCTACCAGAACGGCGCGCTGGCCGAGCGCTACAAAGCGCTGGTGCAAACGGTGCGCCAGGCCGAGGAGGCCGCGCAGCCCGGCAGCACCGCGCTGACGCTGGCCGCCGCCCGCGCCTATCACCACCTGCTGGCCTATAAGGACGAGTACGAAGTGGCGCGTCTGTATAGCGACGGCGAGTTCCAGCGCGAGGTGGCCGCCCAGTTCGATGGCGACTACAAGCTGCGCTTCCACATCGGCGTGGCCTGGCTGACCCGTGGCCAGCCGCGCAAGATCGCCATCGGCGCCTGGCTGATGCCGGCGATGAAGGCGCTGGCCAAGCTGCGCTTCCTGCGCGGCACCGCGCTGGACCCGTTCGCCTGGCAGGACGACCGCAAGCTGGAACGGCAGCTGATCGCCGAGTTCGAGCAGGAGCTGCCGGCGCTGCTGGCCAAGCTGTCGCCGGACGCGTTGCCGCGGGCGGTGGAATGGATGAAGACCTGGGAAGGCGTGCGCGGCTTCGGCCACATCAAGCTGGCCAACTACCGGCAGGCCAAGACCCGCCAGGCCGAGCTGCAAGGCGGTCCGGCCCAGGACGGCAAACCCGCCGCCAAGGCCGCTGTCGCCTGATCACGATTGTTTCCGCAGCTTTGGGCGTCGACTTAGGTCGACGCCTTTTTTCCATTCGCCACTGCAAATGACATTGGGATCAACTATGTTTCCCAGTATGCGAACCGTTTTCCCACCGACTGGAGACTCGCCATGTCCGCTCTGTTGCGCCGCGCCGCCGTCGCTTCATTCAGCCTGATCCTGATCGCCTGCTCCACCACCCCGCCCGCCAAGCCGGGCCTGGCCGCCAACGGCTGCGTCGGCGGCGTGCTGCCGCCGCCCGCCGGCATGAGCGCGGCGCAGAACCCAGAACTGCTGGCCAAGGCCGTCGGCGCGCCGGGCAAGGGCGGCCTGTGCGAGGGCGCCGTCTATCGCCAGGACGCCGCCGCCGGCGCCGTCGTCTACCGGGTGTGGGACAACGCCAAGCCGGGCTCCCGCCTCGGCCGCTGGTGGTCGTTCAGCCAGCCGCAGGGTCCGGTCGCGCAGTACCAGGCGGCCAACGCCATCTGCCCGGCCTGGAGCCAGCTCAACAGCGTGGTGCGCTGCCAGCTGAAAGCCGGCGTCCAGGTGGCGGTGGGTCCGGGCCAGAGCGCCGACTGCGCGCCCGATCCCGACTTCCCGCCATCGCCGGTCAACCAGGTTTACGTGCCCAATACCAGTCCGGACGACATCCTGGTGGAGAACTGCGAAGACCAGGGGGCATTCCCGCCGGCGATGTAATGGTTTGCTGCGGAAGGCCGCGGCAGGGCATAATCGAGAATTTTGCAAATAATTCTCATTACAATGCACCGCCTCGCCTGCACCTTCGCCTCCGCCCTGCTGCTCGCCGGCTGCGGCGGCGGCCCCGCCGCCTCGCCGCCGCAAACCGGCCGCTTCATCGACAGCGCCGTCAGCGGCCTGGATTACGAAACCCCCACCCGCGCCGGCAAAACCACCGCCGCCGGCGAATTCCAATACCTGAGCGGCGAAACCGTCGCTTTCCGCATCGGCAAGCTGGAGATCGGCGCCGCCGCCGGCTCGCCGGTATTGACCCCGCTCAGCCTGGCCGGCGCGCAAGACGCCGGCGATCCCGCCGCGCTGAAGATCGCCCGCCTGCTGCTGACGCTGGACAGCGACGACAACCCCGGCAACGGCATCCAGATAGCCCCGGCCGACGCCGCCCGCTTCCAGCAGCCGCAAAAACTGGCCGACATCGACGACGCCCAGGCCCTGATCGATCGGCTCGGCATCGGCCGCAGCCTGGTCAGCGCCGAATACGCGCAGGCCCATCTGCAGTTGAGCTTGGCCGCGCTCGATCCCAAGCGCCCCGCCCGCTTCCAGGCACGCGACGCCGCCGACGGCCACCCGCTGGCGTCCGGCGATGCCGCCGGCTGCGCGGACGACAGCCAGACCGGGCTCAGCTGGGAAGTGAAAGCGGAATCCGGGCTGCGCAGCCGCCTGCACAGCTATTACGCCAGCGCCAGCCGCGAAACCGAGCGCCCGGCCCAGTGCGAGCCGGGCCAGGAGGACTGCCTGGCCGTCACCTACGTCGACGCGGTCAATCAGCAGAAGCTGTGCGGCCACGACGACTGGCGGCTGCCCAGCGAACGCGAGCTGAAAACGCTGCTCGACTGGAGCCAGCTCGACCCTCAGCGCAATCTGCCGGCGATCGACCGCCACGCCTTCCCCGACGCCGAACCGGCGTTCTACTGGACCGCCACCAGCCGCCAGGCGCGGGGTTCGCTGGCGGTCGCCTTCGACGACACCCACCGCACTCTGCCGCACGTCAGCCTGAGCCTGGGCATGCCGGCCAAGATACGGCTGGTGCGCGGCCCAACGCTGCCGGACGCGCCCAATCCGGAAGACCTGCCGCAAACCATTCCGCCCTACATCCCCGTGGATCGCGCCGGCGAGCTGGCCAAGCCGGGCGACGCCGCCGCCTGCGTCGACGACGGCGAACATCCGGACGCCTTCCTCAAGGTGGTGCTGTGGCAGGCGCGCCCGCGCGACATCCAGCCCGGGCAAGTCTCTTCCGCGCTAGGCGAAGCCAACGGCCAGGCCTGGTGCGGCCAGCGCGACTGGTCGCTGCCCAGCACCGTGGACGGCAGCCGCTGGCTGCAGCTGCGCCTGGCGGGCGACGCCGCATTCCGCGCGGCCTTCCCCGCCGCCGCGGCGACGCAGGCGATCTGGGTGCGGGACAATGCCGGCAAGGCGCGCATCCTGCGCGCGGATGGCCGATACGCCGACACCGGCGCCGCAGCCTTGCTGGCCATCAGCAAACGCGCGGCCAAGCCGCCAATGCCGGACAGCGACGACACGCCGCCCGACGCCGCCACGCTGGCCGACTGGCGCCAGCGCTACCTGCGCTACCGTCCCGGCCAGGCCGCGCAACCGGATTGGCCGGCGCCGACGCTGGACGCCGCCGCCCACGACGGTTTCCGCGATCTGGGTCTGCTGCCGGCAATGCCTTTCCCGGCCGACAACCCCTATTCCCCGGCCAAGGCGGCGGTGGGCGAGAAACTGTTCTTCGATGCCCGGCTGTCGCGCAACAACAGCATCGCCTGCGCCAGCTGCCACGATCCGCAGCACGGCTGGGCCGATCCGCGGGAAGTCTCGTCCGGCCACGTCGGCCAACTGGGCGGCCGCAACGCGCCGCCGGTGATCAACAGCGGCTACTTCGCCCGCCTGTTCTGGGACGGCCGCGCCGCCAGCCTGGAACAGCAGGCGCTGGGGCCGATCGCCAATCCGCTGGAGATGCACCAGCCGCTGGCCGCGGCGGTGGCCAAGATCGCCGCCGCGCCGGAATACGGACCGTTGTTCGCCGCCGCCTTCGGCGATGCCGCGGTGGACAGCGGACGGCTGGCGCAAGCGCTGGCCACTTTCGAGCGCGCGCTGATCAGCCGCGACAGCGCCTTCGACCGCTTCCTGAAAGGCGATGCCCAGGCCTTGAGCGACCAGGCGCTGTGGGGCCTGCAGCTGTTCCGCACCAAGGCGCGCTGCCTCAACTGCCACAACGGGCCGGAGCTGTCCGACCAGCGCTTCCACAACCTGGGCCTGCACTTCATCGGCCGCGACCGCGAGGACCGGGGCCGCGGCGCGATCACCGGACGCAGCGACGACATGGGCGCCTTCCGCACGCCGGGCCTGCGCGAGCTGCTGTACACCGGCGGCTACATGCACAACGGCGACATGCCGCTATTCGCCGATGACGGCGGCGGCGTGCTGGAGTTCTACAACAACGGCGGCAACGAGGTGGCCGCGGCCGGGCTGGACAAGTACACCCAGCCCAAGCCGTCGCCGCTGCTCAAGCCGCTGGGCCTCGGCGAGGCGGAAAAGCAGGCGCTGCAAGCCTTCCTGCGGGCGCTGTCCGGACCGCCGCGGCTGAAGCCCGCGGGGCTGGACGAGCTGTCGCGCCGCTGAGCGCCCGGCCAGGCCGGCGCCCTCAGCCCCGGCCTGGCTTGGCGGCGAACCACTGGGCGCAGAAATCGATCAGCGCCCGGGATTTTGCCGGCTGCGGCGTTTTCTTCGGATAGACGAGATAGACCGGCCGCGCCGGCGTCTCCCAGCCGGCCAGCACCCTGGCCAGCCTGCCGCCGATCAAGGCGGCTTCGGCGACGAAATCCGGCAGCCGCGCAAAACCGGCGCCGGCTTCGGCCAGCTTGCGGTTCAGGCTGTAATCGCTGACCTGCAGCCAATGCGGCACCTCCACCTCTTCCGCTCGCCCCTCGCGCTCGAAACGCCAGCGCGCGCCGCCATGGTAGCGGCTGTGCACCACGCAGGGCAGCCGCGCCAGATCGGCCGGCTCGGCCGGCGCGCCGCGTTCGGCCAGCAGCGACGGCGCCGCCACCACCCAGTCGCGGGTCTGGAACAGCGGGCGAGCCACCAGCTGCGGCGGCAGCTCCCGGCTGGAGCGGATGGCCAGATCGAAGCCGTCCTCCTCCAGATCGCGCTCGGCCACGCTGACGTCCAGCTCCACCGAGATGCGCGGATACTGTTGATGAAAAGCCAACAATAGCTCGGCGCCGAACGCGCCGGCGAACATCTGCGGCACCGTCAGCCTCACCGTGCCGTCCGCGTCGCCGCTCAGGCCGCGCACCGCCGCGGCCGACTCCCGCAGCAGCGTCCGCAACCGGCGGCAGTAGCCGAGATAGGCATGGCCGGCCTCGGTCAGCGTCAGTTTGCGGGTGCTGCGAAACAACAGCTGCGCGCCCAGTAGCGCCTCCAGCCGGCTCAGCTGCTTGCTGACCTGCGACTTGGACGTGGCCAGCCGCTCGGCGGCGGCGGTGATGCTGCCGGCTTCCGCCACTTCGAGAAAGACCAGCGCCAGCTCGGATGAGGGTTCGATTGTTTCCATATTGATTCCAATATTTCCACGTTTGCCCGGTTTTTCCAAGCCGCGCGCGCGCCTAAGCTGATGGTTCCCCCACACAAGCTGCAAGGAAGACGATATGAAAATCCTGCTGATAGGCGCCAGCGGCAATATCGGCCGCGCCATCGCCGCCGAGCTGTCCGGCCGCCACGAAATCATCGCCGCCGGCCGCCATCACGGCGACGTGCGCGTGAACATCGAAGACGAGCAAAGCATCGCCGACATGTATCAACAGCTGCCCCGGCTCGACGCAGTGGCGGTGGCCACCGGCGGCCGCAACGGCCATGTCGGGCCGCTGGCCGAAATGAACGCCGCGCGCTATCGAGTCGGGCTGGACTCCAAGCTGATGGGCCAGGTCAACGTGGTGCTGCGCGGGCTGGACCAGCTGGCCGACGGCGGCTCGTTCACGCTGGTGGGCGGCGCCTGGCAGCCGCAGGCCATCGTGCCGCTGCTGAGCAATGTCTACATGGCCAACGCCGCGCTGGAGGGCTTCGTCAACGCCGCCGCGGTCGAACTGCCGCGCCGGCTGCGCATCAATCTGGTCAGCCCGCTGCTGCTGGCGGAATCGGAGGCCGAATACGGGCCGCTGTTCCGCGGCGTGCCGCTGGTGGAGGCGCGCCAGGTGGCGCGCGCCTACAGCCTGAGCATAGAGGGCGCGCAAACCGGCCAGACTTACCGCCTGGGCCGGCTGGACTAGCCACAGCAGAATGGAGGCGGCGAAACCCGCGCCCGGATCCAGCCCATGGTTCCAATGGATGCGATCCATTGCCCGTCCCCTTGAAACGCAGCAAGCGGCGGCTTTCTTAAGATAAGCACGGGCCCGGCATCATGCCCAAGGGATCAGGAACGCAGCTGGCGGCAGGTTTCGCCGATGCCGGCGTGGATGCACAGGTCGAACAAGGCGTCGAAGCGGGTGGGCGTGTAGTTGATCAGCGCGCAGGGAATGCCGGCCCGCGCCGCTTCCACCGGGATCAGGTTGACCGGCGACACTTCCAGCGACGAGCCCATCACCAGCAGCAGCTCGGCGTTCAGCGCCGCCTGAAAGGCCACGTCTATCATCGGCACCGCCTCGCCGTACAGCACCACGTCCGGCTTCAACGCCGCGCCGCAGCGGCGGCAAGCCGGAAGCTCGTGCTGCTGCACATAATCCAGCGGATGCGGCGTGCGGCAATCGGGGCAGCTGGCGGTCAGCAGCGTGCCGTGCAATTCCAGCACGCGGCGGCTGCCGGCCCGGCCGTGCAGGCCGTCGATGTTCTGGGTGAGGATGGTGACTTCCTTACCGTCCTCCTCCAGCGCGGCGAGGAAGCGGTGGCCGTCATTGGGCTGGTAGTCGCCCACCAGCTTGATGTGGAAGATGTCGCGGAAGGCGCGCCAAAAGGCGGCGGGGTCGCGCTGGAAGTAGTCCACCGATACCGCGTCGGCCAGGCTCATGTCCCTGGACCACAGGCCGTCGGCGGAGCGGAAGTCGGGGATGCCGGATTCGGTGCTCATGCCGGCGCCGGTCAATACCGCGATGCGCCGCGCGCCGCCCACCAGTTGCCGCAGATACTGCACTTGCCTTTCCGTCACGCTCATCCACCGCTTCCTTGCCGCCGGGCCATGCCCCATGGCCACTATAGCGTAAGGGTCAAGCCACCGGATATTTTATTGCGTTCTTGACCATCTTATCCCGAACCGCCTCGTCCAGATCGACGCCGGTCACCATCGCCAGCCGCGTCAGATACAGCAGCACGTCGGCGATCTCTTCCTGCAGATGGGTGAACTTGGCCGGATCGTCGCGCAACCGCGCCGCAGCATCGTCATCCAGCCACTGGAAGATCTCCGCCAGCTCGCCCACCTCGCCCACCAGCGCCAGCAACAGATTGCGCGGCGAATGATGCCGGTTCCAATCCCGCTCGTCGGCGAAGCGCTGCAAGGCGGCGGTCAGGCCGCCGACATCGATCAGTTTGTCTTGATTCATCGTCACTTTCTCGTTTCACGTGGAACGCCAGCCGCGGCCGGTGAATCCGGCTCCAGGCGCGCAGCCGGCCTTCGGTCTTATTCCGCCAGCTCCAGCGTCACCGAGCCGTCGCCGTTGTCCTTCGCCAGCTTGAACTGCTTCTGCTCCGGCAAATAGCGCATCGCACCGGCGCCGGTGGTAAACCGCAGGCCGACGCCGGCCACCGGCAGCACGCGCCAGTTCCGGCCCTGCCCCAGGTCGATCACCTTCTTGCTGGCGAGATAACTCGCCAGCGCGGCGCGGTTCTCATCCGGCGCGTCCACCACGATCTTGTCGGCGGTGATGCCGGGGAAATTGCCGCCGCCGCTGGCGCGGTAATTGTTGGTCACCACGATGAAGCGCTGCGCCGGGTCGATCGGCTTGCCGTTGAAGGTCAGGTTGACGATGCGATGGCTGTCCGGCGCCGCCAGCTTGCCGTCGCCGTCGTAGCGCGCAGGCTGGGTGACGTCGACCTGGTAGCTGACGCCGTACAGGCTGTCGAAGTTATAGGAGCGGAACTCCGGATTGATCAGCGCCTGCGCGGCCGGGCCCTTGGGGTCGATGCGATTGAACTGGCCGGCCGACATCTCCAGCCACTCGCGCACGTCGGCGCCGGTGATCTTCACCGCCTTGATGGTGTTGGGATAGATGTAGAGGTCGGCCAGGTTGCGGATGGCCAGCTTGCCGGCCGGGATGTCGGTGTAGTAATTCCAGCCCTGGCGGCCCCCAGCCTTGAACGGCGCGGCGGCGGACAGGATGGGCAGCTTCTCGTATTCGGTGCCCTGCAGCGCCCGCTGCATATACCAGCGCTGCGCCTCGGCGACGATGGCCACCGAGGGATCGTCGGCCGCCTGGGCGAAGTAGCTGTAGATCGGCCGGCGGGTGGCGGCCACCTCGCCGCGCACGTAGTCCAGCGTCGCCTGGTGTTCGGGTCCGATCAGCGCCTTCACCCGCGGATCGATGTCCGCCAGCGACTTCTTCGCCTGCTTGTCGAAAATGGGCCTGAGCGTCGCCCGCTTGCCGGCCACCCGCCACTTGCCGTCCAACTGCTCCAGCGTCAGGTCGATCACGCCCAGGTGGTCGCCCCAGCGGCCCGGCATCGCCGCCGGCACGCCATGGATGGTGCCGGCCTGCAGGTCCACGCCGGGATAGCCGGCGAAAGCGGCCGACGGAAACTCGGCATGGGCGTGGCCGAACAGGATGGCGTCGATGCCCTGCACCTCGGCCAGGCCGGACACCGCGTTTTCGGCGAAGCGCGGCAGCTCGCCCTTCTCGAAGCCGGAATGCGGCACCGCGATCACCAGGTCGGCGCCAGCGGCGCGCATCTTGGGCACATAGTCGCGCGCGGTTTCCAGGATGTCGCGCACCGTGACCTTGCCCTGCAGATTGTTCTTGTCCCATTGCAGGATTTGCGGCGGAGCGAAGCCGATCACGCCGATGGTCAACGCATGGGCCTTGCCCTCGGCGTCCTTCACCTCGCGCTTGAGCAGGGTGTAGGGCGTGAACAGCGGCTGCCCGGTCTTGGCATCCAGCACGTTGGCGTTGACGTAGGGAAAGGCCGCGCCCTTCAGCGACTGCGCGAGGAAAGGCAGGCCGTAGTTGAATTCGTGGTTGCCCAGATTGCCGGCATCGTACTTCAAGGCATTGAGCACTTTGTAGGCCGGATGGGTGTCGCCGGCCTGCAGCGGCTTGATTTTGGCCACCAGATCGCCCATCGGGCTGCCCTGCAGCAGATCGCCGTTGTCGATCAGCAGACTGTTGGGCGACTCGGCGCGCGCTGCGGCGATCAGGCTGGCGGTGCGCTCCAGGCCGAAATCGGCCGCCGGCTTGTCCTGGTAATAGTCATAGGCCAGCAGGTTCATGTGGACGTCGGAGGTTTCCAGCACCCGCAGTTGGACCGGAGCGGCCCAGGCGGAGGCGGCGAACACGGCGGCGAGAGAGGCGAAAAGCGGCGCGGATTTCATCACGGGGAGGCCTTTTGAGTGTTTTTATCGCGTCCGCATTATACGCCCGGCCGGGCTTGCTCCAGATAGCCGCTCCCCCACTCGCACATCGCGTCGATGATGGGCCGCAGCGAGCCGCCCAGCTCGGTCAGCCGGTATTCCACCCGCGGCGGCACTTCGGGATGCACGGTGCGCGAAACCAGGCCGTCGCGCTCCAGCTCGCGCAGCTGCTCGGTCAGCACCTTCTGCGACACGCCGGCCAACAGCCGGCGCAGTTCGCCGGTGCGCAGCTCGCCGCCGTCCATCAGATGGCAAAGGATCGCGCATTTCCACTTGCCGCCGACCAGCCGCATCGTCGCGTCTATCGGAAAATTCAGTCCCGCCAGCTCCCGCATAGATTACCTTCAGGTTCCCATGAAACAAAAAAGTGCTTACTTATCAATCAATTGAAAAAACTCTAGCATGGCGGCTCACTTCAAGGAGACGCCATGAAAACGCTGATCATCGTTGCCCATCCCGACCTCGCCCAATCCCGCGTCAACCGCCGCTGGATCGAGGCCTTGGAAAGACATCCCGAACGCTACGCCGTTCACTCGCTATACGGCGCCTATCCGGATGAGGACATCGATGTCGCGCGCGAACAGGCGCTGCTGGAGGCCCACTCGCGCATCGTGCTGCAGTTCCCCTTCTACTGGTTCAGCTCGCCGCCGCTGCTGAAAAAATGGCAGGACCTGGTGTTGGACGAGGGCTTCGCGGTGGGGCCGCGGCCGGAGGACCGGCGGATGGCGGACAAACGGATCAGCGTGGCGGTATCCACCGGCATCCGCGGCAAAGACTTCGCCGCCGACGGGCGTTACCGCTATCAAATGGACGAGCTGCTGCGGCCATTCGAACTCACCTGCCGCTACATCCGCGCCCGCTGGCTGCCGGCCTTCACGCTGCACGGCGCGGAACATGATCTGAGCGACGCCGAAATCGACGCCAGCGCCGACGCCTATCTGCATTATTTGGATCAGGCCGTCTGAGCGGCGCGCCAAGCAAAATGCCCGGCGCGGGCCGGGCATCGCATGGGCGTCGCGGGCTTACTTGAGCAGGCCTTCAGCCTTCAGCGCCTGCTGGGTCGCCGGCAGCTCGGCCACCCGCTTCAGGAAAGCCAGCAGCGCCGGGTAGGCCGCCAGCGAGCGCTGCAGATACTGCGCCCAGGACAGGCAGGTGAACAGATAGGCGTCGGCGACGCTGAACTGGCCGCCCAGCAGATAAGGCGTCTTCTCCAGCTGCGCCTGCAGCAGCGCGAACCGCGGCTGCAGACGCGCCCAAGCGTCTTCCTTGATTTCGTCGGTTTTGCCGGAGAAGATCGGCGAGAAGTTCTTGTGGACCTCGGTGGAGATGAAATTCAGCCATTCCTGCAGCCGGTAGCGCGGCAGCGTGCCGTTGGCCGGCGCCAGCTGCTTGTCGGGAACCTGGTCGGCGATGTACTGCATGATGGCCACGCCCTCGGTCAGCAGCTCGCCGTTGTCCAGCTGCAGCGCCGGCACGTAGCCCTTGGGATTGATGGCGGTGAAGTCGGCGCCGCCGGCGGTGGTGTGCGGCACGTCGCGCAGGCTGACCGCCTCCGCGCTGAACGGCAGGCCGCTGGCGAACAGAACGATGTGCGAAGCCAGCGAGCAGGCTCCGGACGAGTAATACAGTTTCATCTCTATGCTCCTGTGGGAAGGATGGGACAAACCGCAACCGCGCCAGCCTGATCCAAAACCATGCCGATTGCAACCCCCTTCCCGCCAGGGTTTCGCCGTCAGCCCAGCAGGCCGATCAGCCACTCGATGCGCAGGTTCCAGCCGGCGAAACCGGCCAGCCAGAACAGGATGCCGAGCGCGCCGAAGCCCCAGGACGCGAACAGCGGCAACAGGTTGGCCGATAGCGCCGCCACCGCCGCGCAGGCCACCGCGATAGACAGCCCGGCGTCGCTGATGTCGAACAAATCGTGGCGGGCGTTCAAGGGCTCGATCGCGCCTTCCTTGGCTTCGGCCTTGCCGCGCAGCGCCTCGCTTTCAACCTTGTAGCGCGCCAGCTCATGCCGCAATTGCTCCTGCTGCGGCTTCAGCGCCGCCGCGCTGGCCGGGTTCGCCAGCGCCAGCAGCTCCGCCTGGCGCATGCCTGCCTCGGTCAGGTGCAGCTTGATCTTCTTGGCCTGGTATTCGGACCAGGCGTCCGCCGCGTCGGCCTTCAGCAATTGGCGCGCCTGGACGATATTGTCGTCCTTCAGCTTGCCCAAGCCCATCAGCACCGACAGCACCACCACGGTCAGCGCCACCCAGCTGTTCAGGCGCTTCTTCTCCGCTTCCACGCTGATTTCGACTTCCATATTGTTCCCCTTGGCCGGCGCCGGACCATCCGCCGCCTTGTTCAACATAACGCGGCAAGAGGAGATCGGATGTCAGCCGGCCTTCTTGCCGAACAAGCGCGGCCGGGAATCCGCCGGCCGGCTCTTCATTTCGACGAACAGCGCCTCCACCTGCGCGCGCGCCCACGGCGTGCGGCGCAGAAAGACCAGGCTGGACTTGATGCTGGGATCGTTGCGGAAGCAGCGGATGTCGACGCGCTCCGCCAGCCCTTCCCAGCCGAAATGCGCGTGCAGCTGGTTCAGCATCATTTCCAGCGTGACGCCGTGGGTGGAGTTATTGGCCTGGCCGCTCATCGAAAACATCCTGTAAAAGCAAAAGCGGCGAGTGTAAGCCGCCGCCCGTCCGCTGGCAAAGCTACTTGGCCGCCGTCTTCTTGCGGCTGCGCGTCGCGCGCGGCTTTTTCAGCACCACCGCCTCCCCGGCGTCCGGCACCTCGCCGGCCGTCACGCCCATCGCCAGCGCCACCCGGCCCAGCCGCTGCTGCTTCTCCACGCTGATCGGCCCGGCCGCCGCCAGCAGCAGCATCACCAGCTCCAACGCCATCGCCCGTTGCGCCTCTCCGGGCAACAGGTCCTGGATGGTGGCCAGCGCGCGCTTCTCGTCGTTGCGCACCAGCCAGGTCTGGCGCCGCACCGCCTGCTTGAACGCCTCCAGCGTCAGCTCCTCCCCCAGGCCGGTGTCCTGCATCACCCGGCGTATCGCGTTGAACGGCCGCACGTCGACCACGCCGTTGCCGATGGCGACGTAGATCAGCAGGCGCAGGAAACCGTCCACCGCGCCGCCTTCGGAATAATGCTCCTCCAGCTCGCGCCGCTTCAGGCGCAGCATCTCAGCGCGCTCCCAGCCGCCTCCGTTCTTGCGCACCCGATAGGGCCGGCGCGGATCCAGCCCAACCAGCGCGGCGGTCAGCGGCGCGTCGTAAACGGCGCGGAAGGTCATTTCCTTCATCGCGTCGCGCTGGTCGCGCCAGCCGTCCAGCATGCTGGCGGTCCAGTCGGACACGGTCTGCTGCCATTGCCAGAACGGGTTGTCGCCGTCCACCGGCTTGCGCGCCTCCCTTACCTTGCCGGCCCAGTCCGACAAGCCGTTCAGCAAGGGGTTGCGGCTGGAGAACCAGCGCCGCTCGAAGCGCGACGGGTGCATCTCGCGCATCAGGTGCGCGGTCCACGGCGTGGTGCAGGCCTGCAGCCACGGCGACACGAAGCTGTCGTACAGCTGCTGGTTGATTTCCGCCACCCGCTTCACCACCTGGAACGCGCGCTCGCCGTCGCGGCCGTCGCCCAGCGCCAGGATGTCCTCCACCTCGCGCGGCTCGAAGCGGATCACGTAACGGCCTTGCAGATACTGCAGGCCCGGCATCTCCGGGTAGGTGTCGGTGATCACCGCCTCATAGAGTCCGGGCGGCAGCACGTCGATCAGGTCCAGCGCGCTGGCCAGCTCGCTGTGCTCCTTGTTGGCGACGCCGGCGGACACGAAGATGCCGAGGTGGCCGATCTGCTCGTGCAGGCAATAGACGATGGTCTGCTCGTTGCCGCGGATCTCCTCCACGTCCTTGTACAGGTCGGCGATCCAGAACAGCGCCTGCTGCGGCGGCGTGATGTTGTCGCCCCAGGACGCGAACACGATGATGGGCGAGCGGATCTGCCTGAGGTCTATCCTCGCCTCGCCGTCGTCCAGATACACCTCGCCGCGGCTCAGCCGGTTGCCGACGAACAGGTTCTGGCTGATCCACTCCATCTCTTCCTTGTTGAGCAGGTAGTGGCCGCCCCACCAGCGCTCGAACTCCAGGAAGCGGTTGCGCTCCTTGTCGACATTGGCGTACAGGTGGTAGCCCTTCTTCCAGTAGGTGTTGGCCGGGTCCATCTGCTCGAAATTGGAAACCAGGTGCGCGCCGTCGAACTGGCCGTGGCCCAGATCGCCGGTCAGCGAGGCCAGCCAGGTGCCGCCCAGCATGCCGCCCTGGTAGCGCATCGGATTCTTGCCGGCCACGCCGGCCCAGTAGGACAGCGGCGAGCCGGCCAGCAGGATGGGGCCGACATCCTCCGGCGCCGAGGCCGCCACCATCGTCAGCGCCCAGCCGCCCTGGCAGTTGCCGATCACGAACGGCTTGCCGGCGTTGCCCGGATGCGCCTCGCGCACCCGGCGCAGGAAAGCTTTCTCCGCCCGCCACACGCACTCTATGGTCTGGCCGGGCACCGGCACCGGGAAGAACATCACGAAATAGCAGGGATGGCCCTGGCGCAGCGCGATGCCGATCTCGCTGTCCATCTTGAAGCCGCCGATGCCGGGGCCGTGGCCGGCGCGCGGGTCTATCACCACGAAGGGGCGCAGCTCCGGATCGGTCGGCGGGCAGTTGTCCGGCGGCCGGATCGCCGCCAGCGCGTAGTTGACCGGCTCGTCCAGCTCGCGGCCGTCGACGATGATGTCGAAATCGAACACCAGCACCGGCGGATTGCCGGACGCCTGGTGGTCCAGATAGGTGTCGCCGCGCTCGCGCAGCACATCGCAGAACAGCAGGCCGCGCTGGACGGCGTCAGTCCAGTAGTCGGCCCAGTGCTGGCCCAGCGACCACCATCCCCCCTTGTCGGTTTCCGCCATGCAGATCTCCCGGTTGTCCGCAGCTTTCACTGTAGCCCACGGCTGCCGCCCCCACCTCTCGATGGCAAGAGTATCAACAAGTTATTGCAGATTAACAGTCATAAACATAAGCGATTTCCACGGCAAAACTCGCCAGACATTTGCATCCAATACTGCAGCCACCTACAGCCCATGCGAAGGAAAACCGTCATGACCCAGCTGCTCAAACCCCTGCTTGTCGCCGGCTTGCTGTTCGCTGGCTCCGCCGCCGCCTACGCCGACGATGCTCCGGCCCCGGCTTCCGCCCACAAGGGCTGGCATATGGACCCGGCCAAACGCGAGGAAATGCGCGCCAAGCATCTGCAGGCGTTGCATGACAAGCTGAAGATCCAGCCGCAGCAGGAAGCCGCCTGGCAGGCCTTCACCGCGTCGATGAAGCCGGAAAAGATGGAAAAGCCGCCGATGGACGCCAACGCCACCGCGCCGGAGAAGATGGAAAGCATGATGCAGCGCCAGCAAGCCCGGATGCAGCAGCGCCTGGACGCGCTGAAGGCCTTCTACGCGCAACTGACGCCGGAACAGCAGAAGACCATGGACAATCTGCACGGCCCGCGCGACAAGCGGCAGCATCATAAGAAACCGGAAGGCGCGGCCCCGGCCAACGGCTGATCCCGCGACTTGATTTACGCGCGGCGGCGTCCATCGCTCCGCGCGCGGCAACCGACCGAAAGAGGCCCATCATGAAAGCCTGCATCCGCTTGAGCGGCGCGCTGCTGGCCGCTGCGCTGGCCGTGGCCGCCATCGCCCCCGCCGAGGCGTACTACCACCACGGCGGGCCGCGCATCAGCATCAACGTCTGGCGCGGCGGCTACTGGAACCACGGTTATTACCATGGCCGGATGGGTTGGTGGTGGGTGGTCGGCGGCGCCTGGTATTTCTACACCGCGCCCATCTATCCCTATCCCAGCCTGTACGCGCCGCCCGCCGTCGCCGTGGCCCCGGCCGTGCCCGTCGTCCCTGCGGTGCCGCTCGCTCCGCCGGCCCCGCCGGTTGCCGCCGCGCCGCAGGAGCCGGCCCAGGTCTGGTACTACTGCAAGGCGGCGAAACAGTACTACCCCTACGTCAGCGAATGTCCGGGCGGCTGGAAAACCGTGCCGGCGCAGCCGCCCAGATAATAGCCGCTAACAAAACCTCGCAGAGGACCTGAGCCAAGGCACGCCGACGCAGGCAGTACCAGTCGTACGACAAGGAGGCGTAACGCAGGATCAGGGGTTTTGTTAGCGGCTCTAAGCCGAAGGAAACGCCATGAAAGCACGCTATTGCATGATGCTGCTGTTACCGCCGCTGCTGGCGGCCTGCGCCACGCAGCCCACCGGCCCGACGGTGGCGGTGATGCCGGCGCCGGGCAAGCCGTTCGACGTGTTCGCGCAGGAAGAGCAGCAATGCCGGGCCTACGCCGCCAACAATAGCGGCGCGGCCGCCGCCGACGCGTCCAACGCCACGCTGGCCGGCAATATGGCGCTGGGCACGGTGGTGGGCGCCGCGGCCGGCGCGCTGATAGGCGGCAACCACCAGGGCACCGGCGTCGGCGCCGGCATGGGCCTCTTGGCCGGCGCCGCGGTGGGCGGCTCCAACGGCGCTTACGCCGGCTACGATGCGCAAACCCGTTACAACATCGCCTACCAGCAATGCATGTACGCGAAGGGCAACCAGCTGCCGGGCCAATACCCGGCGCGGCGCACCTACCTGCCGCCGCCGCCCTATTGAGAACCATGCTATGCAGGCAAAATCACTCAACAAACAAACCATTTAACATATTGAAACAAAAAGAGAATTTCAGGAAACATCTTCGGTCGAATTGGCATTAATAATGAAAGTACGCCCAATACATTTCCGGGGCCGCAACAGGAAAACCGAGGGCGATCCGTTCAACAACATCAAAGGATTCCGCCATGCTCAGACTGCTCATGACCTCGCTGGCGTTATTGCTGGCCAGCGCCTTCGCCAGCGCCCAGGACGCCAATGTCCGCCCCTTCGACAATCCCGCCGTGCCGCCCAGCGTGCCGCTGTCGCTGCAGGACATGAACCCGGCGCCCCCGGCTCCGATCCAGGCGCCGGCTCCACAAGCGCCGTCCACCCAGCAGTAAACGACCCGACATCCCGCCGGCCCGACCGGCGGGATCGCATTTCAGCGGCCGAACCAGCGGTCGCCAAAATTCACCAGCAGCACGCCGGCGACCACCAGCGCCGCGCCAGTCAGCTTGGCCGCGCTCAACTCGCGCAAGGGCATCATCAGCCAGCCAAAGCGGTCGAAGCACAACGAAGTGAACACCTGACCCGCGATGATCAGCGAAACCATGGTCGCCACGCCCAGGCGCGGCGCCAGCAAGGTGGTGCCGAACACGAAACCAGCGCCCAATACCCCGCCCAACAACATCCACCATTCGGCGCGTGCCAAAGCCGCCAGATTTTGCCAGCGCTGGCCCGTCGCCAGCGACAACAGCGCCAGCGTCAGGCAACCGGTGCCGAACGACACCAGCGCCGCCAGCAGCGTGCTGTTGCCCAGCAACAGGCGCAGCTGGTTGTTGACCGCCGCCTGCAGCGGCACCACCACCCCGACCAGAAAGGCCAGCAAGGGAAAGATCGCCTGCATCGCCGCGCTCCTCGATAACGATAGGCCGCCGCCGCCCATGGCGGAGGCATGATGCCATGCCGCTGTTCCACGTGGAACGCGGTCCAGTCCACGCCCGCTGCGCGACACCGGCAGCAAGGCGACCAGCAATGATAAATGAATTACTTCTGACGCGGACGGCTGTCGCGGGTATAGGCGCAAAAGCCCGGTTTGGGACCAATCTTGGGATGGTTGCGGCAGGTATTGGGGCGGCGCTCGTAAATGGTGCAGCGCCGGGTCTGCGCATCCAGATACAGGCAATCGCCGTTGGCGCGCTGCGCCAGCGTGAACAAGCTGTTCTTGAAATTGAAATGCTGGATCACCCGCTGCTTTTCCAGCCGCTTGGCGATGTTCTTGATCGGCTCTTCCAGCTCGAACTCGTCCACCACGCCGATGCGCACCAGATCCGGCAGCTTCACTTCCACCGGCATCGTGCAACAGGACGCCATGCAGTCGCCGCACAGGCCGTTCTTGTACTTGATCCAGGTTTCCAGGCGGTTGATGTCGGCCACGGCTCATCCTTAACACTTTGAATACGCGAAACTTTCCCCTTGCGGGAAAGCGCGCATTCTACGGATGACGCGGCGGATCAGCAAGCGCCGACGGCAAGCGCATGACGCGTCCATGCCAACGCTCCGGTCAAATCTGCTGGGACCGAAGTATCCAGAATCAGGCATTGCCCAAGGCCCAAGGGACCTAAATGCTCGGAGCGGCGCAACTGCAGCGACAAGTCTGTGAAATCTCGTTGAGCATCCAAGTGGCCGGGATGGCGGACGCGCCGGGCGAAACGCGCGGCAGCCAATTCGGCGGGACAACGGCAGTGCAGCTCCAACACCAGGCGTCCAGGCCGCGCCAAGTCCACAAGCGACGTGCCTGAGTCGCCCTCTCCCTGCGGATGCCGCCACCAGGAGCAAGCCACGGCGCGTGGCGCGGCTTGCAGCGCCTCCAGAAAATGCGAGTCGGCCTCGCGACTCAACGCTCTGCGCCAGGCCATGTCGCCCATGCCGCGCGCGTCGAACAGCGCTTCAAGGAAATCATCTTTATCCAGGCATGGCCAACCCAGCCCCTCGGCCACGCCGCGCGCCAGCGTGCTCTTGCCGCTGCCAGGCAAGCCGCTGATCAGCAGCAGGGCGGACTCAATCATGCCGGCCAGCGCAGCCCGCTCAGCCAGCGCGCTGCTTGCGTCGGGACGCGGAAGACTAGCCACGATTCCGGGCGCGCCGCGCGCAGGACCGATAACTCGTCGCGCCGCTTGCCATGGCCGCGCCACATCCACAGCAGCAGGGAATCCCTTGAGAACAGCGTGCCGCGCAAGGTTTCGCGGTTGCCATGCGCCAGCGTTTGCCGGCGCCAGATTCGCAGCAGGCTGCGCCGCGCGATGCGCCAAGCCTGCAAAGGCCGCGGATAATCCAGCCAGACCACCAGCTCGGCGCGCGGCATCAGCATCCGCAACGCGGACGAGTAGCTTCCCTCCGCCACCCAGCGCGGCTGTTCCGCCAGCGCCGCCACTTCGGCGGAGAACGTTTCCCGCCGCGTCCAGCCAGGCCCCCAGAACCAGGCGTCCAGCTCCGCCAGCGGCGCGCCGGAGACTGCGGCCAAGCGGACCGCCAGCGCGCTCTTGCCGGCGCCGCTGCCGCCAACGATCAATACCCGGCCAGGCAATGGCGCGGTCATTGGTAGTGCGCCGCCGCGCGCCAGATTCTGCCGGCATCATCCAGCCACAGCACCTCGGCGGCCAGGCCGCGCGCGCCGCGGTAATGTATGGTCAGCGAATCGGCTCCGGTCAGCGTGGCCAGATGCTCGAAACGCAGGTCCGGCAGCCGCCGCAGCGCCTCGGCCCAGTAGGCGGCCACCGCCGGCTTGCCCTGCAGCCGGCCGGACGCTTCGCCGGCCATCTCGGCGATGTACGGCGAGCTCATTTCAAAATCGTCGCGGTAATGCGCCAGGATGCGCGCCAGGTCATGGCTGTTCCAGGCGTCTATCCAGTCCCGCGCCAGTTCCTCGGCGAATGTCTTGTCCAGCATCGGCGTGACCTTTTCAGACCTGGGCCTAAACGCCCAGCAGCGTGGATGGATGGGCGGCGCGCCTGGTTCGCGGCAGCACCTCGGGCAGATAGATGGTCTGGATCGCGCCCAGCTTGCCATGCGCCTCCCAGTGCGCGCGGGTTTCCCAATGCTCGACCAGCACGAACACCTTGGGATCGGCCTCGGAATGGTAGGCCTCCCACAACAGGCAGCCGGGCTCCGCCAGGCACAACGGCCGCATCCGCGCCAGCGCGGCGGCGATGGCTGGAACATCAGCTGCCGTTTTCGCTTCCAAGCTCACGATCAGGGGAAACATCGTCTTCTCCATTGCGATCAATTAATCTGGCCAAATCTCGACTGCGAGATCAAACACTCAGACAGGCGGCAGCCCCTCCGCCCATATCAATAGAACTCCATCTTCACCTCGCGGCGCGCGGCGTCGGCCAGAGGCTCGTCGCCTATCGCTCCTCCGCCCTGCGCCCTGCGCCACCCAGAAATCGTAGGCGCCCGGCTTGCAATGCCGGACCATCAGAATCCTGCCCTCATGCTCGACGATTACGCCTGCCTCGACCCTATGTTTCATTGCCCCTCAAAAACCAATCAGCATAACATCGACAAAATCGCATTGAAATATTCAGGTCCGCCGCCGCACGTTTTTCCAAGATCGCCGGGCGAGGCGCCGCTTAAGCTCGGGTTTTCACACACAGTAAAGGAACCCGCCATGGCCCTGAAAGCCGCCTTCATCTTCATCGCCCCCCACGGCGACCCTCAACGCCATCGCGCCGTCACCGCGACGCCGGAAGTGGAGGTCATCACCCTCGCCGTCTCCAGCTACCGCGAGGCCGGCGAAGTCGCCCGCGAATTGGCTGAACAAGGCTGCGCCGCCATCGAGCTGTGCGGCGGCTTCGGCCACCAGGGCGTCGCCATCGTCGCCGCCGCGGTCGGCGAACTGGCCGCGGTCGGCGCGGTGCGCTTCGATCCTCACCCCTTGCTCGGCCACCGCTCCGGCGACAAGCTGGCCTGAACGCCGGCCAACGGAGAATAAAACAGGGACAGCGCCGGATCGCGCAGCAAACGCGCCGGCGGCTGCCCGCCGAAGGCCAACGCGTCGCGGTGCAGATGGGATTGGTCGCAATAGCCATGCTCCCAGGCCAGCCCGGCCAGGGCCGGCCGCGGCTGGAACGCCGCGTCGCGGAAAAACTTCTCAAACCGGCACAAGCGGTGAAACAGCTTGGCGGTCACGCCCTGGCTGGCATGGAAGCGGCGGGACAGGCCGAACCGGTCCACGCCCGCCTCCGCCGCGTGCGCCCCCAGCTCGAAGCCGGCGCTGTCGGCGAATATCCGCCGCGCCAGGCGCCGCATCCGCTCCAGCTCGGGCTCCGCCCGCAGCCGTCCGCGCAGGAAACGGCCGGCCAGCTCGCATTGCTCGTCGAAATCGGCCCGTTCGATTCCCATCCACAAACCTTGCGCCTCCGGCCACGCGCGCGTCGGCGGCGTGACGCGGTCCACCAGCTGAGACAGGGGAAGCGAACAGAATTGCGGCAGCGAGCCGGCGTGGAAACGGATCACGAATACCGGCCGCTCCGGCCGCGCGATCCGCAACATCCGCCGGCGGGGACACAGCAAACCGGCCGTTCCATCCGCGCCCAGCCACAACTCCGCGCCAGTGCCCGGCAATAGCGTCAGCGCCGCGGGATCATCCGGCCCGAAGCGGTAGCGGCGGTAACTGTGTATCCATGGCTCCAGCCCTGGATCGGGCCTGCGTTGTTGCGACTGCATCGGCGATATCCAGAAAAACCCGCGTCCATTCTGCGGCGGCCCCGGCCAGCGCCGCTTGTAAAAATGTGACGCTCAAGCCCGGTAGACGATCAGCGGAATCGCCTGCTCGTCCGGATGGACGCCGGCGTGCACGCCGGCGAGGCGCAGCGTCTCCTCCCCCGGCAGCGTGTCGCGCAGATTCCAGCCGGGCTTGGCGATCAGCGCCACATCGCCGCAGCGGCGAGCCAGGTCCGGATGCGCCGGCCCCGGGCCGAACGCGCCGGACGTCCGCAGCTCGCGGCTTTCCACCGCCCAACAGGCGTGGCCCAGCCGTTCCCGCGCCAATTCGATGAAACGCGCGGCGCAACCCGGCTTCAGATGGCAGTAAGCCAGCCGCGTCTCGCCGGACAGCGGCCGCGCCAGCAGGCCGTACAGTTCCGGGTCGGCGTCCACGTCCAGCCATTGCGCGTCCGGCGCGGCGATGAAGCCGTGATCGGCGATCGCGATCACCGCCGCGCCGCAACCTTCGGCCTCGCCCAGCAGCGCGGCGAAAGCGGCGTCGATTTCCGCCAGCAGCGCCCGCGCCGCGTCGGAATCCGGCCCCTGCTCATGCATCAGCGTGTCCAGCTGCGGCAGGTACAAGTAGTGGAAGGCCGGCGCCGGGTCGGCCAGCCGCCGCGCCAGCCGGGCAAAGCCGTCGGCCATTCCCCTGCGGTAGGCGACGCGCTCCGCGCCGCCGGCGTGGCAGCGGCTATATGGGGAATAGGCGATGAAATCGGGCAGATAAAGGAACGCCGGCCGCGCCAGGCGGTCGAACAGCGGTCGCGCGCGGTACAGGGTGTCCGCGCGCCGCAACTCCTGCCCGCCGGCGTCGGCCGGATGGCGAGCGTACAGGGGCAAGGGCGCGATGATTTCCTCGCCATGCAGCTGGTGCCAGCCTATCAGACCGTGCTCGGCCGGCGAGCGGCCGGTCAGCACCGTGGTGACGGCCGCCGCGGTGGTCGGCGGAAACACGCTGCTGATCGTCTCGCGTTGCAATGCGCGCAGCCGGCTGTTCGGCCCCAGTCGCCGCAGTTGAGCATCGCCCAGCCCGTCGATCAGGATCAGGCAGACATGGCGGTGGCCGCCAATGCCGGCCAGCGCGCCGGACGCCAGCGGCGCATGGCCCAAGTCGGGTCCGCCCAACTCCAGGCTAAGCGTCTGCATCAGATTGAGCAGCCCGCCGCCCTGGTAGTCCGGCCATGCCGCGCCGGGGCACAAGGAAGCCAGATCGGCCATCGCAGCCCTCCCGGGAAAGGTAAGAAACCCCATTCTCGGCAGCGCGCGGCGCGGCGTCAACGCGATGCGGCAACAATTCGACAACTGTCATTAACATAGAATTTACATTCAATAACAATCTGATACAGTTGGCCGCCTCTCAAACCAGTATGCTGCAAGCCATCAATTTTTACCGGAGATAGCCGCATGAAGCGCGCATTTATCATCATTTCCCTGAGCTTGGCTGGATTGGCCGCGACGGCTCAGGCAGACACGTCCACCATCGTCGGCGGCGCGTTGGGCGGTGCGGCGGGCGCGGCGGTCGGCGAGGCCGTGGGCGGCCGCAACGGCGCCATCATCGGCGGCGCGGTGGGCGGCGGCGCCGGCGCGGCCATCGGCCACGACTACGGCCGCAAGCCGGAGCCGCGCGAAGAGCGCAGCTACCGCAAGCGCCACCACCGTCATCATCACCATGGTCGCGGCAATTTCTGCCCTCCGGGCCAGGCGAAGAAAGGCCGCTGCTAAGCGCGCCGCTACAAAGAAAACGGGACGCCTGGCGTCCCGTTTTTCATTGTCCTCCCGCTATCCTTCCCCGCCAGCTCCGGCATCATCCGCGCTGGGATCCGGCTCGAACCAGTCGTCGCCGAAAATCTCCGCCGGGTGCTGGGTGCGGCTGCTGCCGTTGCCGCAAGCCATGTCCGAGGCCGGACAGTACTTGTCGCAGCCCCAGCAGATGCGCTCGGGGTGGCGGGGATGGAGGGGAAACTTCTTGGCGGTGCCGGGGACAGAGGATCGCATGTCTGGATTGTGCGGCCCGCCATCTTCATCGGCATTGATCTGGAATAAGGCTAGCGCGCCGACACGATCGCCGGCTTCAAACCCGACAGGCTGTAAGGCCCAGGCTGCCAGGCATAGCCGGCGCCGTCGCGGCGGACATAGCCCAGGCCCGGGAAGCGGATGTGGGCGGCGCCCACCAGCCAACCTTCGCGCGCGGCTTCGTCCATCCGCGCCAGCCGCTGCTTGGCGGCCGCCTTGGCATCCACGTCGAAGCGTATGGTCACGCCGGGCTTGGCGAACTGCACGTCCTGCGCGTGGATCAGATCCCCCCACAGCATCAGCTTCTTGCCCTCGCTCTCCACCAGGTACAGCGTATGGCCCGGGGTATGGCCGGCGCCCGACACCGCGCGGATGCCGGGCAACAGCTCCGTCTCGCCGTCGAACGGCTTCAGCCGGCCAGCCTCGATGTACGGCCGCAGCGCCGCCTCGGAATCGGCGAAGGCGTGGCGCTCTTCCTTGGCCACCTTGGCGGCGTTGGCCGGGTTCAGCCAGAAATCCACGTCCCGCTGGCTCACCCTGATGTCGGCGGCGGGGAACATCCGCTTGCCTTGCCGCGTCAGGCCGCCGGAATGGTCGGCGTGGATGTGGGTCAATAAGACCGTATCGATATCCTCCGGCCGGTAGCCGGCCGCGCGGATGCTGTCCAACAGCTGGCCACCGGCCTGGCCGAACAGGTCGCCGGCTCCGGTGTCCACCAGCGCCAGATGGCTGCCGGTGTGGATCAGGAAGGCGTTGATCGAGGTTTCCGTCTTTGTTCCCAGGTGGGCCTGCGCCAGCCGGCGGGCAGTGTCGGCCGGCGGATTATGCAGCAACTGGTCCAGCGGAACGGCCACCGTGCCGTCGGACAGCGCGGTCACTTCGAAAGCGCCCAGCATCATCCGGTAGAATCCCGGCGCCTGGACGCGCGCCTGCGGCGGTGGGGACAGCTCGGCGGCATGCGTCGGCGCGGCGCCGGCGCCGGCCAGGGCGATGGCCAGCGGCAGCAGGCGGATGGCGCGGGCGGCGGCATGGTATGGTGCGGAGATGATGCGCATGGGGTATTCCTTTCCGGGCTGAAGTGCAAGTGCCCCGATGATGAAGCGCCCGGCCATGCCATTCAAATCGATTGGAATGATGATGAGTATCAGGGAAAAAGATTTCCGCGGCGTGGACCTGAACCTGCTGGTCACGCTCGCCGTGCTGCTGCGCGAGCGCAGCGTGTCGCGCGCCGCCGCCAGCCTGCACCTGGGCCAGCCGGCGGTCAGCGGCGCGCTGGCCCGGCTGCGCGAGCTGTTCGACGACGAACTGCTGGTGCGGGTGCCGCAGGGCATGGCGCCCACCGCGCGCGCGCTGGCCTTGCAAAGCCAACTGACCCCGCTGCTGGAACAGCTGCAAACGCTGTTGTTCGCCGAACCCGCGTTCGAGCCGGCCTCCGCCACGCGCGCATTCGCGCTGGGCATGAGCGACTGGGTGGAAATCTGGCTGGCCCCGAAGCTGCTGCCGCGGCTGCGCGCGCTGGCGCCCAAACTGCGCGTCGCGCTGGAAACCACCGACCCGTTCACCGGCAGCGCGATGCTGGAGCAGGGCCGGATGGAGCTGGGCGTCTCGGTGTTCGTCCCCGGCCCCGCCTGGCAGCAGACCAGGACGCTGCGCTCGATGGGCTTCGCCGTCGTCTACGATCCCAGGCAGTTGCCGCTGTCCGCGCCGCTGAGCCTGGACGACTACCTCGCCCACGAGCACGCGCTGGTCAGCTACCGCGGCGCGCGCCAGGGCACCGCGGACCGGGCGCTGGCCGAGCGGGGCCTGTCGCGCTTGGTCAGCCACACCGCCTCCCGCTTCGCCTCGCTGCCGCCGTTGCTGAAAGCCCTGCCCCTGCTGGCCACCGTGCCGGAAGCGCTGGCCGACGAATGGGCGGCCAACCACGGCCTGCGCGCCAGTCCGCCGCCGCTGGATCTGCCGCCGTTCACCGTCTCGCTGATCCGCCACGCCGCCAGCGCCGGCGACCCCGGGCTCGACTGGCTGGAAGCGCAGATTATCGAGATTGCCGGGCAGTAAGACTTACAGCGTAAGCGCCAGCCAGCCCCACATCGCCAGCAGCAGGATGTTGGATGCCAAGAAGGCCAGGAAACGGTGTATCGGGTGATTGTAGGAAAGATGGATGGCGGAATGCGCGACGCGCGCCGCCACGTAGCACCAAGCCAGTCCCAGCGGGACGGGCCCGGCCAGATTCTTGGCGATGACGATGGCGCCGAACACGTAAAACAGCACCGGCGCCTCGAACAGATTGGAGAAATTGCGCGCCAGCTTCAGCTCGCCGTCCGGCGGCGCGTCGCCCTGCATCAGCCGGTAATAGCTGCCCTTCACCCGCCCTGAGCGGGCGTTGGCGAAGCGGCAGGCGCCGAGACGGACGCCGACGAAAAAGGTCAACAGCACCAAAGCGAACATCGGATAGATCATCGTTTTCCCTTTCTGGTGGTCCTGCGTGGCCAAAGCCGGGCGGGACGGCGCGTCTCAAACTCCCTCTTCTCGCTCCAGCTCCTGCTGCAGCTTTTCCAGCTCGTCCAGCACCCGCACGAACTTGCCGCCGAATGGCGTGACCCTATATTCCACCCTGGGCGGCGACTCGTCGAAGGCCACCCGCTCCAGGATGCCGAACTCCATATTGCGGCGCAGGCATTCGTTCAGCACCTTGGTGCTCAAACCCTCCACCTGGCGCACCATTTCACCAGGGCGATTGATGCCGCTCGCCAGCAGCTGGTAGACCGTCAGCGACCATTTGCAGCCGTAGATGCTCTCCACCATGCGCGCGCTGCGCTCCGGCGGCGATTTCCGGGAGAATTTTTTTTCCTGCGCCTTCATCGAGATGTACCAAAAAGTAAGTGGCTGACCAATTTGTGCCTGCTGTTCAAGGAATTGCCGCGCTTTTAAGCTGCGGCCATCTCCTCTACCCACGGAACGCAAGCATGACACATTCCCCCACTCTCGCCATCATCGTCGGCGGCTCCAGCGGCATGGGCAAGGAAAGCGCGCGCCGCCTGCTGCGCCAGGGCCGGACGGTGCTGATCCTGGCCCAAA
Organism: Chromobacterium indicum; assembly: GCF_039708975.1. Classification (NCBI taxonomy): domain Bacteria; kingdom Pseudomonadati; phylum Pseudomonadota; class Betaproteobacteria; order Neisseriales; family Chromobacteriaceae; genus Chromobacterium; species Chromobacterium indicum. The sequence goes on from NZ_JAYFSJ010000005.1 coordinate 44,074, forward strand.
ACACCCTGCGCCTGGCCGCCGTCAAGACGGAACTGGAAGCCGACACCGGCGGCAAGGTGGAAACCGCCGCGGTGGACCTCTACCAACCGGAACAGGTGCGCGCCTTCATCGCCAGGCTGGACGCCGAGCCGCGCGCCATCGGCGAACTGGTCAACGCCGCCGGCTACTTCCAGCCGGTGAGCTTTCTGGAACACAACGAACAGGACTACGACCGCCAGCTGGACATCAACAAGGCCTTTTTCTTCATCAGCCAGGCGGTGGCGCGCAATATGCGCCGCCACGGCGCCGGCGCCATCGTCAACATCGGCTCGATGTGGGCGCATCAGGCAGTGAAGGCCACGCCATCGTCGGCGTACTCGATGCAAAAAGCCGGCCTGCACGCGCTGACCCAGCATATGGCGATGGAGCTGGCCGACGACGGCATCCGCGTCAACGCGGTGGCGCCGGCGGTGGTGCTGTCCTCCATCTACAAATCCTTCATCGCCGAAGACCAGATCGCGGCTACGCTGGCCGGCTTCAACGGCTTCCACCCGCTGGGCCGCATCGGCACCGCCGACGACGTGGCCAACGCGGTCGAGTTTCTGTTGTCGGACAAGGCCGGCTGGATCACCGGCACGGTGCTGGACGTGGACGGCGGCGTGATGACGGGCAGAAATTAAGCGGAAAAGCCAAGACGGCGGCAGGGCATGATCCCTGCCGCCAGCGTCAATCCAGCTGCTTCACATCGCCGTTGCGCGGCGTCGCGTTCTCGTGAAACAGGTCTTCCAGATACTGGGCCAGGCCGTCTTCCGTCACCCAGTCCGGAATGACGAAATCGGCGGGCCGGCGCTTGCCGTCGTTGTCGGGCAGAAAGGCACGCCAGCCGGAGCCATGCCGCTCCGCCACCACGATATGGCCGTAGACGTTGAATCGATACGTTTGCATGCGCCAGGCCCCCGGTTGCGTTCAATGGCTCATGATTGCAGAACCATCATCGCCAGCGCAACGTCATGCCTTTGATTTTCCTCCGTCTGGTCCACATTGCCTCAAACATCGGGGAATAAACATTATTCAACCTGACCGGCGGCAATCGGCAATCTAACGTCGCGGAATGGTTCCAATCCTGAAAAGGCTTCGCGGAAAAGCAAAACTATGCGCAAGAGACAACCTCTTTCCGGTATGAAACCAAATGCATGCCCGGCTGCACTCGCCTCGCTGGCCCCACCCGGATAAAACCCAGCTTCTCGTACAAACGGCAATTACCCACTTCTTCCAAAATGGAGTCCAGACACCAACTCTCTTGCGGCCAATGCAATCGCTCAAGCAAGCGCAAGGCCTGCTGGGCAATGCCTAACCTTTGGAATGCGGAAAGAATGAAAATAGGACTGATTCGGCATTGGCAGCCACCGTCCAGGTCCACCACGCGAACACCCCCGACAGACTGGCCGCCGCGCCGAATCAAATAGAAAGCGGAATTCGGCTGTTGTATTTTCTCAGTCAGCCTATCCAACGACTCCATCGCCGGATTTAGCGCGTGATCCTGGTATTTCCGCAACAAGGGCATGAATGCCTCGACCTGCATCCGGTGCAATATCTCCGCATCTGCCAGCTCCGCCTTAATCAAATTGACTTCCACTCTGCCCTCCTCATACCGACGAGACTCACTTCAAGCAATACAACTCAAACGGCATTTAATTTGAACGAAATCGCTCTCCATCACAAGAAAACAAGTCATTCAATTCATCGGAAAATAATAAGGGCAAGCCATCTTGGCTTGCCCTTGCTCGTCGGCGATTGGCTATTTACTGCGGCCGCTGCCTGAAGAAGGTCATCGGCGCCGAAGCTGGTATCTCGGACGGCGGCGGGGATTTGAGAATGTGCTTCTTCATCTTGCCCATCACGTGCATCTCGCAAGGACGGCATTCGAACTTCAGCGTGTAGGTTTCGTCGCCGGACTTCAGAATCATCGGATCGGCGCGCACCTGGCCCATCACGCCCTTCACGCCCTTGGCCTGCTTCGGACACAGGTTGTAGGAGAAGCGCAGGCAGTGCTTGGTGATCATCAGCGACACCTCGCCCTCTTCCTGATGCGCCTCGTAGGCCGGCTCGATCACTTCCACGCCGTGCTGCTTGTAGAAGTCCCAGGCCAGCGCGTTGTAGACGTTGGCCAGATAGCTGAGCTCCTTCTGCGGGAAGACTGCCGGCGGCTCGACGGCGGCCTTGCGCTCGGGGCGGACCCAGGCGGCGGCGCGCGCGGCTTCCAGTTTTTCCACGGCGTCGCGGCGCAGGCCGTTGATCACCGAGGCCGGCACGAACCACGGCTGGGACAGACTCAGCGCCACGTCGTGCGCCTGGAACATGGTGTTGCCGAGCTTGGCGGCGGCGTCGCGCAGGCTCTGCTCGGCGCGGGCGGCGTCCTTGGCCGGCTCCAGCGCCAGCTCGGCGCGGGCGCTGGCGGTACAGCCGTCGGCGTCGGTGTAGCTGAGTTCCAGGCCGTCGGCGGTTTCCGACAGCGCGGCCCAGACGCCCACCCGGCGCTCGGCCGATTTCTTCAGCAACGCCAGCTCCCAGGCGTGGTCGCGGTTGCGGCTGATGTCGACGCCGGGCTTCAACCCTTGCAGCGCGGCCGGATCGTTAGGCTCGCAGCGCCACACCAACAGCCCGCCCTCGGCCTTGCCCACCTGCTTGACGGTGTTGAGCTGCATGCCCACCACTTCGCGCTTCTTCATGAAGTTGATGCCGTCGCCGTTGGACATCTGTTCAGTCGTGGCGATTTCCAGCCAGCCGTCGCCCACCTTGTGCACCGTGCCCAGGCCGACGCCGACGAACTTCGGCGAATCGAAGGCGCCGATGTCCTGCTTGCGGCCGGTGGCGAAGTAGTCCGTCGCGCCGCGATGGAAAGTCTTGTCCGGGTCCGGCGTGAAGAAAACCTCGCTCGTGCCGCTGGCGGCCGGCGCCAGTTCCGGACGGCGCTCGAAGATCTCGTCCAGCAGCAGGCGGTAATGGGCGGTGATGTTCTTGACGTAGGACACGTCCTTGTAGCGGCCTTCTATCTTTAAAGACCGCACGCCGGCGTCCAGCAGCGCCTCCAGGTTGGCGCTCTGGTTGTTGTCCTTCATCGACAGCAAATGCTTGTCGAAGGCCACCACGCCGCCCTTTTCGTCGGTCAGCGTGTACGGCAGCCTACAGGCCTGCGAGCAGTCGCCGCGGTTGGCGCTGCGGCCGTTGTCGGCGTGGCTGATGTAGCACTGGCCGGAGAAGGCCACGCACAGCGCGCCGTGGATGAAGTACTCGATGGCGGCGGAATCGGCCACCCGGTCGGCGATCTTCCTGATCTGCGGAATGGTCAGCTCGCGCGCCAGCACGATCTGGCTGAAGCCGGCGTCGGACAGGAAGCGCGCCTTGTCGGCGTCGCGGATGTCGCACTGGGTGGACGCGTGCAGCTGGATAGGCGGCAGGTCCATCCGCAGGATGCCCATATCCTGGATGATCAGCGCGTCCACGCCGGCGTCGTACAGCTGCCAGATCAGCTTGCGCGCGCCTTCCAGCTCGGCGTCGTGCAGGATGGTGTTGAGCGTGGCGAAGATGCGGGCGTGGTAGCGGTGGGCGAAGGCGGTCAGCCCGGCGATGTCCTCCACGCTGTTGCAGGCGTTGTGGCGCGCGCCGAACGACGGCCCGCCGATATATACCGCGTCGGCGCCATGCAGGATGGCTTCGCGGCCGATTTCGGCGGTTTTGGCGGGCGACAGCAGTTCGACTTGGTGCGGCAGCAGGCTCATGGCGGTTCCGGGCTGATCGATGGGTACGATGCGTGATTGGGTGGGGGCGGAATTATAACGGAATCATGGGCTTATAGGTAGTCGGTGATTGCGCCGGGCCGTACTAGGTGCGACTACTTAAAATACTGTATCCGATTGCCTGCCTTCATGGCGGCTGCTACTCCAAAGAGTATCGGGGCGCAGTCCCGTCCAAAGCAGCGAGTCCCTCATGTTCAATTCCCTCACCATCGCCCGGCGCCTGTCCGTCATGGTTTGCGCGCTGCTGGCCATCCCGCTGCTGGTCGGCTGGTACGGCCTGCACACCCAGGAAGGCATACTCGGCGATTTCGCCACCACCTATAACGACCGCGTGGTCTGCCTGAAACAGCTGAAAACCGTCGGCGACGGCTACGCGGTGGGCATCGTCGACAACGCGCAGAAGCTGCGCAACCAGAGCCAAAATGCCGCCGGCTTCCTCGCCAATCTGAACAAGGCGCAGCTCGATGTCCGCCAGCAATGGGGCGATTACCGCGCCACCTATCTGACAGCGGAGGAAAAACGGCTGGCCGACCAGGCCGAAGCGGCGATGGCCAACGCCAACCACAGCGTCGACAAGCTGCGGCAGATCGTGCAGAGCGGCGACACGGCCGCGCTGCAGCATTACGTGGACCGCGAAATGTACCCGGCACTGGACCCGGTGGCGCAGCGCATCGCCGCGCTGGTGGACCTTCAGCTGCGGGTGGCGGCAGAAGAGTTCGCCCAGTCGCAGCAGCGCGCCGCCTTCAGCCACGCCGCCAACATCGCGTTGATCGCCGTCGGCGTGGTGGTGGGCTTTCTCTTGGCCTGGGTGATCGTGCGCGGGCTGCTGTCCGAACTCGGCGGCGAACCGCGCGACGTGGTGGCGCTGGCCGAGCGCATCGCCGAAGGCGACTTGGGCCAAAAGCTGACGGTGAAGCCGGACGATCATCACAGCGTCGTCGCCTCGATGGCGCGGATGCAGAGCGCGCTGATCCAGCTGGTGCGCAATATGCAGGACATCACGCTCAGGCTGTCCAATAGCGCGACCGAGCTCGCCGCCGCATCGGAACAGGTTGCGACCAGCGCCGAGGAGCAGACCCGCGCCGCGTCGTCGATGTCGGCGTCGGTGGAACAGCTGTCGGTCAGCATCTGCTCAGTCAACGACACCGCCTCCGACGTGGCCAAGGATTCGGTGTCCAGCGGCGAGCTGGCCCATCAGGGCGAGACCATCATCGACCAAACTCTGCAGACGATAGGCCGCGTCGCCGAGCAGGCGCGCTCCTCGCAGCAGCAGGCCGACCTGATGGGCAGCCGCTCGCAAGATATCGCCAATGTGATCCAGGTGATCCGCGACGTGGCCGAACAGACCAATCTGTTGGCGCTGAACGCGGCGATCGAAGCCGCCCGCGCCGGCGAACAGGGCCGCGGCTTCGCCGTGGTGGCCGACGAGGTGCGCAAGCTATCGGAACGCACCGCGCAGTCCACCACAGAAATCAGCGGCAGCATCCGCGAGATGCTGGACTGCAGCCAACACGTGGTCGACAACATCCACCACACGGTGGACCAGATGGAAACCGGGCTGGCCCAGGCCAGCAGCGCCCGCGAGGCGATCACCGGCATCGCCGGCAATGTCGACCGGGTGAAGGGCTCCTTGTCGACGATATCGATCTCGCTGAACGAACAGCAGCAGGCCGGCACCAGCATCGCCGCCAATGTCGAGCAAGTGGCGCAGATGTCGGAGGAAACCAGCGCCGCCGCGACGCAAACCGCCGAGGCCGCCGGCCAGGTGGAACAGATGGCCGGCGCGCTGCAGGCGGCGATCAGCCGCTTCAAGCTGCCGGCCGGCGGCCAGCCGACAACCTCTGACCAGACGCCGCAATCCTTGACCGCCACCGCCTGGCAGGCCTGATAGCCTGCCCAAGGCCTCGCGAGGCGCCCGTTTCCGCCGCAATGCTTGAGTGCTTGCCCGGAGCGGCTAACAGAATTCAGTTGCGCGTCTGAGGCAAGACGCGCCGCGCGGGCACTACAACAAATCGGCGCAATGCGGAATCAGGAGCCTGGCCAGTAGCCGTCAAACCTTTCCTCCGGGGAGACCTGCCTCCCCTTTGAACCTTCCTCTCTCGTTTTGGCCCGCTTCGCGCGGGCATCTTTCTTTGCGCGGATGCTGCGTTGCAACATCCGCAATTCGAACATCGAGTTTCTATTCAGAACATCCATTATTGGTATTTCACTGGTTTATTTTCACAGTCAATCATCACTCATTCCAAACTCATCACACAACAGACTTAAATTGCGATTATTTGCTAGTTAACCCTTTATTTGTTGCCAATAATTATCATTAATTGGATTTTTATTAAGATTGTTATCTTGCATGGCAACATTGCAACGCCATGACATTCAATTTCAACCAGAATTGTCTCATACCAATTGAAGACCAATATAAGACCAGCTAACGTGCCTCCAGGACGTCCACCCCTGAATTCGGCAATCGGACCTGGAGCAATCTCATGCACAAGAAACGCGTCTTATTCCTGGCAATCATGGCCGTGCTGTCCGGCCACGCCCTCGCGGCGGAAGAATCGTCCGTCCCTCCCGGCAGCGACGGCCCCGCGCTGAAAGGCACCGCGCAAGCCATTCCGGAAAGCGACGTCTATGACCTGCTGACCAAATCGGAAACCACCTTCAGCGCGCTCTACTATGGGCGCGATCGGCAAGCCCAATGGGACGCTCCCGGCAAGGGCAATCGTCATGACATCCATGTCAACGCCTTGAACCTGGGATTGAATTTCAAATCCGGCTATGCCTGGGACCATCTGGGTTTCGACGCCGCCGCCCATGCCGCCATCCGCCTCACCAAAGGGCAGGGCTGGTCGGAGGTGCTGTACCACGACTTGAACGACACCAGCGATCCGGACGAAAACGGCGGCGGCAAGGACAAGAGCAGCGCGGTGCTGAGCCAGGCCGCGTTGAAATTCCGCCAGAGCGCCGATGGCCAAGGCTTTTCCGCCCGCGCAGGCTACACCCCGATCAGCATAGGCACGCTGGGCACGTCCGGCGGCCTGCAATCGCATGCCTATCGCGGCCTGGAGGGAAAATACAAGCTGGGCGACTTCGAAGTCGGCTATGGCTGGGCAGACCAGTTCCGCAATGAGTGGGATACCCGTTTCCGCGACATGACCAACCAGTGGCACCAGAACCGGGCACCCTATAATGACGGCCGCAAAGTGGACTACGTCCATAGCATCGGCTTCCGCTACGCGCCCAGCAACTACTTCGTCGACATCGGTTTCGGCGAGGGCAAGGACTACCGCCGCAACGCGCAGATCGCCGCGTCTTACACCTGGTCTCTGGGCGCCGACAAGCTGACCGCCACCGGCTACTACTTCACCGGCAAATACCAGACCGCGCTGTCCGGCATCGCCAATCCCAAGAATGAATGGCATGCCAGCGGCAGCCTTAGCTACGCCACCGGTGGCTGGACGCTGATGGGCGGTTACGGCGCCACCCACGCGCCCGACTCCGGCGAGTTGAATTTCCGCCTGACGCCGTGGGGCAACTCCGACAACCGCAACTTCATCCAGACCTGGGGCCAGGACGACGACTTTGTCTGGGATGGCATGCGAGTGGTCAAAATCGGCGTCAGCTATGACTTCGCCAAGCTGGGCGTGCCCGGCTTGACCATGGGCGCATCCGCCAATTACGCCAGCAATGTCAAAAACCAATACGACAGCGCGCGTCCCAATCTGGGCGACACCCACTTCAACGAGGTGGATCTGAGCGTGGCCTACTCGGTGCAAAGCGGGCCGCTCAAGGGCGCCAGCATAGGCGTCTACCCGGCGCAGCTGCGCACCCACGGCTTCACCGGCGACAAAAGCAACCGCAACGACGTGAAAGTGATCGCCTCCTACAGCAAGACCTTCTGATCCACCAGTGGCCGGCATGCCAGTGCCGGCCGCTTCGCCTATCGGTTCCGATAAGCGAAGCCGAAAAGGAGAAACCGCACGATGAAACTGAAAACCCTGAGCCTGTCGCTGCTGATCGCCGCCGCGCCCCTGTTCGCCCACGCCGCCGACAAACCGGTGCTGGAAGTGTGGACCATGAGCCTGTCGCCCAAGTTCGACGGCTATTTCAAGGAGCTGGTCGGCAAGTACAACGCCCAGCATCCGAATGTGGAAGTGAAATGGACCGATTATCCCTGGGATGTGATCCAGGCCAAATTCACCGCCGCCGTCGGCGCCGGCAAACCGCCGGCGCTGGTCAACCTGAACGTGCCCTGGGCCTACGACTACCAGCAGGAAGGCCTGATCCAGCCGCTGGATGGTCTGATCGACAAGAATCAGTACGTGGCCGGCGCGCTGAAGGACGTCACCTTCAACGGCAAGGCCTATGCCTTCCCGCACTACAACGGCGCGGATGTCATCGCCTACAACGCCGCCTTGTTCAAGAAAGCCGGCCTGGACCCGAACAAGCCGCCCAAGTCCTTCGATGAGGAGCTGCAGTACGCGAAGGTCATCAAGGCCAAGACCGGCGCCGCCGGCTTCGCGCCCAAGATGGGGCCGACCAAGATCGAGGGCCTGTTCCTGCAAAACGGCCTCGATGTGATCAAGGACGGCAAGCCGGCGTTCAACAGCCCGGCCCACGTCGCCTTCGTCAAGAAGCTGGCCGAAGCCTACAAGGCCGGCGCGCTGATGAAGGACAATCTGTTCGTCCAGGACAACTTCCAGGTGGCGATGGCCGCCTACAACAGCGGCCGCATGGCGATGCTGGAATCCAGCCCCACCGCGTTGACCCGCGTCCGCGACGAAGCGCCCAAGGTCTACCGCGACACCCGCGTCGCCGCCGCGCCGCTGGGCCCCACCGGCATCGCCGCCGGCGGCTGGATGTTCAACTTCGCCGTGGCCCGCAACGTGGACAAGGCGCTGCTGCCGGAGATCGGCAAGTTCGGCAACTACCTGACCAACGCCGACAACCAGCTGGCCTTCGCCAAGCTGGCCGGCACACTGCCCACCGCGCGCAAGGCGGCGCAAGACCCGCACTTCCAGAAAGTGGCCGCCAACGCCGGTCCGGCCGAGCGCGCGGTCGGCATCGCCGCCGCCAATCTGGACAAGACCCGCACCTTGTTCCTGTCGGTGAAGAACGCCGACACGCTGTCGGCCAGGCTGTCCGCCGCGGTGGAAAAGGCGGTGACCGGCCGCCAGGACGCCAAAGCCGCGCTGGACGAGGCCGCCGCCTACTGGAACGGCAAGCTGTAAGACCGGCCTTTGTCCGCGCCCGCCGCCCTCGCCGGCGGCGGGCCGCCTCTCTTTCAGACACGGTGGCACTTCATATGCGCAAACCCCGCAAGACCACGCTGCAGGCTTATCTGTTCCTGGCGCCGGCATTGCTGCTGCTGGCCGCGTTCTCGTTCTGGCCGGTGGGCTTCGGCTCCTTCCTCGCCTTCACGCGCTACAACCTGATCGACGCGCCGCAATGGGTGGGCCTGGACAATTTCCGCGACCTGTTCGGCGACGAGCTGTTCCTGTCGGCGCTGAAGAACTCGGCGCTGTATCTGCTGGTGGTGCCTCTCATCCAGCTGTTGGCGATGCTGCTGGCGGTGCTGGTCAACAACAACCTGCCCGGCATCAAGCTGTTCCGCGCCGCCTATTATCTGCCGGTGGTCACCTCGGTGTCGGTGATCGGCATCATCTGGAACTTCATGTACACCGAGGACGGCGTGCTCAACGCCGCGCTGCGCTGGCTGCATCTGATCAATGATCCGGTGGGCTGGCTCTCCGACGACCACATCGCGCTGTTCGCGGTGATGTTCATCACCGTCTGGCGCGGCATCGGCTGGTACATGGTGCTGTACCTGGCCGGCCTGCAAGCGATCCCGGCCGACGTCTACGAAGCGGCGCAGCTGGACGGCGCCGGCCGCTGGCAGCGCTTCTGGCGCATCACCGTGCCGCTGTTGGCCCCCACCATCCTGCTGTGCTCGGTGATGTCGGTGCTGGCGGCGGTGAAGGCCTTCGAGGAAGTGCAGATCCTGACCAAGGGCGGGCCGATGCAGTCCACCTACACCGCGCTCTTTTACGCCTACGAGTTCGGCATCAAGTCGCTCAATTTCGGCCGCGCGCTGGCCGCCAGCCTGGTGATGTCGGCATTCTGCATCGCGTTGGCCTGGCTGAACTTCCGCTACCTGCAACCACGAGACCGCTGAGGAGACGCGATGAACCACTCCACCACCCTGGCCGCCCCCGCCGTCCGCGCGCGGGCGGACCGGCTGGCCGCGCGGGCCGTCCATTACCTGGCGCTGTCGGCGATCGCTCTGATCACCGTCTACCCGTTCTGGTGGACGCTGGTGACGGCGCTGTCCGGCGACGGCGAGGTATACGCCTTCCCGCCGCCGCTGCTGCCCACCGCGCCGACGCTGGACCATTTCCGCGAGGCGGTGTCCAGCATCGACATCCTGGCCTTCTACCGCAACTCCTTCGCCATCGCCGCGCTGACGGTGGCCGGCACGCTGCTGGTCAGCGCGCTGGCCGCTTACCCGCTGGCGCGCATGAAGTTTCCCGGCCGCCGGCTGGTGTTCGGCGCCATCCTCGCCACCATGATCCTGCCCAGCGAGGTCAACTTCCTGGTCAACTTCATCACCGTGTCCAAGCTGCAGCTGACCGACAGCTACAGCGGCGTGGTGCTGCCGACGCTGGCCGGCGCGGTGGGCATCTTCCTCTTGAAGCAGGCGTTCGAGGCGGTGCCGCAAGATCTGATCGACGCCGCCCGCGTCGACGGCGCGTCCGAGTGGCAGATCTTCTGGCGCATCATGCTGCCGCTGGCGCGCCCGGCGCTGGCGGCGCTGACCATCCTGACCACGGTGTCGGCGTGGAACCAGTACATCTGGCCGTCCATCGTGATGTCCAGCCCGGACAAGTTTCCACTGTCGGTCGGCGTGCTGTACCTGGCCGGCGCCTTCAGCTTCAAAACGCGGGTGGTGGCGGCCGGCGCGGTGCTGACCGTGCTGCCCATCCTGATCGTATTCCTGTTCACCCAGCGCTATTTCCTGCGCGGATTCGATGGAGCGGTGAAATGACCCTGAGCAAGGAACCACTGGACCAGCTGGCCGGCCGCTGCCTGATGGTGGACGTGGAAGGCCCGGCATTGAGCGATGAAGAAGCGGCGCGGCTGCGGAAAATGCGCGTGCGCGCCGTCTGCCTGTTCCGCCGCAACGTGCCGGACGCGGCCTCCACCCGCCGTCTGGTGGCCGACCTGAAACGCGCGCTCGGCGACGAGGTGCTGATCGCCCTCGATCAGGAAGGCGGCGCGGTGATGCGCACCCGCTTCCTGCCGCAGGCCCCGGCGGCGATGGCGCTGGCCGCCGTCGGCGACGAGGCGCTGGCGCGCCAGGTCGGCGGCGCGGTGGCGCGCGGCATCAAGAGCCTGGGCGTCAACTGGAACTTCGCTCCGGTGCTGGACCTGAACAACAACCCGGCCAATCCGGTGATAGGCGAGCGCTCGTTCGGCGCCGATCCGGCGCGCGCCGCCGCCCTGGCCCGCGCCTGGATGGAGGGCCATCTGGCCGAGGGCGTCGCCTGCTGCGTCAAGCATTTCCCCGGCCACGGCGACACCCACACCGACTCCCACCTCGACCTGCCGGTGGTGGACAAGCCGCAGGCCGAGCTGCGCGACTACGAGCTGGCGCCGTTCAAGGCGCTGTCCGCCCACGCGCCGGCGCTGATGAGCGCCCACATCCGTTTTCCGGCGCTGGACGCCGAATGGCCGGCCACGCTGTCGCCGGCCATCCTCACCGGCCTGCTGCGGCGCGAGCTGGGCTACCCCGGCGTGGCCATCACCGACGCGCTGAACATGAAAGCGATACGCGAGCGCTGGGGCCAGCCGGCCGGCGCGGTGCAAACGCTGAAAGCCGGGGCGGATTTGGCGCTGGTGCTGCAGTTCGCCGACGAGATGGAAGCCAGCTTCGACGCGCTGCGCGCCGCCTTGCACAGCGGCGACTTGGCCGAAGCGCGCCTGGCCGAAGCCGCCGCGCGGGTGGACGCGCTGATCCGCCGCTATCCCAGCGTTTCCGATTACGACTACGCCGCCCAACAGCGCGCGGCCGACGAGGCGCTGTTCGCCGACGCCTGGACCCGCGCGCTGACCGCTCATGGCGAGATCCCGACGCTGCCGGCCGGCCAAAGGCTGCGGCTGGTGGTGCAGGACCAGGCGCCGTCCGACGGCGTGTCCGAGGAAGGACTGGCGGCCGACGCGCTGATCGCCGCGCTGTCCCTTCGCCACGCGCTGGAGGTCGTCCGCTTCAAGGAGCGCGCCTCGCTGGCCTGGTCGACGCTGCCGCAGGACGGCCTGTTCACTGTGCTGGCCTCGACCACCCGCGAGCGCTACGGCCGGCGCGAGCAACAGGAATGGAGGCCGGACTTGCATCTGGCATTATGGAACCCCTACGCCGCCGCCGACATCGCCGCGCCGGCCTTGATCAGCTACGGCTTCGCCGACGCCGCGCTCTTCGCGGCCAGCCGCTGCCTGGCCGGCGAAATCGCCGCCGCCGGCCGGCTGCCGGTGGACCTGGGCCAACCCCATCAGGAGCAATGAGATGTCCCGACTCTCGCTGAAGAACATCCGCAAGGTGTACGACGACGGCAATGCAGTGATCCACGATGTCAGCCTGGACATCCGCGATGGCGAATTCATGGTTTTCGTCGGTCCGTCCGGCTGCGGCAAATCGACGATGATGCGGATGATCGCCGGGCTGGAGGACATCAGCGCCGGCGAATTGTGGATAGACGACAGGCTGGCCAACGAAATCGAGCCCGCCAAGCGCGGCCTGGCGATGGTGTTCCAGAGCTACGCGCTCTACCCGCACATGACGGTGCGCGACAATATGGCCTTCAGCCTGAAGCTGGCCGGCAAGAGCAAGGCCGAAGTCGACGCCGCCGTGCGCCGCGCCGCGCAGACGCTGCAGATCGAGCACCTGCTGGAGCGCAAGCCCAAGGCCCTGTCCGGCGGCCAGCGCCAACGCGTCGCCATCGGCCGCGCCATCGTGCGCAAGCCCGGCGTGTTCCTGTTCGACGAGCCCTTGTCCAATCTGGACGCCGCGCTCAGGGTGCAGATGCGGATCGAGCTGGCCCGGCTGCACCAGGAGCTGGGCAGCACCATGATCTACGTCACCCACGACCAGGTGGAGGCGATGACCATGGGCCACCGCATCGCGGTGTTCAACGCCGGCCGCATCGAGCAGGTGGGCACGCCGCTGGAGCTGTACAACCGCCCGGCCAACCGCTTCGTCGCCGGCTTCCTCGGCTCGCCCAAGATGAACTTCATCCCGGCGCGGGCGCTGGACCAGCACGCCGCCGGCATCGAGCTGGAACTGCCGGGCGCATTCCGCCTGACATTGCCGCTGGCCGATGCCGGCGACGGCCCGCTGACGCTGGGCGTGCGCGCCGAGCACCTGTACTTCGCCGAATCCGGCCTGCCGGCGACGGTGCAGCTGGTGGAGCACCTGGGCGACCAGCAGATCGTCTACCTGCGCCACGAAGGCGAGGGCGAGACCATCGCGCTGAAGCTGCCCGGCCACGAGACCGAGCCGCGCCCGGGCGAGCGCCGCTTCCTGGCGCCGGACCCGCGCCATTGCCATCTGTTCGGCGGCGACGGACTGGCGCTGGCGCGGCGTGACCCGCTGCCCATCCAGGAAAGGCCGCAAGAAACGGCCACAAGCTGAGTCGCTTCGCTGCACGCGCCGCCGGTTTCCGAGTCGTCACCGCGAAACCAGCCTTATCGAAATATACCTTCCGGCCATCATGAAAATTTCGATCGTCATTCCAACCTACAATTGCTCGGCGCTGCTGGCCGCCTCGCTTCGCGCCCTGGAGCGACAAACCCTGCCGCGCCGCCAGTTCGAAGTGATCGTCTGCGACGACGGTTCATCCGACGACACCGAACAAGTCGCCTCCCGTTTCGCCTCCGCGCTGTCCCTGCAATACCTATGGCAACCCGACCAGGGCTTCCGCGCCGCCACCGCGCGCAATCAAGGCGTCGCGGCGGCAAACGGCGACATCATTCTATTTCTGGACTCCGGCGTGCTATTGGCGGAAACGGGACTGGCCGCGCATTGCCGCCGCCATGCCGCGCGGCCCCGTCAAATCGTGATTGGCTACGTCTACGGCTATATGGCGCAGACCCTGCACACCGAGTGGGGCGGCCCCAGCCCCGATCCCGACTGGCCCCGCCGCGTCGATCCAGAGCGGGTAGAAGCATCCATCGCCGCATTGCGCGCCATGCGGGTGGCCGATGTGCGCGAGGGGCGCTATCTGCGCCATGGCGACGATCTTTCCGACTGGCCGGTGCCGTTCGACGTGTTCTGGACCTGCCATGTCTCGCTGGAGCGCGCGCATTTTCATGAAGCGGGCGGCTTCGACGATGATTTCCGCCAGTGGGGCGGCGAGGATTTCGACCTCGCCATTCGCCTGTTCAACAGCCCGGATTCGCACTGGACGCTGGATCGCGAATGCCGATCCATTCACCTCCCGCACCAGGAGGAGGTGGCCTCCAATGCGCAACGCGAACAGCGCGTCGCCGACACGCTGCGCCGCCTGGCCGCGCGTTATCCGCAACCTCAGCTGCTCGCATACCTGGACTGCCTGGCGGCCAACAACAAGCCGCTGGACGTCAACGCTTACCTGCCGCGCCCAGCCCGCGCGGCGCCGGTGGAAAGCGCGCTATGTTGAAAGTCGCCATTCTCGGCTGCGGCTACATGGCCTATTACTACGCGATGGCGGCATTCAACCACCGCGCCCTGTTCTCGATATGCGGCGGCTACGATACCGATGAACAGCGCGCCTCGCGCTGGGCCGCGCATTTCCATGCCCGCGCCTATCCGTCTTTTGACGCCCTGCTGGCGGATTCCGACATCGATATCGTCGTCAACCTGACCCCGCCGCAACAGCATTTCGACGCCAATCTGCGCATTCTGCGATCCGGCAAGCACCTATACAGCGAAAAACCGCTGGCGATGACCGGCGAACAGGCCAGAACCTTGCAGCGGGTCGCCCAGCACCACGGGGTTCTGCTCGGCGCAGCGCCGTCCTGCCTGCTCAGCCCTGCGGTGACGCTGGCGGCTCAGCTGCTGGAACAAGGCGCGATCGGCCGTCCCCGTTTCCTGCATCTGTCCATGCATGATTTCCGCGTCGACCTGGCCAGGCCGGAGCGCTGGATCAACCCGCTGGGCGTGGGCTGGCCCTACGCCAACGAATTCGAAACCGGTTGCACCGCCGAGCACAGCGCCTATTCGCTGTCCATCGCGCTGGCCTGGTTCGGCCCGGTCAAATCGGTGGACAGCCTCACCCGGACGGCGATCCCCGACAAGCGGGTTGCGGGGGCGCCGCTCCCCCCCGGCCCCTCGCCCGACTTCACCACCAGCGTGCTGGATTTCGCCAATGGCGTCACCGGCCATCTCACCTGCGGCATCGTATGCGACACCGCGGACAGGAGCATCGCCATTCATGGCGATGAGGGCAGCTTGGCGCTGGAAGACTGCTGGGATTATTTTTCCCCTCTGCGCCTTTCCCGCCGCCGGCCCCTGGGCGACGGCCAACACGTGGAGACCCGCACCATCGCGCCTGAGCGCGGCGCGGGCTTTATCCACGATTACGGCATGGAAATGGATCAATGCATGGGTATCGCCAACCTTTGCCTGGCGATCCGCAATCATTCCCCGTTGCTATGCGGCGGCGAACTGGCGATCCATGCCACCGAGCTGTGCGAGCGCATATCCAATGGCGGATCCGCGCAGCTGGACGCGTCGTTCCAACCCTTGTCCGCCCAGCCCTGGATGGCGGCGGCCCGCGCCGCTCTCGGCGCGCCTCCGCTCATCGCGTGGCGGCAAGAGCAAGGCACGCCAGAAGCCGCGCTGCCGGCGTCCAAAACGATAGCGGGAATCCATTTGGACACGCTCCCGGCAATGCCGGCCGCACCCGCCTGCCTATACGCCGCCGGCAACGACTCCGAGCTGCCCCGGCGACTGGAGGAGACGCTGGCGGCCGGCCTGCCCGCTTACCTGCCCCCCTCCCGCTTCGCCCAGCTGCTGCTGCGGAACGGACCGCGGCCCGACCTTTCCAGCCCCTGGCTGAAAAGCGGCCTTCCCGCCGGTTATCGCGCCGATGTTCGCGGCGCGCTCCGGCAATCGCTGCCTCCCAAGCAGTTGGAAACGCTGCGATGGGAATGGACTACCGCGGCGCCAGCGGATCGGCTGGCTGACGCCTTGGCCCTGTGCGGCCTGCTCGCCGACTGGCCCGACGCGCCGGTCGAACTGCGATTCGGCTCAAACCGGCGGGACGATATCCGCCTCGACCTGCATTGGTCGAATGGCCCCCGCATCGAGATGCGCATCCGGCGCGGCGAAGCCGACGCGATCCAGGC
This sequence comes from Chromobacterium indicum, assembly GCF_039708975.1. NCBI lineage: Bacteria > Pseudomonadati > Pseudomonadota > Betaproteobacteria > Neisseriales > Chromobacteriaceae > Chromobacterium > Chromobacterium indicum. Next base: position 60,231 of record NZ_JAYFSJ010000005.1, read on the forward strand.
CTATGCTTCGCTGCGCGGCATGGCCGAGTTCATCGTGCCAGAAGCATGGCTGGCCGCCGCGCTGCGACCAGACCCGGAAGCGGCCCTCAGGCAGTTGAGCTGGCTGGCTCGGCTGCCGACGCATCATGCGGACTGGCAGCCGGCGCACTCATTCCGCTTCGCCGCCCTGCTCTACGCTTTGCCCGCCCCGGCTCAGGCCTTATTCCATTGATGGGACGCCATCCATGACCTTCCGCGACTCCTCCTTGCTCGCCAGCATCTTCCTCACAGGCATGAGCACCGCGCTGTTCAATCCCCTGCAAAGCTCTTTCTTCGTGCGCGAGCTGGGGGCCAGCCCCGGCTTCGTCGGCGTGTATATGGCGCTGTCCATCGGCTGCGCCATGCTGACGTCGCACTGGGTAGGCGCACGCTCCGACGACGGCCGGCCGCGGCAGCGGTTGATCCGTCTATCCGCGCTGGCGGGCATGCTGGCCTTCCTCGCTTTCGCCACGCTGCGCGACAAGGTCTGGCTGGCCTTGGCCAGCCTGAGCCTGGTCAGCCTGACCTCGATTGCCGCGCCGCAACTGTTTGCGCTGGCGGCGTCGCGATCGTCGGGCAACAGCGCGGGCATGCTGGGCTCCATGCGCGCCATGGTGTCCCTGGCCTGGGTGATCGGCCCCCCTCTTTCATTCGGCATCGCCGCCGCCCTTGGCTACCAGGCCGCATTCGCGCTCTTGATCGCCATCTATGGCCTGATCTGGCTGGCCAGTTATCGGCTTCCCGCCAGCGACAAACCGCAAGCCGCGCCCGCGGCGGACGCGATCGACGACAAACCCGGCAAAGCGATGTGGCTGGTGGCCGCCGGCATCGGGGTGCTCTATGTCGCAATCAATAATTACATCATCCAGATGCCGCTCCACCTGGCTCTGCAGCCGCATGCGCCCGCATGGCTGCCAGGGGTGCTGTTCGGATTAACCGCCGCGATAGAGATTCCTTTGATGATGCTGTCCGGCAAGATCAGCCGCCGCTGGCCGCCTGAAAAACAGCTGCTGGCCGCCGCCATGCTGGGCGCGGGCTATTACATCGTATTCGTCATGGTCGATGCCTGGCAGCTCATTCTGCTGCTTCAATGGCTGCCTGCCGCCTGCATCGCCTTGAGCGCCACCGCGGGGCTCCAGCTATGCCAGCAACTGGCCCGGGAGCGTCTGGGCTACGCGTCCACGCTGTACTCCAACGCGATATCCGCCGGCATGGCGCTAGGCGCGCTGCTGGGCGGCGGCATCGCCGCGATCTGGGGCTACCGCGCGTCGCTCGCCCTATGCTCCGTCGCCTGCGCGCTGGCTTGCCTGCTGTTTCTCTGGCTGCGCTGGGAAAGGACGCGCGCGGCCGGCGCGCTGGCCGCGCAATTGAAGTGACCTGCCACTTACCCACAACCATCTTCAACAAGACAAGTTATCCACAACCCGGCCCCCGCTAAGTATTCTTTCCTAGTTAGAGACAATCTGCCCTACAACTAGAACAGAATCATTCTTGTCGGGAGCTTCACATGGAGCGCCAAACCTCTCTGGCCGGACAGCTGGCCGCCATCGTCGGCCTGGTGGTCGCCATCCTGCTGTGCGCGTCGCTGTTTTCCCTGTACCAGCTATGGGGCGGCATCCGCACTTTCCGCGACCAGGTGGCGGCCGACCAGCAGAGCGTGCGGCAGGTGCTGACCATGCAAGTGGACTTCAAGAAGCAGGTTCAGGAGTGGAAGGACACGCTGTTGCGCGGCCAGGATCCGGCCAAGCTGGCCAAATACTGGGGCAATTTCGAGAAGAAGGAAGGCCAGGTCCACGACGAGGGCAGCGCGCTGGCGGCGTCGGTATCGGATCCCCAGGCTCAGCAATTGCTGCAGCAATTCGTCTCCGCCCACCAGAAAATGGGCGAAGACTACCGCCGCGGCCTGGAGGCGTTCAAACAGTCTGGCGGCGACGCCAAGGTCGGAGACAAACAGGTGGCCGGCATGGACCGCCCGCCGACCGACCTGCTGACCCAGGCCAGCGACCTGTTGGCCAAGCGCGCCAAGGCCGACGCGGCCGACGCGGAAGCCAGCGCCAACGCCGCGCTATGGCGGGTGGGCGTCGCCATGGCCATCGGCACCGCGCTGGGGCTGGGCTTCTTCCTGTATTACGTCAACGCCACCATCATCCGCCGCGCCCGCCAGGTGGTCGCCGACCTGACCCGGCTGGCCGACGGCGACTTCACCCGGCCGTTCCAGCCTGGGCGAATGGATGAGATCGGCCGCATCGCCGCCTGCAGCGAAACGGTGCGCATCCATCTGGGCGCGCTGATAAGCGAGCTGATCCAGGCCGCCAGGCAGGTGGGCGACACCAGCCAGGAGCTGGGCCGCTCCGCCCGCGCGCTGGCCAGCGGCGCCGAAACGCAGAACGACGCCATCGCCAGCAATGCCGCCTCGCTGGAACAGATGGCCACCAGCATAGACACCATCGCCGATCAGACCTCGCGCATCAGCGAGGATTCGCACAACAGCGCGCAGAAGACGCGCGAGGGGCTGGAAGAAGTGGCGCGGCTGCGCCGCCAGGCGGAAACCATAGACACGGTGATGGGCCAGGTCGACACCGCCTCGCAGGCCTTCCGCGACAGCACCCAGGCCATCGGCCATTTGACCAGCCAGATCCGCGACATCGCCGAGCAGACCAATCTGCTGGCGCTGAACGCGGCGATCGAGGCCGCGCGCGCCGGCGAGATGGGCCGCGGCTTCGCGGTGGTGGCCGACGAAGTGCGCAAGCTGGCGGAAAACTCGGCCAAGGCGGCCAGCGAGATCAAACTGGTGACGGAACAGCTGAGCCAGAACGCGCAATCAGTGGGATCGACGGTGCAAAGCGGCCTGGACGCCACCCGGCAAAGCCGCGGCACCATGGAAACGGTGATGTCCAACCTGCAGGCCGCCAACGACAGCGTGCAGGAGGCCAGCGGCGGGGTGGTGCAGATCCGCGACGCCATCGCGGAACAGAAAACCGTGTGCAACAGCATCGCCGGCAGCTTCGAAACGGTGTCGCAGATGGTGGCCGACAATACCCTGGCCGCCGGCGAGCTGCACGGCGCGGTGGTGAGCCTGAACGGGCTGTCCACGCACATGCAGGACATGGTGGGCAAGTTCCGCCTGTGAGGGCCAGGCCGCGCGTCCGAAGCCGGACGCGCGTTTTCAGGCCGAGAAAAACGGATTGGCGGCGTTCAGCCGGAACCGCAGCAGCCGGCCGGCATGCGGCGCCAGCCGCCGCTCCAGCCAATCCATGCCGGCTTCGCCGGACGGGAAACCGGCATCCGGCCGCTCGCTGACGAACACCGCGTTGCGGCTGGACTCGGTCAGCTTGAAACGGTCGGACTCCAGCCAGTTCAGGCAGCGGCACACCACTTCGCGCCCGCCGTTCAGCCACGCCGCCTCGCCCGGCAGCGCGCGCTCCGCCTCGGCGCGGCCCAGGGGCAGGAAAGCTTCGTCGCCGCGCGCCAGATCCAGCGTCAGCTCGCCGTCCAGCTTGTCCACGTCCTCGCCGCCGAACGGCGCCAGGCTCAACAGGGAAGCCTGGTTGTACAGGTCCACCAACGGCAGGATGCGGCGCAGCTTGCCCTTTTGCGCCGCTTTCGCCAGATACTCCAGCGAACAGCGCGCCTTCTTGTCGCCCGGCAGCGCGCGGTAGATTTCCTTCCAGCGCAGCAATAGCGCGTCCAGATCGGCCTCATGCGCCGGCAAAGCCAGCTCCGCTTCCGGCAAGCCGGCCGCGTCAAGGTCCAGCGCCAGCAGCCCGCTGACTTCCATTTCCGGCATCCGGCCCAACAGGGCCTCACTCAAGGCAATGCGCATCTTCGCTCCCTTCATCGACATCCGCACCATGCTAGCCAATGCCGCCAAGGTCGTGAAACGAAAGCTTTTAATGAGGCATTAGCGCGCCGGCGCCGGAAACGAAACAGCCCGGCGAACCGGGCTGTATTGTAGATCGGGAAAACCGCTCAGGCGCTCAGCGCCTCGCGCGGCGGCTGCGCGCGCGCGGCCAGCCAGGCGTCCACCACCTCGGCGGCGTTGGCCGGCAGGTGCAGCTTCAGTTTGGAGCGCCGCCACAGGATGTCCTCACTGCGGGTCGCCCATTCGGCGTCAGCCAGATAGGCCAGCTCGGCCTCGTACAGGCCCGGCAGCACTTCCTTGCCCAGACCGGCCAGGCTGTCCGCCTTGCCGATCAGCTTGGAGACGCGGGTGCCGTAGGCGCGCGCCCAGCGCTCGGCGAGCGCTTCCGGCAGCCACGGATGGCGCTGGCGCAGGCCCTGCAGGAAGCGGCCGAAATCGGCGCCCGGCATGTCGCCGCCCGGCAGCGGCGCGCCGGCGGTCCAGGTGGCCTTGCCGCAGCCGAGCAGCGGCGCGATCTTGTCCACCGCCTCTTCCGCCAGCTTGCGGAAGGTGGTGATCTTGCCGCCGAACACCGACAGCAGCGGCGCGCCTTTCAGGTCCATCTCCAGCGCGTAGTCGCGGGTGACGCTGGACGCGTTGTCGGACGCGTCGTCCAGCAGCGGGCGCACGCCGGAATAGGTGGACAACACGTCGGCGGGCGCGATCTGGCTGTGGAAATAGCGGTTGCTCATCTCGCACAGGTAGTGGATCTCGTCGCCGTCTATCGCCACCTGGGCCGGGTCGCCGTGGTATTCGACGTCGGTGGTGCCGATCAGGGTGAAATCCTTCTCGTACGGAATGGCGAAGATGATGCGATTGTCCGGGTTCTGGAAGATGTAGGCGAACGGGTGGTCGAAGATCTTCTTCACCACGATGTGGCTGCCCTTGACCAGGCGGATGGACTTGCTGGACGGCATCGCCAGCTTGTCTTCGATCAGGCTCTGCACCCACGGCCCGGCGGCGTTGACCAGCGCGCGGGCGCGGACCTCGAAGCGGCAGCCGTCCTCGCGCTCCAGCGTGGCCAGCCAGTGCTCGCCATCGCGGCGGGCGGCGACGCAGGCGGTGCGGACATGGATTTTCGCGCCATGCTCGGCGGCGTCCATCGCGTTCAGCACCACCAGCCGCGCGTCCTGCACCCAGCCGTCGGAATAGACGAAGCCGCGCTTGAACGCGTCCTTCAGCGGCGCGCCCGACGGATGCCTGGCGAAGCTGATGGTTTCCGAACCCGGCAGCACTTCGCGCTTCGCCAGATGGTCGTACAGGAACAGGCCGGCGCGGATCATCCATTCCGGGCGCTGGTCGCGCGCGTGCGGCATCACGAAGCGCAGCGGCCAGATGATGTGCGGCGCGGCCTTCAGCAGCACCTCGCGCTCCTGCAGCGCCTTGCGCACCAGGCCGAACTCGTAATATTCCAGATAGCGCAGGCCGCCGTGGATCAGCTTGGTGCTGGCCGACGACGTATGCGAGGCCAGGTCGTCCTTCTCGCACAGCAGCACCGACAGGCCGCGCCCGGCGGCGTCGCGCGCGATGCCCGCGCCGTTGATGCCGCCGCCTATGATTACCAGATCGTAAGTTTCCACCGCATACCTCGCTAAAGTCCGGACTGGCCTTGCCAGCTTTACTACCCAGAATAATTAATAACGAACCTTAATACAACACAAGATTTTCGTTTTACGTTTTATTTTGCGCGTTTTATGTACGCGAATGGGCTTCTGCGCGGCCGACGCGTCGCCGGCCGCGCCCATCGCGTCAAGCCGAGGCCAGCTTGCCCTGTTGATGGCCATGCCAGGTGGTCAGCGCCAGCAGCACGATGGCGGCGACGCAGGAGCCGATTAGCAGCGCGAAGCCACCGTCCCAGCCGAAATGGTCGACGGTGTAGCCGACCGCCGCATTGGCGGCCACCGAGCCGCCCAGGTAGCCGAACAGGCCGGTGAAGCCGGCGGCGGTGCCGGCGGCCTTCTTCGGCGCCAGCTCCAGCGCGTGCAGGCCCACCAGCATCACCGGGCCGTAGATCAGAAAGCCGATGGCGATCAGCGCCAGCATGTCCACGGTGGGGTTGCCGGCCGGGTTCAGCCAGTAGACGACGGTGGCCAGGGTCACCAGCGCCATGAAGAACACGCCGGTGGCGCCGCGGTTGCCGCGGAACAGCTTGTCCGACATCCAGCCGCACAGCAGCGTGCCGGGGATGCCGGCCCACTCGTACAGGAAATAGGCCCACGACGACTTGTCGACCGAGAAGTGCTTGACCTCCTTCAGATAGGTCGGCGCCCAGTCCAGCACGCCGTAGCGCAGCAGGTAGATGAAGACGTTGGCCAGCGCGATGTACCACAGCAGTTTGTTGGGCAGGATGTATTTCTTGAAGATTTCGCGCGCGGTCAGCTCCTGCTCGTGCGTGTCGCTGTAGTCTTCCGGATAGTCGTTCCGATAGGCCTCCACCGGCGGCAGGCCGCAAGACTGCGGCGTGTCGCGCATGGTCAGCCAGGCGAAGACGGCGACGCCGATCGCGGCGGCGGCCGGCACGTAGAAGGCGGCGCGCCAGTCGCTGAACCAGCCCATGCCCAGGATGAACAGCGGGCCGATCAGGCCGCCGCCGACGTTGTGCGCGCAGTTCCAGATCGACACCACGCCGCCGCGCTCCTTCTGCGACCACCAGTGCACCATGGTGCGGCCGCAGGCCGGCCAGCCCATGCCCTGGAACCAGCCGTTGAGGAACAGCAGCACGAACATGATGCCGACGCTGGAAGTGGCCCACGGCGCGAAGCCCATCAGCAGGAAGACGGCGGCGGACAGCACCAGGCCGGCGGACAGGAACACGCGCGGGTTGGAGCGGTCGGACACCGCGCCCATCAGGAACTTGGACAAGCCGTAGGCGATGGCGACGCCGGACATCGCGAAGCCGAGGTCGCCGCGCGAAAAGCCCTGCTCCACCAGATAAGGCATGGCCAGCGAGAAATTCTTGCGCACCAGGTAGTAGCCGGCGTAGCCGATGAAGATGCCGAGGAATATCTGCCAGCGCAGCCGGCGGTACAGGCCGTGCTGCTGCGCGTCGGGCAGCGGGGGAAGGTGTGGCGCGGGTTTGAACAGACTGATCATGGGACTTCTTTCCGAGTTGAGGTGCGGACAACAGCCATCCACCGTCCCGGGCGAAACCATAAGGCGTCGCCCGTGGGGCGGATCGCTCCGGCGGGCCGCGCGCTCTGTCGGCGGCGGTCCCGCGCCAGGCTGGCTGGCGCCAGCCTGTGAAAACGCCGCCGTGCGGACACGGCGGCGTCGAAACGACTAGAACATCAAAGCGGCAGCGTGAAAGCCAGCGCCGCCAGCGCGCCGCCGATCAGCGAACCGACCACCGGCACCCAGGCGTAGCCCCAGTCGCTGTCGCGCTTGCCGGGGATGGGCAGGATGGCGTGCATGATGCGCGGCGCCAGATCGCGCGCCGGGCTCATCGCGTAGCCGGTGGTGCCGCCCAGCGACACGCCGATGCCCAGCACCAACAGGGCCACCGGCAACGCATCGATCGCGCCCAGCGACATCTTGGGCGCCACCATAGACAGGATGGCGAACACCAGCACGAAGGTGGCGACGATCTCGGACACCAGGTTGCCCGGCAGGCTGCGGATGGCCGGGCCGGTGCAGAAGGTGGCCAGCTTGGTGTCGGCGCAGTCGGTGGTTTCGTAGTGCTTGCGGTAGATCAGCCACATCAGGCCGGCGCCGGCCATGCCGCCCAGCATCTGCGCGGCGACATAGCCCGGCACCTTGTCCCACGGGAACTTGCCGGCCACGGCCAACGCCACCGATACCGCCGGGTTCAAATGCGCGCCGCTGATCGCCGCCACGCTGAACACGCCGACGAACACCGCCATCGCCCAGCCGAAGGCCACCACGATCAGGCCGCTGTTGTGGCCTTTGGTGTTCTTCAGCAGCACGTTGGCCACCACGCCGTTGCCCAGCAGCACCAGCAAGGCGGTGCCGATGAATTCGCCCATCAAAGGATTCATGATTGTCTCTTTCCAACTTTATCTTGAGTTGCCCGCCGCTTGGCGCGGCGGGTCATGCCGTCATCGCTTAGGAGCGGGCAGGCCCGCGCGCCGTCAGTCCTGGTCGTCGGCCCACACCTTGGCGGCATTGACCGCGCGTTGCCAGCCCTTGACGTTGGCGGCCACTTCGCCGGCCGGCATCGCCGGCTGGAAGCGGCGGTCCAACTGCCATTGGCCCTGGATGTCGTCCACGCTCTTCCAGTAGCCGACGGCCAGGCCGGCCAGGTAGGCGGCGCCCAGCGCGGTGGTTTCGGTGATCTTGGGGCGCACCACGTTCACGGCCAGAATGTCGGACTGGAACTGCATCAGCAGCTCATTGACGGTGGCGCCGCCGTCGACGCGCAGCTCGGCGATGCTCATGCCGGCGTCAGCTTCCATCGCCTTCAGCACGTCGCGGGTCTGGTAAGCGATGCTGTCCAGCGCGGCGCGGGCGATGTGGGCGGCCTTGGTGCCCAGCGTGGCGCCGACGATGGTGCCGCGGGCGCTGGCGTTCCAGTGCGGCGCGCCCAGTCCGGCGAAGGCCGGCACCAGGTAGACGCCGTCGCTGTCCTTCACTTCCTGGGCCAGCGGGCCGACGTCGGCCGAGTGGCGGATGATGCCCAGGCCGTCGCGCAGCCATTTCACCACCGCGCCGCCGATGAAGATCGAGCCTTCCAGCGCGTACTGCACCTTGCCGTCCACGGACCAGGCGATGGTGGTCAGCAGATTGTTCTTGGATTCGATCGGCTTGTCGCCGGTGTTCAGCATCATGAAGCAGCCGGTGCCGTAGGTGTTCTTCACCATGCCCGGCGTGGTGCACTGCTGGCCGAACAGCGCGGCCTGCTGGTCGCCGGCCACGCCGGCGATCGGGATTTCGCGGCCCAGGTGGGCGGCGTGGGTGTGGCCGTACACTTCGCTGGAGCTTTTCACTTCCGGCAGCATGCTGGCCGGGATGCCCATGATGTCCAAGAGCTCGGCGTCCCATTCCAGGGTGTGGATGTTGTACAGCATGGTGCGCGAGGCGTTGGACACGTCGGTCACGTGCACCTTGCCGTGGGTGAAGTTCCAGATCAGCCAGCTGTCGACGGTGCCGAAGGCCAGCTTGCCGTCGCGGGCGCGATCGCGCGCGCCCGGCACATTGTCCAGAATCCACTTGATCTTGCTGCCGGAGAAATAGGCGTCGACCAGCAAGCCGGTCTTGGAGCGGATCAGCTCGGAGAGGCCGCGCGACTTCAGCTCGTCGCAGAACTCGGCGGTGCGGCGGTCCTGCCAGACGATGGCGTTGTACACCGGCTGGCCGGTTTCGCGGTCCCAGACGATGGTGGTTTCGCGCTGGTTGGTGATGCCGATGGCGGCGATGCTGCGGCCGTCGATGCCGGCCTTGGCCACCGCTTCCGCGGCCACGCCCACCTGGCCGCCCCAGATTTCCTGCGGATCATGCTCGACCCAGCCCGGCTGCGGATAGATTTGGCGGAATTCCTTCTGCGCCAGCGACACGATGTCGCCGCCGCGGTTGAATAGGATGGCGCGGGAACTGGTGGTGCCCTGGTCCAGGGCCAGCACGTACTGATCGGTCATGACTTTCTCCTGTTTGCCGGTAAGGCGGCATGGTGGACATGCCTGGGTGTCGACGTTGCGCGAATGTTTGTTTTTTTGCTTATGACGTTCGTTTTATTTGCGGACAATTCTAGGCCCGAACAGAACCTTGTCAATCTTCCGGTAAAAAAAAATACATTTTCCGCGCTGCAACCAGAGATCGCCGTCAGCGCGATACAGAATAAATCCTTTAATATCAATTCACTGAAAGATGTAGCTCCGCGCTACATTTTCACACGCGCCGATTTCCACATCCCCGTTCCGGAAAAGCAGCGCGCCTTTCCCGCCCTCGCGGCGAGAACAGGCTAGGCTTCAGGACAAATGGATGAGGAAAGCGCCTATTTCGCACTGCAACAAGCATTTGCATGCGCTACAGCTGCTTGCATGAAAACGAAAAAATAAGAAAATAACCGAAACTAAAAAGCGGACGCTTCGATCAGACCATCGTCGCAAAACGTTGTTTCGCCAACAAATGGCCGCAAACACGTAATCCTGCCGCTACAACGCAGATATGGCAGCATGAACGGCAAGGCCGGCTCCGGTTCCACAACGGGCCGCGCGGCGCGAAACGCCGGGCATTCGACCCAGCGCAAGAAAGCGAAAACGGCGATATGGCATCATCGCCGCAACCGGATACGCGACGCGGCGCCCCGTCCGGCAACCGCCCGCCGCAAGAATTACGCAATGGTTCCAAGCTACTCGGCCGCATGGGCCGCAAAGGACTGTCATGCTTCGCAACACCAAAATACTCGCCACGCTCGGCCCCTCGTCCAGCACTCCGGAAAAAATCCTGGAACTGGCCCGTTCCGGGGTCAACATCTTCCGGCTCAATATGAGCCACGGCAGCCATGACGACCATCGCGCCCGCCTGGCCGCCATCCGCGCCGCGGAGAAAGCGCTGGATCGCCCGATAGGCGTGCTGGTGGACCTGCAGGGCCCCAAGCTGCGCATCGGCAAGTTTCCGCAGCCGGCCACGGTGAAAACCGGCGACCGCTACGAATTCACGCTGGACGAGACCGACGGCGGCGCCGAGCGCGCCACCCTGCCGCATCCGGAAGCGTTCGAAGCGCTGGAGCCCGGCCACCGCATCCTAGTCAACGACGGCAAGCTGGCGTTCGAGGTGACGGAAATGCATCCGCGCCGCATCGTCACCCGCGTCGCCGTCGGCGGCGAGCTGTCCAGCAACAAGGGCTTCAACCTGCCCAACACCGTGCTGCCGCTGTCGGCCATCACCGACAAGGACCGCAAGGACGCCGAGTTCGCGCTGGAGGAAGGCGCCGACTGGGTGGCGATGTCCTTCGTCCAGACCGCGGCCGACGTCAAGGAACTGCGCGGCATCATCGGCAAGCGCGCCGGCATCGTCGCCAAGATCGAGAAGCCGTCGGCGGTGGACGATCTGGAAGCCATCGCCACGCTGGCCGACGGCGTGATGGTGGCGCGCGGCGACCTGGGCGTGGAGCTGCCGCCGGAAGACGTGCCGGTGGCGCAGCGCCGCATCGTCCACCACTGCCGCCACCTGGGCCGCCCGGTGATCGTCGCCACCCAGATGCTGGAATCGATGATCACCGCGCCGACGCCGACCCGCGCCGAGGCCAACGACGTGGCCACCGCGGTCTACGAAGGCGCGGACGCGGTGATGCTGTCGGCCGAGACCGCCGCCGGCCAGTATCCGCTGGAAGCGGTGCAGATCATGGACCGCATCATCCGCCGCGTGGAAAGCGCGCCCGACTACCGCAAGGTGATGGCGCTGGACTACAGCGCCGCCGACGAGCCGGACCGCACCGACGCCATCGCCGCCTGCGTGCGCAAGGTCAGCACCCTGCTGCCGGTCACCGTGGCCGTCGCCTTCACCACCAGCGGCGCCAGCTGTCTGTCGCTGGCGCGCGAACGCCCGTCCACCCCCATCCTGGGCATCTCGCCCAAGCTGGAAACCGCGCGCCGGCTGACGCTGGTGTGGGGCGTGGTCGCCTACCACGGTCCGGACGCCGAAAACCTGGAAGACATGGTGGTGAAAACCACCTTCTGCGCGACCAAGCTCAGCCTGGCCGAGCAGGGCAAGCCGATGGTGATCATCGCCGGCGTGCCCTTCGGCACCCCCGGCTCCACCAATCTCTTGCGCATCGTCTATCCGTAAGACTCGGCCGGCATGGCAGCGACAACGGAACCCTCGGGTTCCGTTTTTTCTTGCCCGCCCGCCGCAGGTACTATGCTGCAACAGTGACCACCTCCAAGAGCCCGTCCCGATGCGGCCGATGTTTTTCCGCAAGGCGCTGGCGTCGCTGCTGTTGCTGACCGCCTGCCTAGCCAGCCGCGCCGGCGAGCCGCCCGGCCTGATCGTCGACTTCGACGCCAGCAACCCGCCGCTGATGTACGCAGGCAAGCCGGGCGCGGCCGGGCTCTACCCGCTGCTGGTCGCCAAAGCCTGCGAACGCGCCGGCATCGCCGTCACCCTTCGCGCCGTATCCTGGCGCATGGCGCTGCAGGAATTGCGCGGCGGCAGCGCCGCCGCCGGCGGCATCATCAAGACCGCCAGCCGGGAAAAGCTGTTCGACTTCAGCCAGCCGCTGTTTACCGAACGGGTGGTCATGGCCTACCCGCGCGCCGGCGGCCAAGCCTATCGCCGGCTGGAGGATCTGAACGGCAAAAGAGTGGGGGTGATGGCCGGCTGGAGCTATGGCGACGCATTCGACCAGGCCCGCAAGGACGGCAAGTTCGCCGCCTTCGACGGCGACAGCGACCAGCAGAATCTGCAGCAGTTGAAGCTGGGCCGGCTGGACGTGGTGCTGGGCATACGCGAACCGCTGCAGCTGGCGCTGCGGGAGGGCGGCTACCATGGCTTCGCGCTGTCGGCGGAAGCGCTGGCGGCCAACCATTCCCACCTCGCCATCAACAAGCATTCGCAGCAGCAGGCGCTGCTGACCCGCTTCGACCTGGCGCTGGAGGGCATGCGCAAGGACGGCAGCTACGACAAGCTGGTGCGGGATTTCCTCAGCGCCCGCGGCAGTGATTGAGCGCGCCGCCTCAGGCGCCGCGGATCTGGGCCAGCGCGCCGTACAGGTCGGCGCAGCTCCAGTGCTCGGCGTACTTGCCGTCGCGCACCACCACGATGTCCATCGCGTTGATGGCGATGCGCTTGCCGCTGGCGGCCTGGCCGAAGAAGGCGCCGGTGTGGGTGGCTTCTATGGTCTTGCGCGTCACCACCTTGCCGTTTTCCTCGATCTGCTCATGGATGTGCACGCGGATGTCGGACAAGGCCGGGTGCAGCATGCCGGTGAAGAAGCCGGCGAAACCGTCCGGCCCCGAGGGGACGCCGGGCGGGGCCGAGTGATTGACGAAGTCGGGCGCCACCAACTCGGCGAATGCCCCCATGTCGCGGTTCTCTATCACCTCGCGGTTGAAACGTTGAATCACTGCTTTGCTGCTGTCCATGAAATCGCCCTGGGAATGGGCGCCGGCATGCATCCGGCGTCCGGGTTGAATCGCCGGCTACCCGGCAATGACGTTGAATTAAACGACAATCACAACACCATTTCAATAACATAAAAAAGACAGTATCCAAACCATTCCGCATCGTTCCTGTCCCGCCTCCGCCCTCTGCGCGGCCTTCCGTCCGGAGAATCAAAAACTGTAGCTGCTGACTTCCACCAGATTGCCGTCCGGATCCTTGAAATACACCGAGGTGATGGGGCCCATCGCGCCGCTGCGGGTGATCGGCCCCTCGACGATGGCCACGCCCTCGCGCTTCAGATGCTCGATCACTCCGGGCAGGGGGATGGCGGCGATCAGGCACAGATCGCCGGAGCCGATCGCCGCATGATTGCGGGTCTCCTGGCCCAATGACTGCAGATTGATCTTCTGGTTGCCGAAACGCAGCGCGCGGCGGCCGTTGCCGAAGGTCACCGCCTCCAGCTTCAGCGCGCGCTGGTAGAACGCCGCCGCCGCCTCAATGTCGCGCACGGTCAGGACGATGTGGTCGATATGGCTGATCATGGCCATTGCTCCGGATGGAAAACGGACTGTCCACCCTGCCACAAGCGCGCCGGCTTGTCATGCCTTCGGCATTACACGGCGACGGTCGCCGCTGGTATAGTCGTTTTTCCCGTCGCTTCCCGGTTCGGCCATGACCCTCCATCTATCGCTGCAACACGCCCGCCACCTGCAACTGGCCGCCCAGGGCCTGCTCGCCGCGCCGCGCCGCAAGGCGGCCAAGACGGACGCGCTGGCCGCCATCCGCCGCATGGCGCTGCTGCAGATCGACACCATCAGCGTGGTCGCCCGCAGCCCCTACCTGGTGCTGTACAGCCGCATCGGCGCCTACGACCCGGCCTGGCTGGACCAGTTGCTGGCCGAGGGCGCGCTGTTCGAATACTGGGCGCACGAAGCCTGCTTCGTGCCGACGGAAGACTACCGGCTGCTGCGCCACCGGATGCTGAACGCCGAAAGCATGGGCTGGAAATACTCGCAGCGCTGGCTGGACCAACACCGCGCCGACATCGACGCCATCGTCGAGCACATCCGCGCCCACGGCCCGGCGCGCTCGGCCGATTTCGAGCGCAAGGGCGGCAAGGGCAACGGCTGGTGGGACTGGAAGCCGGAGAAGCGCCACCTGGAAGTGATGTTCACGCTGGGACGGCTGATGGTGAAGGAGCGGCGCGGGTTCCAGCGCGTCTACGACCTGGCCGAACGGGTATTGCCCGGCTGGGACGACGCGCGCGACCTGCCGTCGCCGGAAGACGCGCAGCTGGACATGGTGCGCAACAGCTGCCGCGCGCTGGGCGTGGTCAAGCCCGGCTGGGCGGCCGACTACTACCGGTTGAAGCGCGCGCCGTACGGCGAGCTGCTGCACGGCCTGGCCGACAAGGGCGAGCTGATCCCGGCGAGGGTGGAAGGCTGGAGCCACGACGCCTTCGTCCACGCCAGCCTGGCCGCCGAGCTGGAACTGGCCGCGGCCGACAAGCTCAACAGCGGCAACACCGCCATCCTGTCGCCGTTCGACCCGCTGGTGTGGGACCGCAAGCGCGCGCTGGAGCTGTTCGATTTCGATTACAAGATCGAGTGCTACACGCCGGCGCCCAAACGCCGCTACGGCTATTTCACCCTGCCCATCCTCAATCGCGGCAAGCTGGTGGGCCGGCTGGACGCCAAGGCCCACCGCAAGGAAGGCGTGTTCGAGGTCAAGTCGCTGCACCTGGAGCCGGGAGCGCGCGTCAGCCAGCGGCTGGCCGACGACCTGTCCGCCGCGCTCTGCCGGATGGCCGCCTGGCACGGCGCGCCGCGGCTGGCCATCGGCCAGGCCCCGGGAGACCTGGCCGCGCGCATCCTGGCCTGAGAACCTGTTCAATGCCCGCTGCGCGTCGGCGAGACTTCGGAACAGGCTGCTAGCGCCTATTGCGCGTTGGCGTACCAGCCGCTGACGCCGGGCTGGCGCTCGTCCCACAGCGCCACCTCGTTGTACTGGATGACCGGCTGGATGTCGGTGTAATTGGGAATGTCGCCCATGATGCGCGCGGCCACCGGGCCGAAGGCCTGCTGGAAAGCCTCCGTCGATTCGCACAGCAGCGTCGCCTGCGCGACGTAATCGGGCGCGCTGCCGGGCTCGGCGCCGGACAAGCCGCGGTCCACCCTCGCGCCCTTCAGGGCATTGCCCAACAGTTGCTGCACCATCGGCATGTGCTGCCGCAGATAGTAGTCGAAATCGAAACGCGCGCCGGCGCGCTGGGGATAGGTGACGCTGACGGTGATCATCCGGGACTCCGTGGCGGTAAAGGGGGAGACGACAACTTAAACCCAAACGCCCGCATTGCCAATGTCATTCCGGGCTGGTTGTCCGACAAAATGGAACTTGCTCCCCCTTGCCCCGCTCTTTAACAGCATCTTTCACCGTTTAGGACAAAACCATGCGTATCGTGATGCTCGCCGCCGGCAGCGCGCTGTTGCTCGCCGGCTGCAACCAGCAACAAACCACCCAGCTGCAGCAGGCCGCGTCGGCCGCCATCGGCAGCGTGCACCAGGGCGTGGACAGCGCCAGCGCGCCGCTCGGCCAGCTGAAGGACCAGGCCAGCGCCGCGATCGGCGCGGCCAAGCTGGCCGCCTCCGCCGCCGCCCAAAATCCCGAGGTGCAACAGCAGGTGGACAAGCTGAAGGAACAGGCGTCGGCGCTCAAGGGCGCCATCCTGCCGAAGAAAGAATAGCGTTAACAAGATTTTGATGTCCGGCCGCCGTTTATTTAGATTCAATTTAGACACGCCGACCTAGCATGAGCCTGCATCCACCACACAGGAGAAGGTCCATGCAAACCCTGGCCGACATCTGCCGCGGCAGCGACATCCTGCTGGACGTCGACATATCGGATAAGCGCCAGTTGTTCGAATACGCCGCCCGCCAACTGGGCCAGCGCCACGCGCTGAACGCGCCGGCGCTGCAGGCCGCGCTGCAGCAGCGCGAGGAAACCGGCAGCACGGCGCTGGGCCACGGCCTGGCGCTGCCGCACGCGCGCATCGCCGGCCTGGCCGACGTGCGCGCGCTGTTTCTCGGCCTGAAGCGGGGGCTGGATTTCGACGCGCTGGACGGAGAGCCGGTGCACAGCCTGCTGGTCTTGCTGCTGCCGCGCGACACTCGCGCCCCGCACCTGCAGCTGCTGGCGGAGATCGCCCGCGTCTTCGGCGAGCGCCCGTTCCGCTCCGAGCTGGCGGCCTGCCGCCTTCCCGGCCAGGTGGACAGCCTGTTCCAGCGCTGGTCCGACCCCGAGCCCAGCAACGATCCGCATTTCATGCTGGACAGCAACCGCTATTTCCTCGACGCCGAAGCCAGCCTGCGGCCCGATTACAGCGTGCGTCGCAAGGTGACAGCCCGCTTCTGACCGTGACAGCGCGAAAACCCCTTTGCTAGGATGAGACGATGGTTTCATCCTTCCGCAATAGGCGCGCATGTCCAATTCCCTGCTGATCATGGTTTCGCTGGCGGTCGCCAGCATCGGTCTCATCACCTGGCAGCACAGCGTGCGCTCCGACCTCATCCGGGCTCGGCGCCGCTGGCTGCAGGCCTCGCTGCTGCTGGCCGCCGGCATGCTGGTGGAAGGCTATGTCGAGCCCGGCAAGGGAGAGATGCTGCGGCTGGCGCTGGGCAGCGGCATGAGCAACGCCGGCATCGCGCTGCAGCTGACCATCATCGCCCGCGTCACCGGGTTGAAGCCGCCCAACTGGCTGTGGCTGGCCGTCGGCCTGGTTTCCACGCTGGACAAGCTGCTGCCCTACCGCCCGCTGATGCTGATGCTGGAAAGCGCCGAGATTCCACTGCTCTACCTGGCCGCGGCCTGGCTGTACCAGCGCGCCGAGCGGCTGGTCAGCCGCAACCGCTTCAGCCCCACCGCGCTGCTGTTCCTGCTGGGCGCGCTGCTGTTCGTCTGGCGCGACGCCAGCGATTTCTACCTCCGGCTGCAAACCGCCATTGCGCCGGACAGCCTGGACCAGCTGCACCAGTTGGCGCTGGCTTTCGCCGCCGCCGCCCAGGTGTGCGGCGCGGTCGGCTTCCTCAACATCGTGCTGCAGCGCCAGCACAACCGGCTGGAGGACGCGGCCAACTTCGACCCGCTGACCGGCGCCGGCAACCGCCGCGCGCTGCAATACTGGCTGCGCACGCTGGAAGCGTCGGTGGAGCGCGTCTGCGTCGTGATGCTGGACATCGACCATTTCAAGTCGGTCAACGACCGCTACGGCCATCCGGCCGGCGACGCGGTGCTGCAGGTGCTGGCCGCCGTGCTGCGGGGCGGCATCCGCGACAACGACATGCTGATCCGCTATGGCGGCGAGGAGTTCTGCCTGCTGATGCCGGACGCGGACATCGAGGACGGGGTGCTGGCGACGGAGCGGCTGCTGCAGGCCTTCCGCCAGTTGGCGCCGCTGCCCAAGCAGCCGGAACTGCGCTGCGCGTTCTCAGCCGGCGTGCATGAATGGCATTGCCGGCAGCAGGACTTCGCCGACGCCCAGCAGAAGGCCGACCAGGCCCTGTATCTGGCCAAGCAGTCGGGGCGCGACCAGGTGCGCCGGCTCTAGCGGCCGACAATGGGCTGATCTACGCTGGCTTGCTCGCCGGTCTTGCCCGGACCGGCGGCCACCTCCATCCGGTGGCGTTGCTTCATCTCATACATGCGCTGGTCGGCCTTGCCCAACAGCTCTTCCGGCAGCACGAAATCATCGGGCCCGGTTTCCGAACAGCCCGCGCTCAGGGTCAGGCCGGGCAGAACAGCCGCCAACTCCTCGTTCAGGCGGGCGAGAAACACCTCCTCCGCCTGCTTGCGGTCGCAATTGGGCAGCACGATGCAGAATTCGTCGCCGCCGTAGCGGAAGCAGCCGTCCTCGAGGCGGGTAGTGCGGCCGATGATTTCGCCCAGCATGCGCAGCACCTCGTCGCCGCGCTGGTGGCCCTCGCTGTCGTTGAGCAGCTTGAAATCGTCGACGTCCAGATACACCAGAGCCACCTTTTCGTAGCGGCGCTGCGCGCTGCGCAGCATCCGGGTCAGCGTCTCGTCCAGATAGCGGCGGTTGAGCAGGCCGGTCAGCGGATCGGTGCGCGATAGCTCCTCCAGCTGGCGGGTGCGCGTCGCCACCTTTTCCTCCAGCGCGCGCGCGTATTGTTCGGACTTGTTGCGCGAGGTTTCGATCTCGGCCACCAGGCTGCGGATATAGGTCTCGAACACCAGCGCCACGTCGAACATCATCAGCTTGTCCAACGCCAGCAGCGTATGCAGCCGCACATCAGACTCGGGGATCAGCTCGGTGAGCTTTTCCGCCAGCAGGAACTTCAGCGAATCCACCGCCGCCAGGTACAGCTTGGGCTCCACGCCGATGCGCTTGTGCACCAGACCGATGCGCAAGCGGATGTTGACGTATTCCAGATCGTAAATGCCGCTGAACAGGTCCACCACGTAGCGGCGCTGCGCCGCGCGCAGCCGTTGCAGGGTGTCGGCGTCGCCGATCAAGAGCGCGATCTCCGGCGTGCTGGTCTGCAGCTCGTAAAAACGCGTCACCAGCTCTTCCAGATGCGACTCCACCAGGTTGCCGGCGGCGCGCAACAGCATTTCGTCGCGCGGCTCCAGCGCGAACAGATGCTTGCGCTGCTCGATCTCGAACTCGGTGATCCGCAACTGTTCCAGCAGGGTCTGATCGGTCTGTTTCATCCCGTTCCCCAGGACGACGATATTCTCTTAAAGCTATATGCCGGTTTGCCGCTATTCAATCCCGGCAACTACCTTCTCCGCGGCGAAACTGGCCATCTGTCCACTCAGGACCGGCGCCGGCACGGCCTTGGCGTCCAGCCTGTCCAGCGCCCAACTCCCGCGCGGCCTCTAAGCTCAGAAAAAGGAAACAGGCGATCGGCGACTTATCCACAAGCCGCCGCCCATCAGCGGGTTTATCCACAATCGTCAGCCCTCGCCCTGCTGCAGCAGCACCGCCAACTCGTCCGCCGCCTCGCTCCACTCGGCGTCGCACTCCAGCGCCTGACACAAGAAGGCGGCCTGGGCAGGCGTCCAGAACGGCGCATCGGCCAAGGCGACGCGCGGCGGCAGCGGGTGGCTGGAGATGAAGGCCCGGATGGCGGCGGGCTCGTCCGGCAAGCCCAGCTGGCGAAACAGGCCGGGCAACAAATGATTGCTGGTGTCCATCATCGACTCCCTAAGCTGGCTTCACCTCCTCATGCTAGACCCCCGCCGCCGCCTCTGTTCCGCGGCGAACGCCTAATCAGCCCCATCGGCCGGTTTTCCGCGCTTACAAGCCCAACCTGGCGCGAATCTCCGCCGTCCAGTCCACCGCCTCCCAACCCGGCTCCATTCTCAGGCTCAGGCAATAGTCGCGGCCATCGCCGGCGATTTCCATCCATACATGGACAACCCCATGGCTGTCGGGAACCAGGGTCAGCCGGATCTGGCTCCAGTTCCAGCCGGCGTCGCGCGGCCTCAGCTCCAATTCCTGATAGCAGCCCAGCGAGCCGGCGACGCCGCCGACATAGGCGATGCCGGCTTCCACCCCAGCGCCCGCCAACTCCCAGCCCAGCCGGGAAAACGCCTGCAACAAGGCTTCCATGCGCGGCGGCGGCAGCACCTGCAGCCGGTCGCTGTCGCCGGCGTCCCGCGCTTGGCCCAAGGCCAGGTCGGTATGGACCCACACCAGCGGCTCGCCGCCCAGGGCCGGGTGGCAATTGACCGGCGTCGCCTCCGGCAAGGGCAGCAGAAACGGCAAGCGCCATTCGCAGCCGGCCGGAATCCGGCATGGGCCGCTGACCGGCAGGCTGGCCAGCAACAGGGTTTCCCCGCCGCGCTCGCCTGCGGCCTCGGCCAGCAGCAGCAATTCTATTTTGGCGATGCGCTGGTCGACCGCTCCGCCGCAGACCCTCACCTCTCCGCGCAGCGTTTCGCCGGACTGCAGGCGCGGGTTCGACAGGCGGGTGGCCACAGTGGCGCCGCCGGTCTCCGCGGCGGCAAAAAACGATTTCAGCATGTTTTGGCGATCCAAATGAAAAACGGGCCGGCTCACAAGCCGACCCGATGACATTTTATGCCAAAAAAATCATAAAAATACCAAAATTGACCTATTGATCAGACCTTGCCATACAGCTTGCTGCCGCCTTTGACGAACTCGATCGACTTTTCCCGCATCCCCTCGCGCAGCGCGTCCTGCTCGCCTATGCCCTGGCTGGCCGCGTATTCGCGCACGTCCTGGGTAATCTTCATGCTGCAGAAGTGCGGACCGCACATCGAGCAGAAGTGCGCGACCTTGGCGCTGTCTTTCGGCAGCGTCTCGTCGTGGAAATCGCGCGCCTTGTCCGGGTCCAGCCCCAGGTTGAACTGGTCTTCCCAGCGGAATTCGAAGCGCGCCTTGGACAGCGCGTTGTCGCGGATCTGCGCGCCGGGATGGCCCTTGGCCAGATCCGCCGCGTGCGCCGCCAGCTTGTAGGTGATGATGCCTTCCTTGACGTCGTTCTTGTTCGGCAGACCCAGGTGTTCTTTCTGCGTCACGTAGCACAGCATCGCGGTGCCGTACCAGCCGATCTGCGCGGCGCCGATGGCCGAAGTGATGTGGTCGTAGCCGGGCGCGATGTCGGTGGTCAACGGCCCCAGGGTGTAGAAGGGCGCTTCGCGGCACCATTCCAGCTCCTTGTCCATATTCTCTTTGATCAGCTGCATCGGCACGTGTCCGGGGCCTTCAATCATCACCTGCACGTCGTGCCTCCAGGCGATCTCGGTCAGCTCGCCCAGGGTTTTCAGCTCCGACAGCTGCGCCTCGTCGTTGGCGTCCCAGGCTGAGCCCGGCCTCAGGCCGTCGCCCAGGCTGAAGGCCACATCGTAGGCCTTCATGATTTCGCAGATCTCTTCAAAGTGGGTGTAGAGGAAATTCTCGCGGTGATGCGCAAGACACCACTTGGCCATGATGGAGCCGCCGCGCGACACGATGCCGGTCATCCGGCCGGCGGTCATCGGCACGTAGGCCAAGCGCACGCCGGCATGGATGGTGAAGTAGTCGACGCCCTGCTCGGCCTGCTCGATCAGCGTGTCGCGGAAGATTTCCCAAGTCAGATCCTCGGCCTTGCCGTTCACCTTTTCCAACGCCTGGTAGATGGGCACGGTGCCGATCGGCACCGGGCTGTTGCGCAGAATCCACTCGCGGGTTTCGTGGATGTTCTTGCCGGTGGACAGGTCCATGATGGTATCCGCACCCCAGCGGGTGCCCCAGGTCATTTTGTCCACTTCCTCACTGATCGACGACGTTACCGCGCTATTGCCGATATTGCCGTTAATTTTCACCAGAAAGTTGCGGCCGATGATCATGGGCTCGGATTCCGGGTGGTTGATGTTGGCCGGGATGATGGCGCGGCCGGCGGCCACTTCCTGGCGCACGAATTCCGGCGTGATCTCTTCCGGCAGCTGGGCGCCGAAGCTTTGCCCGGCATGCTGGCGCGTCATCAGATCCAGCAGCCGCTGGTTGCCGGCGGCCTTCAGCGATTCCACATAGGCGCGGCGGTTCAGGTTCTCGCGGATGGCGACAAACTCCATTTCCGGCGTGACGATGCCCCGGCGCGCGTAGTGCATCTGGCTGACGTTGCCGCCGGCCTTGGCGCGGCGCGGCTTGCGCTGCAAATTGAAGCGCAGCTCGGCCAGCCTGGGGTCGGCCTCGCGGGCGCGGCCATATTCGCTGGACAGGCCGGGGAGCCGCTCGCAGTCGCCGCGCTCGGCGATCCAGGCGGCGCGCAAGGGCGCGAGGCCGCTCTGGATGTCGATGCGGGCGGCCGGATCGCTATAAGGGCCGCTGGTGTCGTAAACGAAGATGGGCGGATTTTTCTCGCCGCCGAATTGGGTCGGCGTGTCGGCCTGGCGAATCTCGCGCATCGGCACTTGAATGTCCGGGCGGCTGCCTGCTACATAAATCTTGCGGGAATTGGGCAAAGGCTGGATGGCGGCGGCGTCCACCACCATCTGTTTGTTCACGGGCGCGTTCATCGGGCGGGTCTCCAAAAGCGATGAAGCGGCGCAAGGAGCGGTCCGGACGGGCCGGCTGCGGGTATGGCGTGGCCATGGCGGGCAGGTGACGCTTCCCTACGCCGGTATTATCCGGGTCAGGTTCCAAGGGTATTTCTCACCCGCGCTCCGTCATCCGGCGCCATGGCCTACACTTTGGTAGCCATCTGCGCCGAACGCCAGGCGCAGGACCCCTAGCGATGCCGTGTGAAGGTAAGGCAAATATGGGATAATCGCAAGTTATCGTCATCACTCGAGTCCTTGCCGCCGACGCTGTCCTCCATGGGCGGAGCGGACTCCCAGCCCTCCGGAGTTTAAGTTGATGGATTTCGAAAAAACCCGTTTCAACATGGTCGAACAGCAGATTCGTCCGTGGGATGTTCTGGATACCAACGTGCTGGATCTGCTGTTTCACGTGAAACGCGAGGACTTCGTCGCCGACAATCAGCGCCAGCTGGCCTTCGTCGACACCGAACTGCCGCTGCCCAACGGCAGCAAGATGCTGCAGCCCAAGATGGAAGCGCGCCTGGTGCAGGACGCCGCCATCCAGCCGAGCGACAAGATTCTGGAAATCGGCACCGGCAGCGGCTACCTGACCGCGCTGCTGGCCAAGATGGGCAAGCAGGTGGTGAGCGTGGAAATCGATCCGGCGCAGAAGGAACGCGCGGCCGCCAACCTGAAAAAGGCCGGCGTTGCCAACGCCACCCTGGTCGAGGGCGACGGCGTGCTGGGCCTGGCCGAGCAAGCGCCTTACGACGTGATCGTCGTCGGCGGCTCGCTGCCGGTAGTCCCGCAAGAACTGAAGGACCAGCTGGCCGTCGGCGGCCGCCTGATCCTGGTGGCCGGCGATCTGCCGGTGATGGCTTGCAAGCTGATCGAGCGCGAAACCGACACCAGCTTCCGCGAAACCGCGCTGTTCGAGACCTGTGTCGAGCGGCTGCAGAAATTCGAGGCGGTTGAACCCGCCCGTTTCAGCTTCTGATCATGCTGCGCGAAATCACCGCTCCGGCGCTGGCGGCGCAGCTGGCCGACCCGCAGGCCGCGCGCCCGGTGCTGCTGGACGTGCGCGAAGGCTGGGAATACCAGCTGGCGCACATCGAAGGCAGCGTGCACATCCCGATGAATCTGATCCCGATCCGGATGAGCGAGCTGCCGGACGACGCGCCCATCGTCGCCATCTGCCACCACGGCATGCGCAGCGCCCAGGTGGCGCTGTTCCTGCTGAACGCCGGCTTCGAGAACGTGATCAATCTGCAGGGCGGCATCGACGCCTGGTCGACCCAGGTAGACCCGGCCGTCGCCCGGTATTGATGCTGGACTGGACGGTTCGTCGCCCCTCTGACGCGACGCGCCCTGCAAACACCGCCCCCGGGCGGTGTTTTGTTTTGGAACGAATCGCGCAGCCATCTTTCCAAGCCACGTTAACCGCCTGGCGATCCATAGCAAAGAACCCGATATGTCTTCTCTGACCTACCTCGCTCCCGCCCTCGCCCGCGTCCACCCCGCCTGGGAAAAGGTGCTGGGCCAACCCGCCATCGCCGCCCGTCTGGCCGAAATCGACCGCCAGCTGGTCCTGCAGCAAGGCGACGGCAAGACGCTGTTTCCGCCCCCGCCCCAGGTGTTCAACGCGCTGACCTTCGCCGCGCCGGCCGACGTCAAGGTGGTGATCCTGGGCCAGGACCCCTACCACGGCGACGGCGAGGCGATGGGCCTGTCGTTTTCGGTGCCAGACGGCGCGCGCGTGCCGCCGTCCCTGCGCAACATCTACAAGGAGCTGGCGGCCGACCTCGGCCACGGCATTCCCGCCTGCGGCGACCTCAGCCACTGGGCGCAGCAGGGCGTGTTGCTGCTCAACAGCGTGCTCACCGTCGAACGGGACAAGGCCGGCAGCCACGGCAAGTTTGGCTGGCAGCCAGTCAGCGACGCGCTGATCGACGCCGTCAACCGCGACAACCCCGGCTGCGTGTTCCTGCTGTGGGGCAATTGGGCGCAGACCAAGGCCGAACGCATCGACACCAGCCGCCATCTGGTGCTGACCGCCGCCCACCCCTCGCCTTTGTCCGCCAGCCGCGGCTTCCACGGCTGCCGCCACTTTTCCCAGGTCAACGCCTGGCTGATCGCCCGCGGCCGCCAGCCGGTGCGCTGGGAAGCGGCTCCCGCCGCGCAAAACACGCTGTTCTGAAACGCCGCCGCCGCCGCGCCGCTTTCCGCGGCGGGCCGCTTGCCCTAAGCTAGTAGCTCCTCCACTCCCCCGCTCTCATCGTGGAAATCCTGCTGCTGCTGGGCCTGATCCTGTTGAACGCCGTGTTCGCGATGGCCGAGATCGCCATCGTCTCCTCGCGCAAGGTCAGGCTGCTGCAAAAGGCCGAAGACGGCCACAAGGGCGCCCGCGCCGCGCTGGCGCTGGCTTCCGAGCCCACCCGCTTCCTGTCCACCGTCCAGATCGGCATCACTTCGATCAGCATCCTGTCCGGCGTCTACGGCGAAGCGGCGCTGTCCGAGCATCTCCGCAGCGCGCTGCTGGACGTGCCGCTGCTGGCGCCGTACAGCAAGCCGCTGTCGGTGGCGCTGATGGTGCTGTTCATCACCACGCTGTCGCTGATCCTGGGCGAACTGGTGCCCAAGCGGCTGGCACTGCTGAACCCGGAACGGGTGGCGATGGCGCTGGCGCGGCCGATGCTGCTGCTGTCGCGCGCCAGCGGCCCGCTGGTGCAGGTGTTCAGCCGCGTCACCGACGGCCTGCTGCGCCTCTTGGGCGCCAAGAAGAGCGACGAGCCGTCGATCACCGAAGACGAGATCCGCACGCTGATGGAACAGGGCGCCGACGAAGGCGTGTTCGACCGCGCCGAACAGGAACTGGTGGAAAACATCTTCCGCCTGGACAACCGCAAGGCGTCGGCGGTGATGACGCCGCGCAAGGACGTGGTGATCCTGGACCTGGAAGACGGACCGGAACGCAATCGCGAGCTGTTGCTGGCCTATCCATTCAGCCATTTTCCGGTCTGCCGCGGCGACACCGACCAAGTGATAGGCGTGCTCAACGCCAAGACCCTGCTGGACCGCCTGCTGCGCGGCGAGCCGCTGGACTTCGCCGCCGAGCTGTCGCCGCCGTTGTACGTGCCGTCCACCTGCTCGCTGATGCAATTGCTGGAGCAGTTCAAGCAGGCGCGCAGCCACAGCGCGCTGGTGGTGGACGAATACGGCGAGCTGGAGGGCCTGGTGTCGATCAACAACGTGATGGAAGCCATCGTCGGCGACCTGCCAGCCATTGGCGGCGAAAGCGACGAGATCGTGCAGAGAGAGGATGGCAGCTGGCTGGTGGACGGCATGGTGTCGCTGGAGCATTTCCGCGAGTTCTTCGAGCTGGAGGCTCAGTTGCCCGGCGAGGCCGGCGGCAACATCCACACCCTGGCCGGCGTGATCCTGCACCAGTTGGGCCGCGTGCCCAGCGTCACCGACCGGTTCGAATGGAACGGCTTCAGCTTCGAGGTGGTGGACATGGACCGCACCCGGGTAGACAAGATCCTGGTGCAGCGCCATCACCTGCCGCAGCCGGAGTTCGAGTCGATATGAACGTCGTCCCCGCCGCCTCCCGTCCCGACGCCTGGCTGGCCCTGCGCGCCGCGCTGTGGCCGCACTGCCCGCTAGATAGACACCAGGAGGAAATCGACGCCCAGAGCGCCGATGTCCGCCGCTGCGCCGCCTTTGTCGCGCTCGATGGCCGCGGAGACGCCGTCGGCCTGATCGAGCTCGCGCTGCGCGTCGATTACGTCAACGGCACCTCCAGCTCGCCGGTGGCCTTCGTCGAAGGCCTGTACGTGGCGCCGGAGCATAGGCGCGCCGGCATGGCGGCCCTGCTGCTGGCTGCGGCCAAGAACTGGGCCATCCGCCGCGGCTGCGCCGAGCTGGCCTCCGACACCGGCCTCGACAATCTGGTCTCACAGCAAGCGCACCTGGGCCTGGGCTTCGAGGAAACCGAGCGCGTGGTGTTCTACCGGATGGCGCTGTAAACGTCCTCAGCGCGCCGCGCGCTGCGCCAGCCTGGCCTCCCCCTCCCCGAACACCTCCAGCGTCGCCCAGGCGCCGTTGAGCAGGCTCCATTGCGGCGGCACGTGGCCGATGTCGGCATCCACCGCCACCGGATACGGCAAACCGTCCAAAGCGGCGCGCAACGCCCCCTCGTAGCTCAAAGCATCGCCGTCGGCCGCGTCAGGGCCGCCTCTGCGGCCCAATACCAGCCCGGCGAGGCCATCCAGCGCGCCGGACAGCCGCATGCCCGCCAGGGCCCTTAAAACGCCGCAGGGCGCGAGTTCGCAGTTTTCCAGGTACAGGATGGCCGGCTCCGCCTTGAACGCGTCCAGATCGAAATACGGCGTGCCCTGCAGCGACGCCAGCACGTCCAGGCAGCCGCCGATCAATCTGCCCTCCATTTTCCCGCCCCCGCCGCCCAGCAGCCGCACCCGGTTGGCGAACTGCCGGCCCGGCTCGTCCCAGCGCCAGTAGCGGCCATGCTGCGTCTGCGCCGGCGGCATGCCGGTTTCCAACGCCGCCAGCAGCGCCTCGTTGCCGAATGCCCGATCCTTCAAGGGCAGATCCATCAGGTTGGGGCCGTGCAGCGTCGCCCAGCCGGCGCGCAGCGTCAGCGGCGCCATCAGCGTGGACACGTCGGAGAAGCCGGCCACCCACTTCGGCGGCAGCTCGGCCAGCGCGGCGAAATCCAGGCCCGGCAGCAGCTCGATCGCCCGCTCGCCGCCCCAAGGCGGCAGGATGGCGCGGATGCCGGGGTCGAACAGGAAACGCCGCAATTCGGCCAACCGCGCCGCGGCGGATGCGCTGGCATCGTGTTTCTCGTCGCGCAGGCATTCGCCCTCCACCACGCGGTAGCCGCGCGCGCGCAGCTCGTTCAGCGCGTCGTCCAGCCGGCCGTGCAGCTGCGGATGGACGCCGGAGGAAAAGGCGGTGACGGCGATGGCGTCGCCGGGCTGGAGCGGCGCGGGAAAGCGGATGGGCATGGGTGTGGTCTCGAAGCGTGTGGATAGGCCTGCCGCGCTCAGTCCCGCCGCGGCAGATCGAGCGCGAAGGTGATGCCGGTGCTTTTCTGCTGGTAGCCGATGCGGTGGTAGAAGGCGTGGGCCCAGGTGCGGTGGATGCCGGAGCGCAGCCGGATGCGCGGATAGCCGCGTTCATGCGCCCACCGTTCGCAGGCTTCCAGCAGCAGCCGGCCTATGCCCAGGCCGCGGCAGCCAGGATCGACGACGATGCCGCCGATTTCGACATAGCTGTCCGCTTGCAGCAGATGGCCGCCGTGGCCGTGGATCCAGCCGACCACCTCGCCCTCCCGT
This sequence comes from Chromobacterium indicum, assembly GCF_039708975.1. Classification (NCBI taxonomy): domain Bacteria; kingdom Pseudomonadati; phylum Pseudomonadota; class Betaproteobacteria; order Neisseriales; family Chromobacteriaceae; genus Chromobacterium; species Chromobacterium indicum. The sequence goes on from NZ_JAYFSJ010000005.1 coordinate 87,609, forward strand.
TCCGCCACCCAGATCTCGTTGTCGACGGCGTCCCGCGCCGTGGCGTAGCGGGACGCCAGCTGCTCGGGGGTGGTCGGATAGTCGAGGTCGCCGCACAGGCGCGCCACCGCGTCGATGTCGGCTTCCGTCATGGTGCGGATGAGAATGGGGTTCATGTGGTCGGTTCCGAAGCAAACACCCATCCTAAGGGAATCCGGCAGACAAACCAAATGTCATTTCGCGCGGCGAACCAGGCCCGCGCCAGCCGCCCGTCGTTCAGAAGCTTGTCAGCCGTTCTTGTTCAGCCGGCGGAGTTCGATCAGCTTCGCGTACTTGATATAGCTGTTGAAGCAGCCGATCGAAATGTGCACCAGGCCCGGCAAACCATCCAGGAAGCCGCGGCGGACGAAATAGAACTTGAAGAAGCGCAGCAACGGGCTGAACAGCAGCTTGCCGGCGCCCACCTTCTTGCCGCGCTTGTACAGCTGTTCCGCCTGCAGCGAGGTATAGCGGTTCTGCTTGGATAAATAGAGCGCGATGTCCTCGCCGGACTCGTGCATCAGGTCTCCCCCCAATTTTTCCACAGGTCCGTCGCAGATCACGTACTCGTGCACCGCGTCGTCGGACCAGCGCGCGCGGCGGCGATCGAACAAGCGCAGCGACCAGTCCGGATAACCCTCGCCGTGTTTCAGGAAACGTCCCATGAAACGGTTGCAGCGCGGAAAGCGATAGGCGGCGGCCTGTGGATTTTCCAGCATCTTATTGATAGACAAGGACAATTCTTCGGACAGGTATTCGTCCGCATCCAGGCACAGCACCCAGTCGTGGCTGGCCTGGCTGACCGCGAATTGCTTCTGCGGACCGAATCCCAGCCATTCCTGGTGGATAACTTTAGCCTGATAGGCGGAGGCTATTGCCAATGTGCTATCGCTGCTGCCGGAATCCACAACCACGATCTCGTCCACAAAGCTCAATTTCTGCAGACATTGTTCCAATTGTTTGTCTGCATTCTTGGTGATTAGCACCGCGCTGACAGCTACTCGCATCTTTTCATGTATTCCCATTTATAAAATGATGAAACTGGTAGAAGGTTGCTTCTTCTTGTGGATAAGTACATTTATCCGTTTATTTTCAATACATTGATTCTATCCAAAAGCTGTTGCCAGCCGTGCTCGCAATCGGGTGAGCAGTTGTGGATAACTTTGACGATTTCTGCAGACCCATGGTTGTCCACAGTTGTTGATCCAGTTTTGCAGACTGGTTTGTGCACGACTTTTTTTGCATCCAAGCTGGCCTGCCTCAGCGGTTTTTCATTAACGCAACTATAAAATGATGAAACTGCTGAAGGTGGCACTTTGCTGTGGACAATTGCTAAAAAGGCCTTTGCTTCATAGGTTTGCCCTGTTGATAGGCATGGGATTATTGTATAGGGCAATGGCAGGGCAGATTGTGGATAAATCCGGCAGGACTTATTCACAGCCTCTTATCCACATCCCGTCACGAGGGATTTTACGTGGTTAACCACAGCCCCGCTCGGGTACAATGCGCGCCATGATGAATGTGCTGATTGTGCGCACCTCGTCGATGGGCGACCTTATCCACACTTGGCCGGCCATTACCGAGCTGAAAACGCATTACCCGAATATCCGCTTGAGCTGGCTGACCGAGGAAAGCTTCGCCGACATCGCCCGCCTGCACCCGCAGGTGGACGAGGTGCTGACGCTGAGCTGGCGCAGTTGGCGCCGGCGCTTGTGGCAGCCCGCCGCCTGGCGCGAACTGAAGGCTTTGAAGCAAAAGCTGCGCGACGCGCGCTTCGACCTGGTGCTGGACAGCCAGGGCTTGCTCAAGAGCGCGATTCCCGCCCGCTGGGCGCGCGCGCCGTTGGCCGGGCTGGGCTGGAGCAGCGCGCGCGAGGCCTTGGCCAGCCTGTTCTACGACAAGAAGCACAAGGTTTCCCGCAAGTTGTCCGCGATCGCGCGCAACCGGCAGTTGTTCGGCCTTAGCTTCGGCTACGCGCCGGAGGGCCAGCCGCGGTTCGGCGTCCGGCCCGGCGAGCGGCCCAGCTGGATGCTCAGCGGCCGCTACGCGGTGCTGCTGCACGCGACCAGCCGCGCCTCCAAGGAATGGCCGGAAGCGCGTTGGGTGGCGCTGGGAACCGCGCTGTCGGCCCATCATGACATGGTGACGGTGCTGCCCTGGGGCAGCGACAAGGAAAAGGCGCGCGCCGAACGGCTGGCCGCGCAGCTGCCGGCCGCGGTGGTGGCGCCCAAGATGAGCCTGGGCGAAGCCGCCGGGCTGCTGGGCCACGCCAGCGCGGTGATAGGCGTGGACACCGGCCTGGTGCACCTGGCCAACGCGCTGAACGTGCCGGTGGCCGCCATTTACACCGATACCGATCCGCAGCAGACCGGCGTGGTGGAAACGCCGTGGGCGACCAATCTGGGCAATATCGGCCAGTGTCCCACTGTGGATGAGGTGCTGGCGGCGCTGCAATCGCGGCGGGATTGGACATGAGCTGGCAGCTGGCGCTGTACAACGGCCTGTGGCGCGCGCTGACGCCGCTGGTGCGGCGCTATCTGAGGAAGCGGGCGCGCAAGGCGCCGGCTTACCTGGAGCACTGGGACGAGCGTTTCGGACAGGCTCTGTCGCCCAAGGCCACCGGCGCGATCTGGATCCACGCGGTGTCGGTAGGCGAGACGCGCGCCGCGCAGCCGCTGGTGGCCGCGCTGCACCGCGAATGGCCGGACGCGCCGCTGTTGCTGACCCAGATGACGCCGACCGGCCGCGCCACCGCCGAGCAGTTGTACCCGGACGCCGAGATCCGCTACCTGCCCTACGATTATCCACAGGCCGCCGCCGATTTTCTGCGCGCCTACCGGCCGCGTTGCGGCGTGCTGATGGAAACCGAGATCTGGCCCAATCTGATCCACGCGGCGGCGGCGCAGCGGGTGCCTTTGCTGCTGGCCAATGCCAGATTGTCGGAAAAATCGCTGAACGGCTATCGCAAGATCGCCGGCCTGATTTCGCCGGCTTTGGCGAAATTGACCGCTGTTGCCGCGCAAACGGCGGAAGATGCCAGCCGTTTGCTTGCATTAGGCGCGAAAAACGTCCGCGTCTGCGGTAGCAGCAAATATGATATTGAAGTGCCTGAATCGCAACGTCATCTGGCCGCCGACTTCCGAGCGCGGGCCGGCGGGCGGCGCGCGCTGCTGTGCGCGAGCACCCGCGAAGGCGAGGAAGCGCTGATTCTGGATGCTTGGCTGGCCGCTGGCGATGCGGTCGGTGATGCGCTGCTGGTGATGGTTCCGCGCCATCCGGAACGCTGGGACGAGGTGGAAAGATTGGCCGCCGAGCGCGGCCTGAAGCCGCAGCGCCGCAGCGACGGCGCCGCCATCGCCGCCGACACCCGGTTGTGGCTGGGCGACAGCATGGGCGAGATGTTCGGCTACCTTGGAGCGTGCGACGTCGCCTTCATCGGTGGCAGCCTGCTGCCTTACGGCTGCCACAACCTGATCGAGCCGGCCCAGATGGGCGTGCCGGCGCTGTTCGGCCCGTCGGTGTTCAATTTCCAGCAGGCCGCCGCCGATTCGCTGGCCGCCGGCGCCGGCCGCCAGGTGGGCGACGCCGCCGAGCTGGTGTCGACGGCCTTGGCGCTGGTGGACGATCCCGCCGCCGGCGAGGCGATGCGCCAGGGCGCGGCGCGCTTCCGCGACGCCCACCGCGGCGCCAGCGAACGGATGTTGGCGCTGATCCGCCAGGCGCTGTCTTCCTGATGGCCGCTCACAGCTTTTTTCGGGCCGTGTGGCCTAAAAATGAAAAACCGCCCTTCCGGGCGGTTTTTTTCATGGCTGGCGTCATTGTCCCAGCCATTTGGCGGACAGCCTGGCGAAGCCGCCGTCCTGCATCCGCTGGCTCAGCCATTGATCGACCCAGGCTTTCCAGCGCCACTCGTTGGGCAGCAGGTAGGCTTTCTGCGAGAAGTCGAACGGCTTGTCCGGATGGATGGCGCACAATTCCGGATGCAGCTTCTGCTGGTAACGGGTTTCCACCGCGTCGGTGACCATCGCATCGGCCTTGCCGTCGATGATCTGCTGGAAAATGCGGTTATTGTCGGGGAAAACCGTCAAATTGGTATCCGGCAGACGTTGGCGGGCGAAGCGCTCGTTGGTGCCGCCCGGATTGACCACCAGCCGCGTTTGCTTGCGGTTCAGCTGTTCCAGCGTCTGGAAGCGGGCCGCGTTGTCGCAGCGGGCGATCGGCGTCTTGCCGTCGTTCAGGTAGGCGGCGGAATACAGCGCCTGCTTCTGCCGCTCCAGGCTGATGGAGATGCCGCTCATCGCAATGTCGAACTTGCCGTCGCGCTGGTCGCGCATCAGCGTCGGCCAGCTGGTGGCCACCAGTTGCAGCTTCACGCCCAGCGCGCGCGCCAGATCCTCGGCCATGTCGATGTCCAGGCCGCGGTATTGGCCGCTGGCGGAGTCCAGCCGGCTGAACGGCAGGTAGTCGCCGGTGGTGCCGACGCGCAGCTCGCCGCGAGCGAGGATGTCGTCCAGGCGGTCGGCCTGGGCGGCCGGACTCAGCGACAGCGCCGCCAGGCAGGCGGCGGCGATGGTTGGGGCTTTCATTGGCTGCCTTCGCGCGGATTCAAGGGGAAGGCGAACAGGTCGCGGCGGTAGGTTTCCACCACCAGGCTGAACGGCGTGTTGCCGTCCTTGTACAGCACGGCGCGGTGCTGCAGCACTTGTTCCGGGATGTCCAGGCCGCGCTTGGCGTCGGCGGCCGGCAGCGGGCGGGTTTCCCAGCCTTGCGGCAGCGGCGACCACAACAGCTTCGCGCTTTCGGTGCGGCGGGTGAAGTCCAGCGCCTTGACCGCGGCGCCGAACGGCGTGTCGGTGGTGTCCAGCAGGCGGTTCATCTCGGCGGTGAGCCGCGACGGCACGTACCAGTTGTCGGCTTCGGACAGCACGCGGTCGCCGCAGGCCAGCTGAACCCGGCGGTAGCCGATGGGCTCGTCGGCGCCCACCTTCAGCTGGCGGCGGATCTCGGCGTCGGCCGGCTTGCGGGTGGCGGTGTCGCGCAGCGCGCGGATGCGGGCCTCGGCGGCCAGTTTGTGCTCGCCGCACCATTGCTGCAGCGTGCGGGTGGCGCTGGGATTGCTCAGCAGGGTGGCGTTCAGCGTCTGCAACAGCGCCTGCGCCTTGACGCGGGTGTCGGCGCCGTCTTGCCAGCCGGGATAGGACCAGGCTTCGGCGCGGGCCTGGCCGGCCATCAGCAGCGCGGCGGGCAACATCCAGGCCAGCGTTCGTTGGCGAAATCTTCCGGCATGGGTTTGGTGGGTGGCGTTATGCTTCATAGATTTTTACAAAAGTAGAACAAACATACTAATGAGGCCAATAGTAAACGCAAAGTTCCGCTAAGTTGAAAACAGGGTCGACCGCACTGGGCGGGCCGGCCCGTTTTCGCCTTTTCGAGTCGCCCTGCGAGGAGCCGTCATGGCTAAAGATTTTTCTCCCTTGCCCACTCTGACTCTGCCGCGCACCACCGACCTGGTGAGACTGGACCAGCGGCCCCATCCGCCGATAGGCGTGGACAGTCCGGCGTTGAGCGTGATGACCGACCTGAAGCTGGTCAATCCGATAGGCATACGCGCCGACGCCGATCTGCGCGAAGCCCATCAGCGCATGGTCAGCCACGGCATCCGCCTGCTATTCGTCCATGACGACGACGGCAGCCTGCTGGGTCTGGTCACCGCCGTCGACCTGCTGGGCGAGCGGCCCATCCAATGCATGAAGGAACACGGCAAGCACTACGCCGATATCCAGGTATCCGATGTGATGACGCCGCGCGGGCGGCTGGACGCGTTGAGCCTGGCCGACGTGGCCATAGCCAATGTCGGCCAGCTGGTCGCCACCATGCAGCATCTGGGCCGCCAGCACGCGCTGGTGGTGGAAGTGAATCCGTCCAACGGCCACCACGAGCTGTGCGGCTTGTTCTCCACCTCGCATATGGCGCGTTTGCTGGGACAACCGCTGTCCTTCATCCGCGTGCCGCAGGCGCTGTCGGAAATCCAGTACTCGCTGCTGCACGCCGGCTGACGCTTGGCGAGGACGGCAAGAATCGGGTCGCCGCCGGGCGCGCGCCGCCATAGACTTCGGACATCGCAATGATACGAAGGAGAGCGGCATGGCCTGGCAACTGGAAACCCTGGACCCGGTTTTCGCCGAACGGGCGCGGCGCGAAGGCATCGACGCCCTCGGCCAGCCGGTGCGGCGGCGGCCGGCCGCCGGCGGCGAACCGTTCCGCGACGCGCTGCGCCGCGCCCGTCCGGGCGAAATGCTGATCCTGGCGGGCTACAGCCCTTTCCGCCAGATTGGGCCCTACCGCGAGTACGGTCCGGTTTTCCTGGCCGCCGAGCCGCAGCCGGAACCCTTGCCGGAGCTGGCGTCGCTGCTGAGCCGTGCCGGCGAAGAGGCCTACCTTGGCGAAAGCGTGGCGCTGCGCGCCTACGACGGCGAACAAACCCTGCTGGAAGCGGCGTTGCTGCCGACGCGCGAGGCCGAGGCCAAGTTGACGCGTTGGGAGGCGCGGCCGGAGATCGCGTTCGCGATGCTGCGTTTTCCCGCGCACGGCTGCTACGCTTTGCGGTTGAACCGGAGCGAATGAGATGGAAGCCATCCTGTCCGCGGATGCGGAAGCCGGCCGCGATTACGCGCGCGTCCGCGACGCGATCCGCTACCTGGTCGCCCATGCAGGCGAGCAGCCGCAGCTGGCCGACGTGGCCGCCGCGCTGTATCTGTCGGAATCGCGGTTGCAGCGGCTGTTCAGCCGCTGGGCCGGCGTCAGCCCCAAGCGCTTCATCCAGCAACTGACCTGCGAGGCGGCCAAGGCGCGGCTGGCGGCGGGCGCGCCGCTGCTGCCGCTGTCCCATGAGCTGGGCCTGTCCGGCAGCAGCCGGCTGCATGATCTGTTCGTCACGCTGGAGGCGATGACGCCCGGCGAATACCAGCAAGGCGGCGCCGGGCTGGACATCGTCTGGAGCGTCGAGCCCAGCCGCTTCGGGCCAGCGCTGCTGGCGCAGACCGCGCGCGGCGTGTGCGCGCTGCAGTTTCTGGCGGATGACGACGAGGCTGAGGCCTGGCTGCGCGCGCAATGGCCGCGCGCCGCGCTGTGCCACGTTCCCGGCCAGGGGCGGGCGCTGTGCGAACGGCTGTTCGATCCCTTGTCCGAAGCAGATGGCTCGCCGCTGGCGCTGCGGGTGCAGGGCAGTAATTTCCAGATCCAGGTATGGCGGGCGTTGCTGGCCGTGCCCTACGGCGGCTTGCTCAGTTACGGCCAGTTGGCGGAAAAAATGGGGCGGCCGGGCGCGGCGCGCGCGGTGGGCAACGCGGTGGGCGCCAATCCGGTGGCCTGGCTGATTCCCTGCCACCGGGTGATCCGAGCCGAGGGCGCGCTGGGCGGCTACCGCTGGGGCGAGGCGCGCAAGCTGGACCTGATAGGCTGGGAAAGCGCGCGGCTCAGTCGCGAAGAGGCGACGGCGTGAGCGGGCAAAAGCGGGAGTTCGCCTTGCTTGTCTTACTGGCGGCGCTGTGGGGCGGGTCTTTCCTGTTCATGCGCGTCGCCGCGCCGGCTTTCGGTCCGCTGCCGCTGATCGCGCTGCGGGTCGGCCTGGCCGCCTGCCTGTTGCTGCCGCTGCTGCTGTGGCGCGGGCAATGGCCGCTGTGGCGCGGCAACTGGCTGCCCATCGCCGTGGTCGGCGTGTTTTTCACCGCGTTTCCATTCAGCCTGATCGCCTGGGCGCAGCTGTCCTTGTCGGCCGGCATGGCCTCGGTGCTGAACGCCACCACGCCGCTGATGACCGCGCTGTGGGCGTGGCCGCTGGCTGGCGAGCGGCTGTCTGCGCGGCGGGCGGCGGGCCTGGCTTTGGGCTTGGCCGGCGTGCTGGCCTTGCTGGCCGGCCACGGCGCGCGTTTCGAGGTCCGCTCGCTGGCGCCGGTATTGGCGATGCTGGGCGCCACCGCCAGCTACGGCTGGGCCGGGCATATGGCCAGACGCTGGCTGCCCGGCATGCCGCCCCTGGTGACCGCCTGCGGCGGCCTGGCCAGCGGCGCGCTGCTGATGCTGCCGCTGGCGTGGCATGGCTGGCCGGCGAATCCGCCGCCGGCGCAGGCCTGGATCGCCTTGTCGCTGCTGGCGGTGTTTTGCACCGCGCTGGCCTATCTGATTTTTTACCGGCTGATCAACCGTCTGGGCGCCACCCGCGCCAGCGGCGTCACCTACTTGGTGCCGGTGTTCGGCGTGCTGTGGGGCGCGCTGTTCCTCGGCGAAACCATCGGCGCCGCGATGCTGCTGGGCGCGACTTTGATCCTGGCTGGCGTATTGGCGCTGAACGCGCGGCGCTAGGCGGACAGCCGGCTCAGTTCGCGGAAGAACAGCTGGCCCAGCGTTTCCAGATCCGGATCGCCGGCGCGGTCGGGATGCCGGTACAAGGCCAGCGGCACCGGCGGCAAGGCGGGCAGGCTGTCCGGCGGCAAGGGACGCAACTTGCCGCTGACGACATCCGGCAGCAGCGCGCCGACGCCCAGTCCCGCTTCCAGCGCCGCTTGCACCGCCAGCAGGCTGGAGCTCTCGAACGCCACCCGATGGCGGCGGCCGGCCAATTGCAGCGCCTGCAGCATCGCGTCGCGCCAGCTGCACGGCGCGGCGAACAGCACCAGCGGCAGCTCTTCCTCCTCGGGGCAGACGCCGCCGGCCGCCAGCCACGGCAGCGCGCACTCCATCGCCCAGGCCGGCGCTTGCTCCAGTCCGCACAAGCGCGGATTGGCGATCAGCAGATCCAGCTCTTTCCGGCGATAGGCGGCGCTCAGCTCCCTTCCCGGCGCGACTTTCGCCTCCAGCTTCAACCCGGGATGGGTGGCGGCGAAGTCGGCCAGCACCCGCGGCAGATGCTGGCTGACCACGTCTTCTATCAGGCCTACCCGGCAAAGCCGCGGCGCGGCGGCCGGCGCGGCCGGCACCATCTGCTCGGCCAGGCTGACGATGCGCTCGGCGTAGGGCAGCAGCGCCTGTCCGGCTGGCGTCAGCGCCACGCCGCGGGTGGAGCGCCGCAGCAGCGTCTGCCCGCAATGGGACTCCAGCTTGCGCAATTGCAGGCTCAGCGCCGGCTGGCTGCGGCCCAGTTCGGCGGCGGCGCGGTTGATGCTGCCATGGCGGGCCACCGCGGCCAGCGCGCGCAGCAGCGCGGTGTCGATGTCGGCAGTCATATGGTTTTCTTATAACAATTGGCGATTTTTACAGTCTACCGATAACGCCAGCGCTTGTTTAGCATCGGACAGTCGATATCCGTTGTAGGGAGAAGGAAATGTTTTTCGCCGCACTATTGCTGGCCGTGGCGGGCTCAGTCGTTTACCACCTGTCGATCAAGCAGCTGCCGCAGGATGCGAACCCGTTCTTTTCGCTGGCGGTCAGCTATGGCCTGGCGATGTCGCTGTGTCTGGCGGGCATGTGGTGGCTGCCGGCGGGCCAGCGCGGAATATCGGCGCTGAACTGGAGCAGCCTGGGGGTGGCGCTGGGGATACTGGGAATCGAGATGGGCTTCTTGCTGGCTTACCGCGCCGGCTGGAATCTGGGTTACGCGGCGCTCAGCTCCAATGTGCTGAGCACCGCCTTGCTGCTGCCGCTAGGCTATTGGCTGTTCCGCGAGAACCTGTCGCCGGGCCGGCTGGCCGGGCTGGGCCTTAGCCTGGCTGGCTTGTGGATGATGCTGCGCTTTCGTTGAGCGTCTCGCCCAGCGGCAGGCGGATGGCCACTTTGAAAGCGCCGTCCTCGTCGGTCAGCTCCAGCGCGCCGCCGTGCTGCTTGACCACCCGCGAGACGATGGCGAGGCCGAGGCCGCTGCCGCCGTCGGTGCCGCGGTGCTCGGCCAGCCGCTCGAACGGCGCCAGCGCGGTTTCGCGCAGCGCGGCGGGGATGCCGTCGCCGTGGTCGATCACGCTGAGCATGGCGTCGCCGGCGGCTTTCTCCAGCCGGATCACCACCGGCGGGCGGCCGTAGCGGCGCGCGTTTTCGAGCAGATTGCTCAGCAGCCGCTCCAGCGCCAGCGCGTCGGCCCGCAGTTCGATCTCGTCGCGGATGTCCAGCCGCGCGTCCATGTTCTCGCGGCGGAAGCGCGCCACCACGCTGGCGGCCAGATCGGCCAGCGCCACCGGCTCCAGCCGGCTGGTTTCCTCGGCGCGGGCGAAGTCGATGAACTGGCGGACGATGCGCGACAGCTCGTCGATGTCGGACAGCATGTCGTGCTGGTCGGTGCTGGCTTCCTGCATTTCCAGCGTCAGCTTCAGCCGGGTCAGCGGCGTGCGCAGGTCGTGCGACAGGCCGGCCAGCATCAGCCGGCGCTCGCGCGCGGCGTTGTCCAGCGCCTGGGCCATGCCGTTGAAGTTGTGCGCCAAGAGCTGCATCTCGCGCGGGCCGGTTTCCGGAATCGCCTGCGGCATCGAGCCGCTGGCCAGCTGGCGGCTGGCCTGCACCACCTGGCTGATCGGCCGCGTGATGCGCCAGGCCAGCAAGGACGCCAGCAGCGTGGCGAACAGCGCCGCCAGCAAGGATGCCTGCAGCATCGGGCTGATCATGCGGTCGCGGTAGCGGCCGAACGGGATCACCAGCCAGTAGGGCTGGTCCAGCACGTGCACGTGCACCCACAGCTCGCTGTGGTCGGCCCGGCGCGCGTAATGAGCCTGCACCGGCTCGTTCAGGTCATGCGACAGCCGCTGCGCCAGCATCGCGCCGATCTTGGGCAGATCCTCGCTGAACTGCTGGCCGCGGTCGGCGTTGAACGGCAGCAGGCTGGGCAGGCCGGGGCGGTTGTAGTTGTCGAGGAAGGCTTGCCGCTCCTCCTCCACCATGCCGGTCATCGAGTCCTCGAGAAAGGACAGCGTGTCCAGCACCTGGATGTACAGCTGCCGCTCCAGCAGCTTGTGGCGCTCGTTGTTGGCCAGCCAGATGGTGAACAGCTGGGTGGTGATCACCACGGTGACCACCAGCAGCGCCAGCCGGAAGAACAACGAGCCTAACAGCTTGCGTAACAAGACCTACTCCCTGGGCGATCCGTCCGGCACGAACACGTAGCCATAGCCCCACACTGTCTGGATGTAGCGCAGCTGGCTGTCGGTCTCGCCGTTTTCCAGCGCCTTGCGCAGGCGGGAGATGTGCACGTCGATGCTGCGGTCCAGCGATTCGCCGTTGCCCTTGCCCAGCGCCAGCTCCATCAGCTGTTCGCGGGTCAACGGGCGGCGCGGATGGCTGACCAGCACCGACAGCACCGCGAATTCGGCGCTGGTCAGCGACACCGGCTGGCCGCCGCGGCGCAGCTCGCGCTGGCCGAGGTTGAGCACGAACTCGCCGAACTCCACCACGTCGTCGGCGTCGTGCAGCGCCGCCAGAGCCGGCGTGGTGTGATGGCGGCGCAGCACCGACTGGATGCGCGCGGTCAGCTCGCGCGGATTGAAGGGTTTGGGCAGGTAGTCGTCGGCGCCCATTTCCAGGCCCAGGATGCGGTCGATGTCCTCGCCGCGGGCGGTCAGCATGATCACCGGCAGCGATTCGCCCTGGGCGCGCAGCCGGCGCACCACCGCCAGCCCGTCCTCGCCCGGCATCATCACGTCCAGCACGATCAGGTCGGGGCGGTTGCGCGCCAGCTTGCGGTCCAGATCCTTGGGATCGGGCAGCGTTTCCACGATATAGCCCTGCTGGGTCAGGTAGCGGGTCAGCAGTTCGCGCAGCTTGGCGTCGTCGTCGACGACCAGGATTTTATTATGTTCCATATGCTGTTCCTTCAGTGTTCCGGCTGCCAGCTTAGCGCGGCATGGCGCAGGCTGGGACGCCTTGTTTTTTACAGATGTTAAGCCGCCACGTCGCGATACAGTCGTTAACAATTGTGACGTCCCCATTGACGTCCGCGCAAATGCTTGCGCTTAAGCTGGAACAAATGGCCGGCGCGGAAGCCGTTTCAAGCGGGAAATATGCAGTATTTTCATGACGCTGGCCGAATCCGCCCCTGCCGGAAAACGGATCGCTGCGACGCTGATCCGCATCCGATGCCTTGCCGGGCTTGCGTTTCGCCGCTTTGAGCGGCGATGGCAGCGCGGTCAACAGACAGGATAGAATATCGACATGAAGCGATATCTGATCATGCTGGCGCTGGGCGGCCTGCTGGCGCAGCAGGCCGCGCTGGCGCAGCATTTCCCCGGTCCGGGACCCGGCAGGCATGCCGAGGGCCGGCCGTCGGCGCGCGGGTGCGACGGCGATCAGTCATGCAACAACCGCCGGCTGCGCAATCTGCGCCAGCGCGAAGCCGCGCGCAACGGCGACATCGGCTTCGATCCGGTCCAGCATCAGTCCAGCCGTCTGTTGCCTCCGCCGGACGATCATGTCAAATCAGTACCCAGCAAGCCCAATTTTTGGCAGGATAAACGCCGGCAGGAGCAGATGCAAAACCAATCCGATTGATTCGACGTCCGCTGGGGAAAGGACAGGACGATGATGCAAGGGGGAAAGCGCGGCGCAAGCCTGGGAAGGCGGGCCTTGACGGGTCTGCTGTTGTGCGGGCTGTCCGCTTTTCCGCTTGCCGGATGGGGCGCCAAGGACGACTGCGCCGACGCGGTGGCGCCCCAGCGCTGCCAGGCGCATCTGCAGGGGCTGCGCAGCTGCCTGGATCTGCCCGAGTCCAGGCGCCGGACCTGCCTCGCCTATTACACCCCCCCTCTCAGTTGCCAGCGCCAGCGTGACGCCAAGCGCTGCGAAGCGCTGCTGGCGGCGCAATCGTCGTGCGAAGGCATGTTGGGCGCGCAACGCCGCGCCTGCGTGGACGAGCGCTTGCCATCGGCGCCTTGCGCCGCGCGCGGCCAGCGGCCTTGCGCGGTTGACGACGCCGCCTGCGACGCCGGCCGCCGCCGCGACGGCTGCGGCCGGCCATCGCTGCCGTTGGACGAATAACGCCCGGAATCAGGGCAGCAGGATGACGGAACCGGTGGTGCGGCGGGCTTCCAGATCGCGGTGCGCCTGCGCGGCTTCCACCAGCGGGTAGCGGTGCGATGGCGCGAGCTTGACCGTGCCGTCCCGCAGGCGGCGGAACAGCGCGGCGGATGAGGCTTCCAGCTCGGCGCGGGTGGCGATGTAATCGCCCAGCCTGGGCCGGGTCAGGAACAGCGAGCCGCGCTTGGTCAATTCCAGCGGCGCCAGCGCCGGCGCCGGTCCGGACGCGTTGCCGAACGTCACCATCATGCCGCGCGGGCTCAGGCTGTTCAGCGAGGCCTCGAAGGTATCCTTGCCCACCGAATCGAACGCCACCGGCACGCCTTTGCCGCCGGTGATCTCGCGCACCCGCGCCGCCACGTCTTCCTCGCGGTACAGGATCACGTGGGCGGCGCCCAGGCCGCGGGCGATCTCGGCCTTGGCTTCAGAGCCCACGGTGGCGATGACGTGGACGCCCATCGCCGACAGCCACTGCAGCGCGATCTGGCCGACGCCGCCGGCGGCGGCGTGCCACAGCACGGTCTGGCCCGGCTGCACCGGGAAAGTGCGCTGCACCAGGTATTCGACGGTCATTCCCTGCAGCATCGCGCAGGCGGCGGTTTCATCGGACACGCCGTCCGGCAGCTTGACCAGGTGTTCGGCGGCGATCAGCCGTTCGGTCGAATAGGCGCCCAGCGGGCCGCCGGCATAGGCGACGCGGTCGCCGGGCGCGATTCCCGCCACGCCCTCTCCCACAGCCTCCACCACGCCGGCGGCTTCGCTGCCCAGGCCGCTGGGAAGCGGCAGCGGATACAGGCCGCTGCGCTGGTAGGTGTCGATGAAATTGACGCCGATCGCGGTATGGCGCACCCGCGCCTGGCCGGGGCCGGGCGGGCCGATTTCCGCATTCTGCAGGCGCAGCACTTCCGGGCCGCCGGTTTCCGTGAAAACGATAGCTTGGCTCATGGCGTTTCCTTTGCGAGTGGATGGCACAGTCTGCGCCGGGCCGCGCCGAGCGGGCAAGCGGGGGCGGCTCGACAGGCCGTCAAGCCTGGCTGGACAGTCGCCGCCTTGCCCAGGAGACCACACCCGGCAATACCTTGGGCCAGTTGTTCAGCCGGTGGTCGTCGCCGTTGAATACAGTCTGCCGGCTGTGGCGGTAATGGATGGCCGCTTCGCGCCAATCCAGCGTCTCGTCGCGGCTGCCCAGCAACAGCCAGTAGCGGCCGGCCGTCGGCGCCGCCACCCTCTGCGACAGCAGGGCCCGCAAGTCGTCGTCCCCCAGCGTGTAGACCTCGCCGGTGTAGGGGTTGGCCTGTTCGCCGCGAAAGCGCTCGAGATCCCGGTCCGGGCGCACCGCGGGATTGATCAGCGCGGCGGGACGGCCGCGCAGTTCGGCCAGATGCGTGGCGTAGAAGCCGCCCAGCGAACTGCCGATCAGCAGGGTGTCGGCCGGCAGGCCGGAAACCAGTTCGTCGGCCTGGCGGATGGCTTCGGCCGGATGCGGCGATAGCCGCGGACAGTGCAGGACGATGTCGGGCGCGTGCTGGCGCAGCCAGGCGGCGGTTTCGCCCGCCTTCAGCGATTGCGGGCCGGAGTTGAAGCCGTGGAGATAAACGATGTGCATGATGGACGCCGGTGTGGAGTGTGTCGATGGTACGACGCCGGCCGATGTTTGTCTTGGCTGCAAGTGCTTAATTTCGTTGTAAATCTCGAGTAAAAGCTTGCAACCAGAGGCGATGAGCCATTGTCATGCCAGTGGGTGCAATGCTCAAATAGCCGCAAAATCCAATTACAAGAGGAGAACCACAATGACCACCCTTCCGGTAGGCGGCCCCACCGTTGCTCCGCATTCGCTGGAAAGCCTGATCGTCGCCTGCGGCTACCTGCAGCACAGCGCGCTGCTGTTCGCCGAGGACATCAACGACGACCTGGCGCTGATCCGCTCCGGCTTTTGCCCGCGCCACCAGGTGCAGCTGGACGCGCTGGGCGACATGCGGGTCAGCCAGGAAGTGCACGAGGAAGTGGACGCGTTGCTGCAGGACAGCCATACCCTGCGTTTCGCGCTGCACGAAATGCTGATGCAGTTCGGCCCCGCGGTGTGCAACGATCCGCTGGCGCGCGTCATCTTGCAGGGCGTGCGCAGCCTGGGCGATTGGCACCAAGTATGCCGCTCGCTGGCCGACCTGGGACGCGGCCCGGTGCGGGTGGCGGCCTGAGCAGGGGTCCGCGCCCGCCGGAGCGCGGGCGCATCGAAGCCTGGCTTGCCAAATTAATTGCTTGCAATTAAATAGCGCACTATTTAATATGCGGACATGGAGCAAGAAAACATTTGTCCGCCGCCGGACGCGCTGCTGAAGCTGGACCAGCAACTCTGTTTCGCGCTGTACTCCGCCTCGCTGGCGATGAACAAGGTGTACCGCGACAACCTGAAGCCGCTGGGCGTCACGTATCCGCAGTATCTGGTATTGCTGGTGTTGTGGGAACAGGACGAGCGCTCGGTGTCCGACATCGGCGAGCGGCTGTATCTGGATTCGGCGACGCTGACGCCGCTGCTGAAGCGGATGGAGGCGGCCGGCTGGCTGGAGCGCAGGCGGCTGCCCAGCGACGAGCGGGTGGTGGTGGTCAAGCTGACCGAAGCCGGACGCGCGCTGCGCGGGCAGGCGGAGCGGATTCCGTTGCAGCTGTTGTGCCGCAGCGGCCTGCAGCTGGATCAGATCGCCGGTTTGCGGCAATCGCTGTGCGATTTGCGGGACCAACTGCTGCAATGAACCCGTCAGGGTTTTGATAATTAAGTAGCGCACTATTTAATAGCATATTATTTTAATCGTAATGGCGACACGCCAAGGAGAGCCAGATGAACCTTCTGCAGAAAGTACTGTATACCGCCGAAGCCACCGCCACCGGAGGCCGCGACGGGCGGGCCGAATCCAGCGACGGCGCGTTGGTGGCGAAGCTGAGCACCCCGCGCGAGCTGGGCGGCCTGGGCGGCGACGGCACCAATCCGGAGCAGCTGTTCGCGGCCGGCTATTCCGCCTGCTTCATCGGCGCGCTCAAGGTGGCCGCGCAGCAGGCCGGCGTGCGGCTGCCGGCCGAGGTATCGGTGACCGGCAAGGTGTCGATCGGGCCGATCGCCCACGGCTTCGGCATCGCCGCCAAGCTGGCGGTGTCGCTGCCGGGCGTCGAGCGCGAGGCGGCTCTGAAGCTGATCGAAGCCGCGCACGGCATCTGCCCCTATTCCAACGCCACCCGCGGCAATATCGAAGTGGAGCTGACGCTGGCGTAATCCGGCGGGCGCTAGTCCACGGTTTCGGAATGGCGGTTGGGAGACTGCTTGTTGCCGTACATCTTGCGGTCGGCCACCGCAAGCAGCTCGTCTATCAGCAGGCCGTCTTCCGGGTAGTAGGCGATGCCGATGCTGACGCCGACCAGCACGCGGTGCTGGTCGATCTGGTAAGGCATCTGTATCGCCTGCTTCAGCCGCGCCGCCACCTTGTCCGCCTCGCGGTTGGACTCGATGTCTTCCATCAGGATCACGAATTCGTCTCCGCCGATGCGGGCGACGGTGTCTTCATTGCGGATCACGTCGCGGATGCGGGCGGCGATCAGTTGCAGCACCCGGTCGCCGACCATGTGGCCATAGGTGTCGTTGACCGGCTTGAAGCGGTCCAGGTCCAGGAACAGCAGGCCCAGACGCTTGCCGCTGCGGTCTATCCGGCTGATCGCGTGCTGCAGCCGGTCGTAGAACAGGTTGCGGTTGGCCAGGCCGGTGAGACGGTCGTGGTTGGCCAGGTGGAACAGCTGGCTTTCGCGCTGGCGGCGGCTGTCGCTGCTGCGCACGAAGCTGAAGCCGGCCAGGCCGATGCCCAGGCCAAGCAGCAGCGACAGCAGCATCCATACCGTCCATTCGAACAAGCCGATCTGCGCCCAGCCTTGCTGCCAGCTCAGCGTCAGCCGCAGCGGCTGGCTGCCGCCGCCCAGCAACTGGCTGGTCTCCAGCCGCGGGAACAGCAATTTCTCCAACGCGCTGGGGTGGGCGCCGCCCAGGTGCAGCGCCTGGCCTTCCGGCGGACGCAAGGGGTCGTCGCGGTGGTACAGGCTGACTTCCATGCCCGGCTGCAGCGCGATGTCGGTTGGCAGCAGCGAATCGGCGCGGACGAACAGCATCACGAAATGCTGGGGCAGCAGGCCGATCAACTGGTCGTCGAGGCGGTCGTCCACGCCGCGCAGCAACACATAGCCGGGGTCGCCCTGGGGCTGCAGCCGCAGCTGGCGCGACAGCGTGGCGCGGCCGCTGTTGATGCAGTCCTGCAGCGCCTCGCGCAGCCGCGGCTGCTGCCAGGCGTCCCTCCCGACCAGCCGCAGATTGGCCTGCGACTGCGGTTCGGCGTACATCAGCGGGAAGTAGGCGTCCTGTTCCGGCAGGCGGACGCTGCCGGCGAAGCCGCGCAGCCGGTAAGCGGCGCCGTAATCGCGCTGCAGCGCGCGGTCGTAGCCGGCGACCTGTCCGGCCGGCACGCGTTCGATATGGGCCAGCGTGGTGATTTGCGGATAGCGGCGCAGCAGTTGCGCGACGAAGGGGTGCTTCTGGCGGTGTTCGGTGCGGTGGTCGATGCTGCTGAAGGTGGCGTAGCTGTCGAGTATGGTTTCATTGGCGAGCAGGCGCTGTTTCAATTGCTCGGTCAATTGCTGGAGCTGGCTGTTGAATTGCTGTTCGGCGCCCAGCAGGGAGCGGCTGGCGATGGACAGGGCGGCAAGCGCGCTCAGTATCAGCCATAGGACGAGGCACCCAGCATAGACCAGTCTTGCGTGCATGTTAAAACCATCGACATATATTCAGCAGTGAACGATTCTATAAGAACAACGGGTCTATTTTTTAGCAATAAACCGGGGAATGTCGGTTTTAAGTAGTAGTACGTAATCAATTGCCTACGCTCAGCGCGGCGCGCAGCGCATGGATCTGGCGGCGGCTGACCGGCAGCGGCGTCGGGATGTCGCGCAGTCTGACAATCCACTGTTCGTCGTCGCCGTCGTCGCCCCGGCACAGCTCCTGCACCGCGTGGCGCATCACCAGGCAGTTGCGGTGGATGCGCAGCGCCGATTCGCCCAGCCGCTGCTCCAGCGCCACCAGCGCGTCGTCCAGCAGGTATTCGTTGTCGGAGGTGACCAGGGTGACGTATTTGAGCTCGGCCTTCAGGTAGCGCGCGTCGGCGAAAGGCACGTTGAGCAGGCGGCCGCGCTGGCGCACGGTGAAGCTGGGCTGCTGCCGGCCTTCCCGCCGCATCTGGGCGCGTTGCAGCGCCTGTTCCAGCCGCTCGCGCCGCACCGGCTTGAGCAGATAGTCGGCGGCGTCCAGTTCGAAGGCCTCCACCGCGAAGTGGTCGTGGGCGGTGCTGAACACCAGCGCCGGCGCCAGCGCCTGCTGCCGCAGCTGGCGGGCCAGCGCGATGCCGTCCAGGCCGGGCATGCTGATGTCCAGCAGCAGCACGTCGACCGGGTGGCGGGCCAGCCAGTCCAGCGCAGTCTTGCCGTCGGCGAGGCAATGGACCTCCTCGACGCCGCAATCGGCCAGCAGTTGGCGCAGCCGCTCGCAGGCCAGCGCCTCGTCGTCCACCACCAGCGCCCGCAGCGCGCTCACAGCGCCCATTGCGGCTTGTCCATCTTGTTCACCAGCGCGCGCCAGGAGTGCAGGATCTTCTGGAACTTGTTGTTGGTGGGCGCGATGTCGCGCACCTTGCCCAGCAGCTCGTAGGCGCGGCGCATATGGCTTTCGTGCCAGCCGTTCTGGCTGACGTAGGCCATCACCGCGTTGATCAGGTTGAGCATGATCTGCACGTTGTGCGGCATTTCATCCAGCGCCTTGACGAAGCGGTCGATCGCCGCGTCGAACTGGCCGGACTGCGCTTCGCGCACCGCCTGGTTGTTCAGCTCCAGCACCGATTTGACGTTCTGGGCGATCAGCTGGCGGCCGGCCTGTCCCAGGCCGATCTCCTCGAACATGTCGCCGAAGTGGGCCAGCATGTCCTCGTCGTCGTGGTGGTTGCGCACCAGGTATTCCATCACGTCGTTGCCCTGGCCGTCCCGTCCCTGCTGGTAGCAGGCGCGCGCGTACTCCAGCTGCGATTCCTGATCCAGCTTGGGGGCCAGCTGCTTGAAGCGCTCGCCGGCGGCCTGCAGCAGTTCGCGGGCCTTGTCGGCGTTGCCGTTCTTGGTTTGCAGCTGGCTGTCCATCACGCCGGCCAGCCACTCGCCTTCCTCGTTGTAGCGGTAGTCGTGGCGCAGGCTGGCCAGCGTGCGGGCGGCGTTGCCGCTGTCGCCCCGGGCCAGCTGGACCCGGAGCAGCGCCGCGTAATGGGTGGGGCTGCGGTGCCAGGAGTATTTGGCGATGTCCAGCGTCTGCTGGCAGGCGGTCTCGGCGGTGGCGAGGTCGTGGTTGAGCAGCGCGATCTGGGCCAGCTGCTGCTGGCGGCGGAACACCACCGGTGACATTTCGGTCGCGGTCTGCAGCGTGTGCTGGGCGCGGCCCAGGTCGTGGCCGCGGTAGAGCCGGGCCAGCCAGTCGTAGGCTTCCATCACCTGGTTGTTGTCGGCCAGCACCGCCTCGAACAGCAGCCGCGCCTCGTCGTGGGACTTCAGCCCGGCCAGCGATTTGGCCAGCCCCATCTTGGCCCAGGTGGAGGGGCGGACGCGCAGCGCCTGCATATAGGCGTCGCGGGCGGTGTCGAAGTCGTTGATCTTCAGCGCCAGCGAGCCTCTCAGCCGCATGAAGTCGAGCGCGAACTCGCCGTTTTCCTCGATCTTGAGGCCGCAGGTTTCGATGGCGGACAGGTATTCGTGGCGCAGCACGCTCTCGTCGACCAGCCGCAGGGCCTCGCGCTTGCGCATCGCCCGCTCCAGGCGGTCGCGCAGCACCTCGCCGGTGAACGGCTTGAGCAGGTAGTCGTCGGGCGTCAGTTCGGCGGCGGAGATCACCCGCTGCGCGCGGCGTTCGCCGGTGACGATCATGAACACGCAGGACTGCTTGAGCAGGTTGCGCTCCCGGATCTCCTCGAACAGGTAGAGCCCGTCGTAGCCGTTGCCCAGATCGTAGTCGCACAGCACCACGTCGAACTCGTACTTGGCCATCTTGGCCAGCGCGTCGCTGGCCTTGGCCGCGTATTCGACCGAGTTGGCGCCGAACGACGACAGGGTCATCGCCAATGCGCGCTGCATCTGCGGCAGGCTGTCTATGATCAAAAACAGCCGCTTGGCGTAGGGATCATCGAAGGCGGCGCTGCGGGTCGGCGCCGCCTTCACGTGGTGCACCGGCGCGGGCGCCGCTGCCGGGGAGGGAGTGGTTTCGCTCATGACGCCTCGTCGGCTCGCTGTGCTGTGGTTGCGGATCGCAGTGTCGGCGGCGCGCGCGTCCCGGCTCAGGCCGGGCTCAGTTTCGCATAGCGCATATCCAGCCATTTGACGCCGTGTTCGGCGAAGTTGATTTGCAGCCGCACATCCTCCCCGTTGCCCTCGGCGTCTATCACCACGCCGATGCCGAACTTGGCGTGGCTGACCGCCTGGCCGATGGACAGGCCGTAGGCGTTTTCCGCCTGCCGGCGCGGCATGGCGGCGGCGCGCCGCGTCTGCTGCGGCGCAACGGGTGCTTTCACTGTAGCAGACAGCGAATGGATCAGTTCGGCCGGAATCTCGTCGATGAAGCGCGACGGGATCGGGTAGCGGCTCTGGCCGTGCAGCATCCGGCTCTGCGCGCTGCTGAGGTACAGCCGCTTGCGGGCGCGGGTGATGGCCACGTACATCAGCCGGCGCTCTTCCTGCAGGCCCTTGCCGTCCATCACGCTGTTCTCGTGCGGGAACAAGCCTTCTTCCAGGCCGCTGACGAATACGGCGTCGAACTCCAGGCCCTTGGCCGCGTGCACCGTCATCAGCTGCAGCGCGTCGCTGCCGGCGTCGGCCTGGTGCTCGCCGGCCTCCAGGCTGGCGGCGGACAGGAATTCGGTCAGCGCCTGCTCTGGCTGGTCGGGCAGGAAGCTGGCGGCGGCGTTGACCAGTTCGTCCAGGTTGGCCAGCCGCTCCTCGCCGTCTTTCTTGTCCTGCTCGTACATGTCGCGCAGGCCGCTGCGGTCGATGACCAGGCTGATGGTTTCAGCCAGGCTGAAGTCGCGGCTCTGCTCGCGCAGCCGCTCGATCAGCAGCACGAATTCGCCGATCTTGGCGGCGGTGCGGCCGCTGCCGGCGCCGCAGGCGGCCTGCCACAGCGAAATGCCCTGCTCGCGGCCGGCGGCCTGCAGATTTTCCACGCTGCGCGCGCCGATGCCGCGCGCCGGCACATTGATCACCCGCAACAGCGCGTTGTCGTCGTCCGGGTTGGCGACCAGCCTGAGGTAGGCCAGCGCGTGCTTGATCTCCTGGCGCTCGAAGAAGCGCAGGCCGCCGTAGATCCGGTACGGAATCTGGGCGTTGACCAGCACGTGCTCCAACAGCCGCGATTGGGCGTTGGAGCGGTACAGCACCGCCATGTCGGACAGCGCCAGGCCTTCGCGGTGCAGGCTCTTGACCTCATCGATGATGAATTCGGCCTCGTCGCCGTCGCTGCCGGCCTGGTAGAAGCGGATCTTTTCGCCCTCGCCGGCGTCGGTCCACAGGTTCTTGCCCAGGCGGCCGTCGTTCCGTTCGATCAGCGCGTTGGCGGCGTTGAGGATGTTGCCCATCGAGCGATAGTTCTGCTCCAGCCGCACCGGCTCGGCCACCTGGAAGTCGGACAGCAGCGCGCGCATATTGCCCACTTCGGCGCCGCGGAAGGCGTAGATGCTCTGGTCGTCGTCGCCGACGGCGAACAGCGCGCCGTGCCCGCCGGCCAGCAGTTTCAGCCACGCGTATTGCAGGCGGTTGGTGTCCTGGAATTCGTCCACCAGGATGTGGGCGAAGCGGCTGCTGTAATGCGCGCGCAGCGCCTCGTTGCGGGACAGCAGCTCGTAGCTTCTGAGCAGCAGCTCGGCGAAATCGACCACGCCCTCGCGCCGGCACTGGGCGTCGTAGGCGGCGTACAGCTCCACCAGCTTGGCTTCGTACGGGTTCAGCGCCGGCGGCAGCGATTCGGCGCGCAGGCCGGCTTCCTTATTGCCGTTGATGAAGCTTTGCACCGCGCGCGGCGGGTATTTCTCGTCCGACAGCTCCAGGCTTTTCAGCAGGCGCTTGATCGCCGCCTGCTGGTCGGCGGAGTCGAGGATCTGGAAGGTTTGCGGCAGGCCGGCGTCCCGGTAGTGGATGCGCAGGAAGCGGTTGCACAGGCCGTGGAAGGTGCCGATCCACATATTGCGCACATTGACCGGCACCAGCGTCGACAGGCGCGTCTGCATCTCGCGCGAGGCCTTGTTGGTGAAGGTGACCGCCAGCACCCCGGCCGGCGAGGTCTGTCCGGTGGACAACAGCCAGGCGATGCGGGTGGTCAGCACCCGGGTCTTGCCGCTGCCGGCGCCGGCCAGCACCAGCGCGCTCTTGGCGGGCCAGGTGACGGCGCGCAGTTGTTCGGGATTCAGGCCGGCTAACAGATCGCTCATGTCGGGACGCTTTTTCGCTGCAAAAACGCCATTTTAGCATGCGAGTTGGGCGGCCCGTCCCGGTCCGGCGGCGCGGAGGATCAGCCGGAAGCGGCGCTTACTCCTGCCATAGGTAGTGCGACATCAGCGTTTTAAGCCGGCCGCTCTTGTGCAGGCGGTCGATCGCGCGGTTCAACTGGTCCAGCTTCACCGGCGAGCGCTGTGACAGCGCGCACATCGTTGGCTGCGACGACACCACCAGCGGATGGATCTTGAAGCTGGCCGCCTCCTGGGCATGGCCGCGCGCCCACCAGACATAGGTCAGCTCGGTGACGATGGCCACATCGCTCAGCCGTTTCTCCAGCGATTTGGGCAGCAGGTCGAAGCGGGCCTCGGTGACGCGCTCGCTGCGGTTGCCGGACCACAGGTATTCCAGCGACGGGTAATGGTAGCCGTGGATGGTGCCGATGCGCTTGCCGGCCAGATCGTCCAGCTGCCGCAGTGGCGGTTGGCCTTTTAGCGACAGCATGCGCTCGGTCAACGGATAGATTTCATGGCTCCAATTGAGGCGGGCGGAGTTGGCGAACCAGTCCGGGTTGGCATTGCAGATGATGTCCACTTTGCCGGTCTCTATCGATGGCTCCACCCGTCGCCGCGCCAGCAGCGTGAATTGCGGCTTCATGCCCATCTCGTCGGCCAGCAGCGCGCCCAGATCGCGGGCCAGGCCCCCGCTCAGCGTGCTGCCGTCCTCGGCCAGCACCGCGATCGGCGCGGCGTCGGTATCCGATACGCCGATTCGCAATGGCGCCGGTTCGGCCTGGGCTATCACGGAAAATAGACACAACGGCAACAGCCATTTCTTATGCAAACTGGCCATATGGGTACTCTCTCAATATTCTATTGCCGGAAGACTGACGCATCGAATGACGATGTTAAGATGGATTGAAGCCAACCGGTTACCAGCGTTTGCTTTCGTTTTAGACAAAATACCAGCCACCGCCATGACAAAGCCATTCCTTCATCCCGTTTATCAGCAGTTATCGCAACGCATCCTGATCCTGGATGGGGGCATGGGCACGATGATCCAGCGCCACCAGCTGGACGAGGCCGACTACCGCGGCGAGCGTTTCGCCGACTGGCGTTGCGACGTCAAAGGCAACAACGATCTGCTGGCATTGACCCGCCCCGACGTGATCGCCGGCATCCACCAGGCCTATCTGGACGCCGGCGCCGACATCATCGAAACCAACACCTTCAACGCCACCTCCATCGCGATGGCCGACTACCGGATGGAAGAGCTGGTGTGGGAGATCAACCGCGAGGCGGCGCGGCTGGTGAAAGAGCTGTGCCAAGCGGAAACCGCGAAGAACCCGGCCAAGCCGCGATTCTGCGCCGGCGTGCTCGGCCCCACCAACCGCACCTGTTCCATCAGCCCGGACGTCAACGACCCCGGCTACCGCAACGTCAGCTTCGACGCGCTGGTGGAGAGTTACACCGAGGCGATAGACGGCCTGGTGGCCGGCGGCGCCGACCTGCTGTTGGTGGAAACCATTTTCGACACGCTGAACGCCAAGGCGGCGGTGTTCGCCATCCACAAGTACTTCGACGAGCATCCGGATACGCCGCGCCTGCCGATCATGGTTTCCGGCACCATCACCGACCAGTCCGGCCGCACGCTGACCGGCCAGACCACCGAGGCCTTCTACAACTCGCTGTCCCACGCCGACGCCGCCAGCTTCGGCCTCAACTGCGCGTTGGGCCCTGACCTGCTGCGGCCTTACGTGGAGGAAATGTCGCGGGTGTCGGCCACCTATGTGTCGGTGCACGCCAACGCGGGCCTGCCCAATGCTTTCGGCGGCTACGACCTGGAGCCGCAGGCGATGGGCGAGTACGTGCGCGAGTGGGCGGAGAGCGGACTGATCAACATCGTCGGCGGCTGTTGCGGCACCACGCCGGAACACATCGCCGCCATCGCCCGCGCGGTGGACGGCGTCGCGCCGCGCGCGCTGCCGCAGATCGAGGCCAAGTGCCGATTGTCCGGCCTGGAGCCGTTCAACATCGGCGACAGTGATTTATTTGTGAATGTGGGCGAGCGCACCAACGTCACCGGCAGCCGCGCCTTCGCCAAGCTGATCCTCAACGGCGACTACGCCACCGCGCTGGATGTGGCGCGGCAGCAGGTGGAGAACGGCGCCCAGGTGATCGACATCAATATGGACGAGGGCATGCTGGACGCCCACGCCGCGATGGTGCGCTTCCTGAATCTGATCGCGTCGGAGCCGGACATCGCCCGCGTGCCGATCATGATCGACAGCTCGAAGTGGGAGGTGATCGAGGCCGGCCTGAAATGCATCCAGGGCAAGGGCATCGTCAACTCGATCTCGATGAAGGAAGGCAAGGAGAAGTTCGTCGAGCAGGCGCGGCTGATCCGCCGTTACGGCGCGGCGGTGATCGTGATGGCCTTCGACGAGACAGGCCAGGCCGACAATTACGCCCGCAAGATCGAGATTTGCGACCACAGCTACCGCATCCTGGTGGACGAGGTGGGCTTCCCGCCGGAAGACATCATTTTCGACCCGAACATCTTCGCCGTCGCCACCGGCATAGACGAGCACGCCCGCTACGGCCTGGACTTCATCGAGGCCACCGGCTGGATCAAGCAGCACCTGCCGCACGCCAAGATTTCCGGCGGCGTGTCCAATGTCAGCTTCAGCTTCCGCGGCAACAACAAGGTGCGCGAAGCGATACACGCGGTGTTCCTGTATCACGCCATCCAGCGCGGCATGACCATGGGCATCGTCAACGCCGGCGCGCTGGAGGTGTACGACGAGGTCGACGCCGAACTGCGCGACCGCATCGAGGACGTGGTGTTGATGCGCCATCCCAAGGACGGCGGCGACGCCACCGAGCGCCTGATCGAGCTGGCCGAGAAATTCAAGGGCGAGGCGGTCGGCGAGAAAAAGGGCGAGGACCTGGCCTGGCGCGGCTGGCCGGTGGAAAAGCGGCTGGAGCACGCGCTGGTCAAGGGCATCACCACCTTCATCGTCGAGGACACCGAGGAGGTGCGCTTGAAGTCGGCGCGGCCGATCCACGTGATCGAAGGCCCGCTGATGGACGGCATGAACGTGGTCGGCGACCTGTTCGGCGCCGGCAAGATGTTTTTGCCGCAGGTGGTGAAATCGGCGCGGGTGATGAAGGCCGCCGTCGCCCACCTGGAGCCGTTCATCGAGGAAGAGAAAATCCGACTGGGCCTGGCCGACGCGCCGGCCAAGGGCATCATCATCATGGCCACGGTCAAGGGCGATGTGCACGATATCGGCAAGAACATCGTCGGCGTGGTGCTGCGCTGCAACAACTACCAGGTGATCGACCTGGGCGTGATGGTGCCGTGCCAGAAGATCCTGGACGCCGCCGTCGAGCACAAGGCCGACATCATCGGCCTGTCCGGCCTGATCACCCCCAGCCTGGAGGAGATGAGCCACGTTGCCAAGGAGATGCAGCGGCTGGATCACGCAGTGCCGCTGCTGATCGGCGGCGCCACCACTTCCAAGGTGCATACCGCGGTGAAGATCGCGCCGCACTACCGGCAGCCGGTCATCTACGTGCCGGACGCCAGCCGCGCGGTGGGCGTCTGCTCCAACCTGTTGTCCGACACCCTGAAGGACGCCTTCGTCGCCGAAAACCTGGCCGAGCAGCAGCGCGCGCGCGAAGGCCACGCCAACAAGGCCAACCGCAAGGTGGTCAGCCTGGAGGCCGCGCGCGCCAACAAGGAAAAGATAGACTGGGCCGATTATGTGCCGCCCAAGCCGCGATGGCTGGGCGTGCGCCGTTTCGAAAACTATCCACTGGCCGAGATCGCCGCCTATATCGACTGGACGCCGTTCTTCCAGAGCTGGGAGCTGGCCGGCCGCTTCCCGCGCATTTTGAATGACGAGATCGTCGGAGAATCGGCGCGCGCGCTGTATGAAGACGCCCAAGTCATGCTGAAGCAGATCATCGACGAGAACTGGCTGGCCGCCAACGCGGTGATCGGCCTGTTCCCGGCCAGTAGCGTCAATGGCGACGACATCGAAATCCGCGATCCGGACAACCGCGCCAGCCTGATGACCTGGGTCGGCTTGCGCCAGCAGCTGCCCAAGATGGACGGCAAGGCCAACTGGGCCTTGGCCGACTACGTCGCGCCCAAGGACAGCGGCGTCGACGACTACATCGGCGCTTTCGCCGTCACCGCCGGCATCGGCATCGAGCCGCACGTGAAGCGCTTCGAGGACGCCAACGACGATTACTCGGCCATCCTGCTGAAGGCGCTGGCCGACCGCCTGGCCGAGGCCTTCGCCGAGCTGATGCACGCCCGCGTGCGGCGCGAGTTCTGGGGCTACGCCGCCGACGAGCATCTGGACAATGAGGCGCTGATAGACGAACAGTACCGCGGCGTCCGCCCGGCGCCCGGCTATCCGGCCTGCCCGGACCATACGGTGAAGACCGAGCTGTTCCAGCTCTTGGACGCGCCGGCCATCGGCATGACGCTGACCGAGGGCTACGCGATGCTGCCCACCGCCGCGGTGTCCGGCTTCTATTTCAGCCATCCGCAATCGCGCTATTTCGGCGTCGGCAAGGTGGAGAAGGACCAGGTAACCAGTTACGCCGAGCGCCGCGGCGTCAGCATCGAGCAGGCCGAGCGCGATCTGGCGCCGAATCTGGGTTACGACGCCTAGGCGGCCTCGATGAAGCTTTGGCTCAAACCCGCGCTCGCCAGCCTCGCCTTCGGCGGCTGGTGGCTGCTGCTGACCGTGTGCCGCGACCGCTGGGTGATGGTGACGCTGGCCGCCGCCCTGCTGTTGTGGGAGGCCCTGCCGCGCGGCCTGCGCGGGCGGGCGCTGCTGCTGGCCGGCATCGGCTGCCTGCTGGATCTGGCGCTGGCGGCCGCGGGTCTGCTGCGCTTCGTCGGCGTCGGCGCGCTGCCTTTGTGGATGATGGTGTGGTGGCTGGGTTTCGCCTGCTGGTGGGTGTGGCTGCTGCAGGCCTGGCGGCCGTCGCCGCGCGTGCTGATGCTGTTGGGCGCGATCGCCGCGCCGCTGGCCCGTTACGCGGCGTTCAAGCTGCAGGCCTTGCAGCCCGGCGCGGCATGGTGGCTGCTGCTGCCCTTGCTGGCGCTGCTGTGGGCTTTGCTGCTGCCGCAGACGCTGAGGCTGGCCGGCCGCCTTCCGGCGGCGGCGAGGACGGAATGAAGCGGGCGATGCTGGGGATGGCGCTGCTGTGGTGCCTGCCCTGGTCGGCTTGGGCCGCGGTCGACAGCGAGACCCGCTGCTTCAGCGCCGACAACGGCGGCAAGCCGGTCCATTTGCAGTTCACCGTGGTCGGCGACGCGGACGCCGGCTGGCAGGCGGCCTATGTCCGCTATGGCAAGCGCGGCCGGCCGATCACGCTGGCATGGCTGCGCGGCGAGCATGAAATTCTGGCCGAGGACCGGCCCTGGCAGTTCACCGACGAATGGCTGGAGATCGTCGACGGGAAAGTCCATGGCCGCTATACCACGGTCCATCAGGGCGCCCGCTATTACGGTTTCCATTACCGCGGCGTCGGCGGCCGCGAAGTCGAATTCGCCGAGGATCTGGCCGCGCTGGACGCGTCTGGGCGACGCTGCGCGTGGTAGCTGTGGGTAAGTGGGATGATCGGGCGTCCGCTGTGGATAACGCTCAGTTGACCGGTTCCAGATAGTCCAGCTGCGGCAAGCGCCGCGCCATTTCCTGACGGA
Organism: Chromobacterium indicum; assembly: GCF_039708975.1. Classification (NCBI taxonomy): domain Bacteria; kingdom Pseudomonadati; phylum Pseudomonadota; class Betaproteobacteria; order Neisseriales; family Chromobacteriaceae; genus Chromobacterium; species Chromobacterium indicum. The sequence continues at coordinate 115,881 of NZ_JAYFSJ010000005.1, forward strand.
TGCTGCCGCGCATCGCCTGCAGCCGTTCGCGCTCGCTGCCGTTGAACACTCCCGGCAGCACCGTCCAGATGTCGAAACGCACTTCCTGCTCCGATGCGAAGCGGTATTTCAGCCGCACCTTGGGCTGGCCGCCGCTGTAATAGCCATCGTCCTGCCCCGGATCGCAGCGCTCGCAGCGCAGCCGGTATTGCGCCGCCACGGCGTCCAGCGCCTCGATCACTTTGGCGCGGTCCAGTCGGGCGGCCGCGACGCGGGCGCGCACGCCGTATTGCTGGCTGTACGGAACGGCGGAGGCGGCGCAGGCCAGCACGGCCGCCAGCGCCAAGGGCGGCGCCAGCCTGCGGCGAGCGGCCGCCGGCAGCGCGGCCATCCGCTCATGCCGCAGCCAGGCCAGCCGGCACAAGGGCAGCACCCACAGCGCGATCAGGTCGCCGTAGTCGACGGTGCGGGCGATGGCGAACGGCAGCGCGGTGTTGAAGGACTGGATCGCCGGCGTCGACATGGGGCTTTTCCACCACAGCCAGGCCAGCGCCAGGCCGGTGGCCGATGCCAGAAAGCGGCGCGGCCAGGCCGCCTGCAGCAGCAGGCCGATCAGCATCAGGCCGGCGAAATCGGACAGTTTGCCGCTGAGCCAGCCCGGATGGCTTGGCTTCAGCCACCAATCGTTGGCCAGCAACAGCAGAAGCGAGATCAGGAAGGGCCAACTGGCGATGACGGCGGAGAGACGGCTGCGCATGGAAGGGGAATGGAGAATCGAAGCCGCCATTCTAGCAGAGCGGCCGCGGCCGGCGGCATGCCGGCCATGACGGGGGACAAGGCGTCAGGAACAATCCGCGTTCAGCGACGGATAGGCGGTGTTCAGCAGCCATTTGCCGGCGGTGCCGCCGCTGCCGGGCGCGTTGTAATACCAGAAGCAGACCTTGACCGGGGTGAATTTCTGCCAGGTTTCGCACAGGCCGTTGTCGCCGGCCTTGGTGCATTTCCAACCTTGGGTGACGCCGACCAGGCCGGCGTCGACGATGTCCTTGGGGCCGCCGCTGGTGCCGCAATTGACGTGCGGCTTGGTGGTGTCCTTGCTCCATTTGTCGAAGGACTGCTTGAAAGCGGCCCAGTTTTCGAACACCGATTTGTCGATCTGGCTTTGCGCGCCGCTGGGCGGCAGCGGCAGCGCCGCGTTTTTCATGTGCAGGCCGACGTGGCCGCCCTTGCCGCCGGCCGCGCGGTTGTCGGCGTCGGACTTGGCGCTGGTCTGGACATTAGCGTTGGCGGTGCAGGCCGCGGCATGGATCTGCGGCGCGGCGCTCAGCGCCAGCAGGGCGAGTATGGTGGAGCGGGACATGCGCATGGACGGTCTCCTTGGCCAGTCTGGGAGTGGCCTCATGCCATCGGCGATGGCTGTGGATAAAAGAGGAAGTCGGCGAGCGTTGTGGATAAGCCGCCATTTCTGTCAACGCGCATGATCGCGCCGCGTGAAGCCGCGCCGCGCAGGGCCTGGACTATGGAACTGGGGTGTCCTGGCTGAACAGGTTGCGCCACCGGCCATCCCGATGCAGCCACAACGAGGAGATGTACATGGTTTCCTCCTGTTCGGCGTTGGGGCGCAGCCATTGCGCGCGGTAGCTGAGCAGGCCGGCGCCGGGGGCGGCCCAGACCAGCCGCGCCTGATCCAGCTGGTAGCGGACGGCGGCGGGGCCGGCGCGCAGCGGCGCGACGTGCTCGTCCCGGTTGGAGAATCCGCTGGCGTAGACGCCGACGAAGTCGTCGTCCAGCAGCGCGGCGTCGGCATCGGCGTCGCCGGCGACGAAGGCTTGCCACACGCCTTCTTCCAGCGACAGCAGCAGCGGTAGAGAGGGGGTGGGGATCGTGTTCATGTCTTCAGCATATCATGCGTTCACGCGGCCGCTTCTTCCCGTTCGATGAAGGCGAAAACATAGCCGTCCGGGTCGGGGAAGTAGCAGATCCGGCAGTGGTCGTCTTCGTACCTGGCGATGATGTCTATCTTGTCGCCTGCCTGGTCCAGTTTGGCGAAAATGTCATCGACATGAAGATAGAAAACGGCGCTGGCCGGAGAGGGGCCCGGGGCCGAGCGCGGCAGAAAGGCGCAGGCGCCCGCGCGCGGCTGCACGGTGAACAGCGTGGCGCCGCCCTCGCGGACCGCGTACACGGTTTCGTGCCGGGAGAGGCTGTCGCGGACGACTTGGTAGCCGAGCGACTCGAAGAAGTCCAGCGTGGCGCCGGCGTCCTGCACGGCGAGCCGGACGCAGAAGGGATGGGAGGGCATGGTTTTCCTTTCGTTGCGGGCGGCGGAATGGCTCAGACTGCCGCGCCCATGCGACAGTTTAGAATGCCCCTGCTGACAGCGTATTGTCAGTGGCATGCTCGCGCCGCCACGCCTGCTGCTGCCGGCGCAGGTAGTCGGCCAGGCTGGCGTGCGATGGCGGCGGCGAGGACTCGGTCCGCCGCAGCGCCTGGATCAGGTCGACGCGGAAGCTGCGGTAGTCGCCGCGCAGGCCGCACCACGCCACCAGCGTCCATTTGCCGCCCCAGTACAGCAGGCCCAGCGGGAACACCGTGCGCCGGGTGCGGGCCTGGGCCAGGCTGAAGTAGTCGATGTCCAGCGCCGCGCGTTCGGCGATGGCCAGGCGCAGCTGGTCCCAGCGCGCCTTGTGCGCGTCGTCGAAGGGCTCGGTGAAGGCCAGCACCGCGCCTTCGCCGTCGCTGGCGCGCGCGTCGGGCAGGCTGGCGTAGATCTTGGCCAGCAGGCTTTGCGCCGCCCGGCTCAGGTCGTTGCCCACCGCGCGCGACAGCATGTCCATCGCCAGCGTCAGCGCTTCCAGCTCGGCCGAGTTCAGCGTCAGCGGCGGCAGTTCGAAGTTCTCGTCCAGCCGGTAGCCGACGCCGGCTTCGCCGTAGACCGGGATGCCGTTGACCGACAGATCGTCGATGTAGCGGTAGATGCTGCGCACCGACACGCTCAGCCGCTCGGCCAGCTCCGCCGCGGTGATGGGCTGGCGGGCGCGGATCAGGTTGACCAGTTGGAACAGGCGTTCGGCTTTGCGCATGGGAGTGATCGTTGGCTGCGGGGTTGCCAAGTGTAGCGCCAACGCGCGGGCGGCTACACTGAATCAAGGGCCCGCCGGGCCGTCACGCGGGAGGGGATCATGGACATGCTTAGTCGCGAAAGCCTGTTGTGCCTGGTGGAGGACGTGGAGTCGGAGGACCCGATCGATTACGCCGACCTGCCGTTCGACGAGCAAAACCTGCGCGAATTGATCGTCGATTCGCTGCTGGAGCGCGAGCTGGTGTTTCGTTCGGAAGAGCCGGACGAGGCCAAGCGGATGCTGGTCTATCTGGCGGCCACCGCGCGGCTGACGCTGGAGAACATGGTGTTGCACGCCCGGCTGCTGCGGGCGGGGCTGGAAGAGGCCTAGCGCCGGATTTGAGGATATCTTGCGCGGCGGCTGCCGGCTAAATAATCATACGGCATGAATCGGATATACTGGCGGTTTTCCCACCGCGAGGAAGCCGCCATGCTCCGCATTCTCGGCCGCAGCAACTCCATCAATGTCCGCAAGGTGCTGTGGACCTGCCATGAAATCGGCCTCGACTACGAGCGCGAGGACTGGGGGCGCGGCGTGCGCCCGGTCGCCGATCCGGAATTCCTGGCGCTGAATCCGTTCTCGATGATTCCGGCGCTGGTGGACGGCGGGGTGACGCTGTCCGAGTCCAACGCCATCTGCCGCTACCTGGCCGCCAAGCACGGCCGCCACGACCTGCTGCCGGCCGATCCGGCCGCCCGCGCCCAGATCGAGCGCTGGATGGACTGGCAGGCCGCCGATCTGAACCCCGCCTGGAGCTACGCCTTCCACGCGCTGAGCCGCAACAGCCCCGACCATCGCGACCCGGCGCGCATCGCCGACAGCGTGGCGGCGTGGAAGAAGCAGATGGCGGTGCTGGAGTCGCAGCTGGGCGAGGGCTGGGCGCGGGGCGACGCGTTCACGCTGGCCGACATCGTGCTGGGGGTATCGGTGCAGCGCTGGCTGCTGACGCCATTCGACAAGCCGGCGCTGCCCAAGACCGAAGCCTATTTCGAACGCCTGCGCCGCCGCCCCGCCTACCAGGCCCACGGCGGCGAGGGCGTGGCCTGATGGAGAATCGAGAGATGACGATGCAAGCGCAATGGAACGCGGTGGACGATTATTTCTGCCAACAGCTGGTTCCGCAGGATGCCGCGCTGGAGGCGGCGCTGGCCGACAGCGCCGCCGCCGGGCTGCCGGCGATCAATGTGGCGCCCAACCAGGGAAAATTCCTCAACTTGCTGGCGCGCATCCACGGTGCGCGCCGGATTCTGGAGATCGGCACCCTGGGCGGCTACAGCACGATCTGGCTGGCGCGCGCGCTGCCGGAGAACGGCCGGCTGGTGACGCTGGAATACGAACCCCGGCATGTGGAGGTGGCGGCCGCCAATCTGGCCCGCGCCGGCGTCGCCGGCCAGGTGGACATCATCCCGGGCGCGGCGGCGGACTCGCTGCAGCGATTGATAGACGACGGCGCGCCGCCGTTCGACCTGGTGTTCATCGACGCCGACAAGCCCAACAACCCGGTGTATCTGGAGCTGGCGTTGCGGCTGTCGCGGCCGGGCACGGTGATCGTCGGCGACAATGTCGCGCGCCAGGGCGAGGTGGCTAATCCGGCCAATCCCGATCCGGCCATCGTCGGCACCCGCCGTTTCATCGAGCTGATGGGCAGCCATCCCCGGCTGTCCGCCACCGCGATCCAAACCGTGGGCGGCAAGGGCTACGACGGTTTCGCGCTGGCCATCGTCGAAGGCTGAGCGCGGAAGCGAAAACGGGCAGGCGCCGAGAGGCCCTGCCCGTTTCGTTTGGCTGCGCGGCCTTGCCGGCCGCGCGGCTTACTGCTGCGGCGCGAACACGTCGCGCCAGCCGGTGTAGGCGGTGACGAAGGCCACCGGGATCCACAGCAGCAGGCCCAGGCCCAGCGGCAGCAACGCCACCATGCAGCTGAGGCCCAGCACTAGGCTGGCCACCAAGAGCGGCAGCCAGTTGCTCAGGCAGGCCTTCAGGCTGGCGCGCAGCGCCGGCCAGGGATCGATGCGGTTCAGCGCCACCATGGTGGGCGCGAACCAGTAGGCCATGCCCACCAGCACGCCGCCGATCAGGGCCAGCGCCCCCAGCGCGACGGCGGCGCCGCCGCCCGCGGCGGTGGACGCGCCCGCCCCGGCCGCCTTGCCGAGCAGGCCGCCCATCAGGCCGCCAGACACGCCCATCGCCACCGCGGCCACGATCACCACCAGCATCAGGCCGAAGATCATCGCGCCCAGCAGCAGCAGCGGGCCGGGCATCTGGCGGAAGGCGGCGAACAGGTCGGCCAGCTCCAGCTCCTCGCCGCGCTCGGACTTGGCGGCGGCCATCACGAAGCCGGCGGCGAACAGCGGGCCGATCAGCGCGCTGGCCAGATCGCCCAGCACCGGCACCACGCTCAGCGCGATCTGGATCACCAGGTAGACCAGGGTCAGCAGCACCCAGGTCAACGGTTGCTGGCGCACGATCTGGAAGGCTTCCACGAACCAGCGCCAGCCTTGGCCGGCGCCGACTTTGCGATGGATGGGCGGACTGTTGGGTTGCTGCATGGGGTTCTCCGGAAAGGCGCGCGCGGTCGCGCAATGTTGATCGAATATGTCGAAAGACTGCGTTTGATCGTTGCGTATGCCTGATTGTACTCAATTTGCGCCGGGGCGGCCGGTTGCCGGGAAAGGGCAAAATCGGCGATAATCTCGCGGTTTTGCGACGGAGTGCCCCTGTCGCCAGCCGCATCGAGCGCGAGGGATGGACCGTCGTACCGGTTCCCAATAGTCTTGAGGTTTTACCTGCATGGTTACCCGCACCGAGCTTGCCAACGCTATTCGCTTCCTCTCCATGGACGCCGTGGAAAAAGCCAAATCCGGCCACCCGGGCGCGCCGATGGGCATGGCGGACATCGCCGAAGTCCTGTGGCGCGATCACCTGAAGCACAATCCGGCGAACCCGGACTGGGCCGACCGCGACCGCTTCGTTCTCTCCAACGGCCACGGCTCGATGCTGATCTACAGCCTGCTGCACCTGACCGGCTACGATCTCTCCATCGACGACCTCAAGAACTTCCGCCAGCTGCACTCCAAGACGCCGGGCCACCCGGAATACGGTTACGCGCCGGGCGTGGAAACCACCACCGGCCCGCTGGGCCAGGGCATCACCAACGCCGTCGGCATGGCGATGGCCGAGAAGATGCTGGCCGTCCAATTCAACCGCGACGGCCATGAAATCGTCAACCATCACACCTACGCCTTCCTGGGCGACGGCTGCCTGATGGAAGGCATCAGCCACGAGGCGTGCTCGCTGGCCGGCACCTGGGGCCTGAACAAGCTGATCGCCTTCTGGGACGACAACGGCATCTCGATCGACGGCCACGTCGAAGGCTGGTTCAGCGACGACACCCCGGCCCGCTTCGAAGCCTACGGCTGGCAGGTGATCCGCAACGTCAACGGCCACGATCCGGCCGAGATCGCCACCGCGATCGCCACCGCCAAGAAGAGCGCCGACAAGCCGACGCTGATCTGCTGCCGCACCACCATCGGCTTCGGCGCTCCCACCAAGCAGGGCAGCCACGACTGCCACGGCGCGCCGCTGGGCGCCGCCGAGATCGCCGCCGCGCGCGATCTGCTGAAGTGGCCGCACGCGCCGTTCGAAATCCCGTCCGAGATCTACGCCGAGTGGAGCGCCCGCGACCAGGGCGCCGTCGCCGAGATCGAGTGGAACAAGCGCTTCGACGCCTACCGCGCCGCGCATCCGCAGCTGGCCGCCGAGTTCGAGCGCCGGATGGCGGGCGAGCTGCCGGCCGGCTGGGCCGAAGCCCAGGCCGCCGCCGTCGCCAAGATCGCCGACGCCGCCCAGACCGTGGCCACCCGCAAGGCCAGCCAGATCGCGCTGGAAGCGTTCTCTCCGTCCCTGCCCGAGTTCGTCGGCGGCTCCGCCGACCTGACCGGCTCCAACCTGACCAACTGGTCCGGCAGCAAATGGATAGACGGCGAAGGCAACGGCAACTACATCAGCTACGGCGTGCGCGAGTTCGGCATGGCCGCCATCATCAACGGCATGACGCTGCACGGCGGCCTGCGCCCGTACGGCGGCACCTTCCTGATGTTCAGCGAATACGCCCGCAACGCGCTGCGCATGGCCTCGCTGATGAAGATCAACCCGATCTTCGTGTTCACCCACGACTCGATCGGCCTCGGCGAAGACGGCCCGACCCACCAGCCGGTGGAACAGACCGCCACGCTGCGCTACATCCCCAACCACCACGTCTGGCGTCCGTGCGACACCACCGAGACCGCGGTGGCCTGGGCGCACGCGATCGAGCAGAAAACCACCCCGTCCAGCCTGGTGCTGAGCCGGCAGAACCTGCCCTTCGTCGCCCGAGACGCCGCGCAGACCGCCGCGATCAAGAAGGGCGGCTACGTGCTGCGCGACGCGGCCGGCGCGAAGGCCGTGCTGATCGCCACCGGCTCTGAAGTGGAGCTGGCGCTGAAGGCGCAGGAAACCCTGGCCGCCGAAGGCGTGCCGGTGCGCGTGGTGTCCATGCCTTGCACCAATGTGTTCGACGCCCAGGACAAGGCCTGGCAGCAGAGCGTGCTGCCGGCGGGCCTGCCGCGCGTGGCGGTGGAGGCCGGCCATCCGGACTTCTGGCGCAAGTACGTCGGCCTGGAAGGCGATGTGGTCGGCATCGACCACTTCGGCGAATCCGCGCCGGCCGGCCAGCTGTTCAAGGAGTTCGGCTTCACCGCGGAAAACGTGGTCGCCAAGATCCGCGCCGTTCTGCGTTAAGACGTAAACAGACCACCGGTGAACCGGTGGTCTTTTTTTGCCGTGTCATGTAGTGACGCCACTACATTCAGTGCCCTGGAGAAGAGAGAAGCATGACCATCCGCCTCGCCATCAACGGTTACGGCCGCATCGGCCGCCAAGTTCTGCGCGCCATCTACGAAAACAAGTTGCACGACGACTTCAAGGTGGTGGCGGTCAACGCCTCCGGCGACCTGAACATCAATGCCCACCTGACCCAGTTCGACACCGTGCACGGCCGTTTCCCCGGCAGCGTCGAGCAGGATGGCGAACACCTGATCCTGAATGGCGACAAGATTCCGTTCTTCAGCACCCGCAACCCGGCCGAGCTGCCGTGGAAGGCGCTGGAGGTGGACTTGGTGCTGGAGTGCACCGGCGCCTTCACCAGCAAGGAAAAGTGCCAGGCCCATATCGACGCCGGCGCCAAGAAGGTGCTGATCTCCGCGCCGGGCGGCGACGATGTCGACGCCACCATCGTCTACGGCGTCAATCACGACACGCTGACGCCTGAGATGACCGTGGTGTCCAACGCCAGCTGCACCACCAACTGCCTGGCGCCGGTGGCCAAGGCGCTGAACGACGCGATCGGCATCAAGAAGGGCCTGATGACCACCATCCACGCCTTCACCAACGACCAGGTGCTGACCGACGTCAAGCACAAGGACCTGCGCCGCGCCCGCTCCGCCACCGACAACATGATCCCCACCAAGACCGGCGCGGCCAAGGCTGTCGGCCTGGTGCTGCCGGAGCTGAAGGGCAAGCTGGATGGCTTCGCGGTGCGCGTGCCGACCATCAACGTGTCGCTGGTGGACCTGACCTTCACCGCGATGCGCGACACCTGCAAGGACGAGATCAACGAGATCCTGCAGGGCGCGGCCAACGGTAGCATGAAGGGCATCCTGGGCTTCAACACCCTGCCGCTGGTGTCCGGCGACTTCAACCACACCGAAGAAGCGTCCACCTTCGATTCCACGCTGACCAAGGTGACCGGCGGCAACCTGGTCAAGGTATTGGCCTGGTACGACAACGAGTGGGGCTTCAGCTGCCAGATGCTGCGCACCGCGCGCGCGATGTTCGGCCGCTGAGGCGGACGGCGCAGAACGGCGGGGCGGGCGGCGGTTTCATGCCATTCGCCCTGTTGTTTTGTTACATAGGGCGCGCAAAAAATTTGATTGGTGTTAAAGTGACGCCGCCTGATCGGCATACACTGCCGGATAGGGGCGATCACCGGTTAGCGCGCCTAGCGCGCCGGATACGGCGGCAGCGGACGGGAAATTTTGCGACAGCCCGCGCGTCGAAATAGGATTGCCCGTGGTTTCGCCCTAGCCTGTTCCGCAAGACCGGCGGCCCGCCGCTTGCCGGACCGTTCCGCATCCAACCGAGCGAGTGAAACGATGAAATTCAACAAACTCTCCGAACAGAATCTTTCCGGCAAGCGCGCGCTGATCCGCGTGGACATGAACGTGCCGCTGAAGAACGGCGTGATCGGCGACGACACCCGCATCCGCGCCAGCCTGCCCACCATCGAGCACTGCCTGAACGCCGGCGCCGCCGTGCTGCTGATGACCCATCTGGGCCGCCCGACCGAGGGCGAGCCGAAGCCGGAAGACAGCCTGGCGCCGGTGGTGGCCCGCCTGTCCGAGCTGCTGGGCAAGCCAGTGCGCCTGATCGCCGACTTCCACGCCGGCGTCGAGCTGGCGCCGGGCGAGGTGGCGATGCTGGAGAACGTGCGCCTGAACAAGGGCGAGAAGAAGAACAACGACGAGCTGGGCCGCGCTTACGCCGCGCTGTGCGACGTCTTCGTCCACGACGCCTTCGGCACCGCCCACCGCGCCGAGGCTTCCACCCACGCGGTGGCCAAGTTCGCGCCAGCCGCCTGCGCCGGCCTGCTGCTGTCGGCTGAGCTGGATGCGCTGGGCAAGGCGCTGCAGGCGCCGGCCCGCCCGCTGGTGGCCATCGTCGCCGGCTCCAAGGTGTCGACCAAGCTGACCATCCTGGAAGCGCTGGCCGACAAGGTGGACCAGCTGATCGTCGGCGGCGGCATCGCCAACACCTTCCTGCTGGCCGAGGGCAAGGCCATCGGCAAATCGCTGGCCGAGGCTGATCTGGTGGAAGACGCCAAGCGCGTCATCGCCAAGATCCGCGCCCGCGGCGGCGATGTGCCGCTGCCGTCCGACGTGGTGTGCGCCAAGGAATTCGCCGAAACCGCCGCCGCGACCACCAAGAACGTGGCCGAAGTGGCCGCCGACGACATGATCCTGGACATTGGCCCGGATTCCGCCCAGCAACTGGCCGCCATCATCGCCCAGGCCGGCACCGTGGTGTGGAACGGCCCGGTCGGCGTGTTCGAGTTCGACCAGTTCGGCAACGGCACCAAGACGCTGGCCCAGGCCATCGCCCAGTCCAAGGCGTTCTCGATCGCCGGCGGCGGCGACACGCTGGCGGCGATCGCCAAATACGGCATCACCGAGCGCCTCAGCTACATCTCCACCGGCGGCGGCGCCTTCCTGGAATTCCTGGAAGGCAAGGAGCTGCCGGCGGTGGCCATCCTGGCTGAGCGCGCGGGTTAAAGGGAAGGATCGCATGGCGGCGTTTGCCGCCATGCGCTTGAAGAAAATGGCTATTTTGGCGTACCGCGGGCCCATGACCAGCCGCTTGAGGTGGCCGCTCCGTTATACTGGCGGGTATCCCCCCAGCAGGAGAATGTGATGTCGCTGCAAACCTGGCTGTTGTTCGTCACCACCGTGTTCTTTGTTTCCGCCACGCCCGGCCCCAATATGCTGCTGGCGATGACGCACGGAATCCATTACGGCGTGCGCCGCACGCTGATGACCTGTTGCGGGCTGATGACCGCGCTGGGCCTGATCATGCTGGGCTCGGTGGCCGGCCTGGGCGCGCTGCTGGCGACGTCCGAGCTGCTGTTCTCCATCGTCAAGTACGCCGGCGCGCTGTACCTGGTGTACCTGGGCGTCAAGACCTGGCGCAGCCTGCCGCAGCCGGTGGCCGAGCTGCGCGAGGACGACAGCGGCAAACACGGCCCGTGGGCCTTGTTCCGCCGCGGCTTCCTGGTGGCGATGAGCAACCCCAAGGCCTTCATCTTCTTCACCGCGCTGTTCCCGCAATTCATGAACGCGCATCAGCCGCAGGGGCCGCAGCTGGCCATCCTGGCGGCCACGTTCTACCTGATAGAGTCCTGCTGGCAGCTGAGCTACGCCAGCGGCGGGGCCCGGCTGGCGCGCTGGCTGAACAGCGCGCGCCGGCTGCGGCTGGTCAACCGCTTCAGCGGCGGCGCCTTCGTCGGCGCCGGCTTGTTGCTGACCGGCCTGTCTCGACAATAACCATCACGGCTGCCGATTCGCCATCGTCAGCCGTTTTTTTCGAACCGGCCCCGCGAAGCGCGGGGCTTCCCGAAGGAGAAACTCATGGCACTCGTTTCCATGCGCCAGTTGCTGGACCACGCGGCTGAATACAGCTATGGCCTGCCGGCCTTCAACGTCAACAACCTGGAACAGATGCGCGCCATCATGGAAGCCGCCGACAAGGTCGACGCGCCGGTGATCGTGCAGGCTTCGGCCGGCGCCCGCAAATACGCCGGCGCCCCCTTCCTGCGCCACATGATCCTGGCCGCGATCGAAGAATTCCCGCACATCCCGGTGGTAATGCACCAGGACCACGGCACCAGCCCGGACGTCTGCCAGCGATCGATCCAGCTGGGTTTCTCCTCGGTGATGATGGACGGCTCGCTGAAGTCCGACGGCAAGACCCCGGCCGACTACGACTACAACGTCGGCGTCACCCGCACCGTGGTCAACTTCGCCCACGCCTGCGGCGTGTCGGTGGAAGGCGAGATCGGCTGCCTGGGCAGCCTGGAAACCGGCATGGCCGGCGAGGAAGACGGCGTCGGCGCCGAAGGCGTGCTCGACCACAGCCAGCTGTTGACCGACCCGGAAGAAGCCGCCCGCTTCGTCAAGGACACCGGCGTGGACGCGCTGGCGATCGCCATCGGCACCAGCCACGGCGCGTACAAGTTCAGCAAGAAGCCCACCGGCGATGTGCTGCGCATCGACCGCATCAAGGAAATCCACGCCCGCATCCCCAATACCCACCTGGTGATGCACGGCTCCTCCAGCGTGCCGCAAGAATGGCTGCAGATCATCAACCAATACGGCGGCGACCTGGGCGAAACCTACGGCGTGCCGGTTGAGGAGATCGTCGAGGGCATCAAGCACGGCGTGCGCAAGGTGAACATCGACACCGACCTGCGCCTGGCGTCCACCGGCGCCATCCGCCAGTTCATGGCCAAGAACCCGGCCGAGTTCGACCCGCGCAAATACTTGGCCAAGACCATCGAAGCGATGCGCGACATCTGTATCGCCCGCTACGAGGCCTTTGGCTCCGCCGGCCAGGCCAGCAAGATCAAGGCCGTCAATCTGGACTCGATGGCCAATCGCTACCTGAAGGGCGAGCTCGCGCAAATCGTGCGTTGAGCGCCGGATGACGATGAATGAGGCGAGGCGGGCTTTGTAAGCAAGATGTAAAAGCGCTTGCAAGGCTTTGCCTGGGAAGCAATAATTCATTTGTCATTTCAGGAATGGGATTCGTATGCACACCGGCCTAGGCTCATCCGAGCGACGCCGGTTGCCATGCAGACTGCCCTACCCGCCCTCGCGGCGGGTTTTTTTTTGCCAATGAGCGATGTTTGCGCGCCGGGATTGGCCCGGCCCGGCGGTTTGCATACACTGCCGGTATTCGGATCAAGAATCAGGAGGGACCCATGAAATTGAGCCTGCTGTATTTCGCCCGGCTGCGCGAGACGCTGGGTGTGGAGAGCGAGCAATTGGACAGCGAGGCGGCCAGTGTGGCCGAGCTGCTGGCCGAGCTGCGGCAGCGCGGCCAGTCCTGGGCGCTGGAGTTGGCCGCGGACAAGGTGTTCCGGGTAGCGGTGAACCAGGAGATGGCGAAGCCGGACACGCCGCTGGCCGATGGCGACGAAGTGGCGGTGTTTCCGCCGGTGACCGGGGGCTGAGATGACGGTCAACCATATCCGGGTGCAGACCGAGGACTTCGATGTCGGCGCCGAGGTGAGGCGCTGGTCGGCCAATCCGGCCTGCGGCGCGGTGGTCAGCTTCACCGGCCTGGTGCGCGACTACGGCGACCGCCAGGATGTGGTGGCGCTGGAGCTCGAGCATTATCCGGGCATGACTGAGAGGGCGCTGGCCGACATCGTCTGCGAGGCGCGCAAGCGCTGGTCGCTGAAGGGGGTGACGCTGATCCACCGCGTCGGCCGGCTGGCGCTGGGCGACGACATCGTGCTGGTGGTGGCGGCCAGCGGCCACCGGCGCGACGCCTTCGAGGCCGCTTCCTTCCTGATGGACTATCTGAAGCGGCAGGCGCCGTTCTGGAAATGCGAGATCCTGGCCGACGGCAGCCGCCACTGGGTGGACGCCAAGGCCAGCGACGAGGCGGCTGCGGCGCGCTGGGACGATCCGGCCGACAAGGCTTGATCGGCGATTGCAAAGGGGGTTGGGCATGACGATGGACGTGATCGACTACCAGGTGTTCGGCGACGACATGCAGTACGTCGAGGTGGAGCTGGACCCGGGCGAGGCGGCGGTTGGCGAGGCCGGCGCGCTGTACTACATGCAGGACGGCATCGCGATGGACACCGTGTTCGGCGACGGCTCCGGCCGCGAGGGCGGCGTGCTCGGCTCGCTGCTGGGCGCGGGCAAGCGCTTGCTGACCGGCGAGTCGGTATTCACCACGGTGTTCGCCAACCAGTCGCATGCCCGGCGCAAGGTGGCCTTCGCCGCCGCGACGCCGGGCAAGATCGTGCCGGTGCATTTGCTGGAGCTGGGCGGTGTGCTGTACGCGCAGAAGGACAGCTTTCTCGCCGGCGCCAAGGGCGTCAGCCTGGGCCTGGCTTGGCAGAAGCGAATCGGCACCGGCCTGTTCGGTGGCGAGGGCTTCATCATGCAGAAGCTGGAGGGCGACGGCTACGTGTTCCTCCACGCCGGCGGCGCGCTGACCGAGCTGCAGCTGCAGCCGGGCGAGACGGTGCGGGCGGATACCGGCTGCGTGGTGGCCTACCAGCCCAGCGTCGATTTCGACATCGAATACGTCGGCAAGCTGAAGAGCGCGCTGTTCGGCGGCGAGGGACTGTTCTTCGCCAAGCTGACCGGCCCGGGGCGGGTGTGGCTGCAATCGCTGCCGCTGTCGCGGCTGGCCGACCGCATCGTCGCCGCCGCGCCGCGCGCCGGCGGGGAATCGAAAGAACAGGGCTCGCTGCTGGGCGGCTTGTTCAGCGACAAGAACTAGGGCGCGTCAACTGGCCCCGGGCTGGCGCCGCCAGCCGTCCAGCCGGTAGTGGCGGGCGCCGTCGGCGCGCAGCTCGGACGCCAGCAGCGCCACTTCCTCCAATGGCAGCGCCAACGGCGGCAGCGCCTGTTCCGGCAGCGGCCGCGCCAGGCGGCGCAGCAAGGTCAGGTGCGGGTGGTAGGATTGCGTCTCGATGGCCAAACCCGTTGCGCGCAGCTCCGTTTTCAATGTTTCCACCCACGCGCGCAGCGCCGGCGGCGGGTGGGCCGGCCCGCACCAGCCGATGCCGCCCCAGCTGCCGCAGCCGTTCAGCACGATGGCGGGCGGCAGGTTGGCCGCCGCCCGTTCGGCGCAGTCGGCGGCCTGTTGCAGCCGCAGCGGCGTCAGTTCTCCCAGGAAAACCAGGGTCAGGTGCAGCTGGGCCGCGGCAAGCGCGCGGCCGCCAGCCTGTCGCCGCAAGCGCTTCTGCCATGCTTGCAGCCCGGCCAGGCATTCCGGCGGCGGCAGGCAGGCCAGGAAGGCGCGCATGCCGGCCTCAATCCTCGTGGCGGATCAGCGCCTGGCGGCGCTTGACGAAGCCGCGCACCCGTTCGTTGTCGTGCGGCAGCCAGTGCAGCAGCTCGCGCAGGCTCTGCATCTCGCCGGCGTAGTCCTGGCCGGCCTCCTGCCGGTTTTCGGCGATGCGCAGCAGCATCGCGCAGCCGTATAGGCCCAGCCGGCAGTTCAAAGTCCGCATCGCATCGCCGTGCAGCATCGCGGCGGCGGTTTCCAGCCTGCCCTGGTTGGCCTGGTCCAGCGCGGCGCGGCTCTTGTCCTGCAGCTCGGCGTAGGCGGCGCGCGCAGCGTCGCCGCAAGCCGGCCGCGGCGTGGCCACTTCCAGCAGGCTGCCCAGCTCGTGGCGGCTGTCGGCGAAGCGCAGCGCGATGGATCGCGCCCAGTCCGGCGCGCGCTCGGCGCCATGCTCGTCGGGCAGCTTGACCGCCGCCGACAGGAAACGCAGCGCGCTGGCGAAGTCGGTTTCCGGCGCGTTCATCCATTCGGCGGCCTCGGCCAGATGGGTCTCGGCCTGTTGCGGCCGCTGCTGGGCCAGCGCGGTCAGCGCGCGGCACACCGCCATGGTCAGCGGGCCGCCGGGCAGCTCGCCCTGGCGCGCGGCGATGTCGTGCTGCAGCCGGTCCAGCTGCTGGGTCTGGCCGCTTTCGCAGCGCGCTTGCAGCAGGTCCACCATCGCCTCCGGGCCGAAGAAGCTGTTGCCGCGGCCGATGTCCACCGCGCGCTGCAGCGGCTCCACCGCCCGCGTGGCGTCGCCGCTGCGCAGCAGCGAGGTGCCGTAGTGGTGCAGCCGGTTGAAGTTGCGCGGCGAGATCGCCACCGCCTTTTCCAGCGCGCCGGCGGCGTCCGAATATTTGCCGTCGTCGGTCAGGTTCTGCGCCAGCAGATCGTAGGCCTCGGTGTAGCGCGGGGCTTCGGCGATCACCTGGTCCAGCAGCGTATTGGCGCCGCCGCCGTCGCCCTGCTCGGACAGGATGCGGGCGACGCCCATCTTGGCCCAGGGCGGCTCATCCTTGGACAGCACCTCGCGGTAAAGCCGCAGCGCGGCTTCGTGCAGGCCTTCGCGCGCCAGCAGCTCGCCGCACAGCCGCTGCGCGTCCAGCCGCCGCTGGCGGCTGTCGGCTTCGGCGATCAGCCCGCCCAGGGTCTGGATCGCCTGCTCGGTCTTGCCCTTGTCCAGCAGCCGGTGCGCCGGGGAAAGGAAGGCCTTGCGCCGGGCGGCCGCCTCCAGCCGGTCCAGCAGCTGCTGGGTGGTGAACGGCTTGAGGATGTAGTCGTCGGGGACCAGCTCGGCGGCGCTGGCCACCTGGCCGTAGTTGCGCTCGCCGGTGATCATCACCCACAGCGTGGACAGCGGCAGCGCGCCGGAGCGCCGGGTCGCCTCCAGCAGCTCCTGGCCGTTCATGCCCAGGCCCAGGTTGTAATCGCACAGCACCACGTCGTAGCGGCGGCCGCGCAGCCGGTTCTGCGCCTCGCCGGCGTGGCTGGCGGTTTCCGATTGGGTGACGCCGCCCATGGCCAGGATGGCGCGTATGCCCTGGGACATGCTGTGGGCGTCGTCCACGATCAGCACCGTGGTGTTTTCGTCGAATGCCATATCGCCTCTCGCGTGGGCCGGCGCGCCGGCGGAAGGGTTGCCGGGCGGGTTTATTCGCAGTCTGGGTTCAGCGCGTGCAGCCGGCGCAGGAAGCCGCGCACGCGCTCGTTGTCTTCCGGCAGCCAATCGATCAGCCGCTGCACTTGGCGCTGCGCCTCGGCGAAGTCGCGGTTCGCCTTGTGGAGGTTTTCGCAGTTGCGCAGCAATAGCGCGCAGGCGTTCATGCTGATGCGCTCGTTCAGCGTTTCCTGCGATAGCTGGTACAGCATCGTGGCGGCGTCTTCCAGCTTGCCGTTGCCGGCCAGCTCCACCGCCTTGTTGCTCTCCTGCTGCAGCGTTTCGTAGGCGTTTTCGATGGCGGCGTGGCCGGCTTCGTGCTTGTGGGAGATTTCCAGCAGCGTGCCCAGCTCGTGACGGCCGTCGGCGAAGCGCAGCGCGATGCCGTGGCCCCATTGCTGCGGCAGCTCGTTGCTCAGTTCGGCCGGCAGCCGCACCGCGGCGGACAGGAAGCGCTGGGCGGAGGAGAAGTCGGTTTCGCGGGCGCGCAGCTCGCCGGCCACGCCCTGCAGCTGGGCCAGCGCGTCGCTGGGACGCTGCTGGGCCAGCGCGGTCAGCGCGCGGCATACCGCCATCGTCAGCTTGCCGCCGGGCAGCTCGTCGATGCGGCCGGCGATCTCCGATTGCAGCCGGTCCAGCTGCTGGGTCTGGCCGCTTTCGCTGTAGGCCTGCAGCAGGTCCACCAGCACGTCGGGGCCGAAAAAGTTGTTGTTGCGGCCGATTTCCACCGCCCGCTGCAGGTAGTCGGCGGCCTTGGTCGGGTCGCCGCAGCGCAGCAGCGCGGTGCCGCAGCTCTTCAGGCGGTTGAAGTTGCGCGGCGAGATCGCCACCGCCTTTTCCAGCACCACGGCGGCGGTCTGGTACTGGCCGTCGTCGATCAGGTTTTGCGCCAGCAGGTCGTAGGCGTCGGTGTAGCGCGGCGCGTCGGCGATGATCTCCCGCAGCAGCGCGTTGGATTCCTGGCTCTCGCCCTGCTCGGCGACGATGCGGGCGACGCCCATCTTGGCCCAGGGGATCACGCGCTGGGTCAGCAGCTCCTGGTAGATGGTCAGCGCCTCGCTCTGGCGGCCCTCGTTGACCAGCAGCTCGGCGGCCAGGCGCTTGGCGTCCAGCCGGTACTGCGCGTTCTGCGTCTCGCGCGCCAGCTGCAGCAGCACCTGTATCGATTGCTCCACCTTGCCCTGGGCCAGCAGCTTGTGCGCCGGCGCGAGGAAGGTCTTGCGCTGGCCGGCCAGGTTCATCCGGTCCAGCAGCAGCTGGGAGGCGAACGGTTTGAGGATGTAGTCGTCGGGCGCCATCTCGGCGGCGGCCACCACCCGTTCGTAATGGCGCTCGCCGGTGATCATGATCCAGATGGTGGACAGCGGCAGGTTGCCGCCCTTGCGCATCGCTTCCAGCAATTCCTGGCCGTCCATGCCCTCGCCCAGGTTGTAGTCGCACAGCACCACTTCGTAGTGCTTGCCGCGCAGCCGGTTGCGGGCCTCGCTGGCGTTGCTGACGGCTTCGGAGCGGGTGATGCCGGCCATGGACAGCATGGTGCGCAGCCCCTGGCGCACGGTGTGGGAGTCTTCGATGATCAGTACGGTGGTGTTGGCGTCGAATTGCATGGCGGGTGCCGGCGCGGGGCCGGTCTCAGACGATATCCAGGTGGTCTATGCCTTCCAGCGGATCGCGGTTGCGCGCGCTCTCGCTGTACAGCTTGATTCTCAGGCGCAGGTCGTTGATGGAGTCGGCATTGCGCAGCGCGTCCTCGTAAGTGATCAGCTCGGCCTCGTACAGCTCGAACAGCGATTGGTCGAAGGTTTGCATGCCGGCCTCGCGCGAGCGCCCCATCACCTCCTTCAGCCCGGCGATTTCGCCCTTGAATACCATGTCCGACACCAGCGGGCTGTTGAGCAGGATCTCCACCGCCGCCACCCGGCCGCTGCCGGATTTGTGCGGCACCAGCCGCTGCGAAATGATGGAGCGCATGTTCAGCGACAGGTCCATCAGCACCTGCTGGTGGCGTTCCTCGGGGAAGAAGTTGAGGATGCGGTCCAGCGCCTGGTTGGCGTTGTTGGCGTGCAGCGTGGCCAGGCACAGGTGGCCGGTTTCGGCGAATTGCAGGCCGTAGGCCATGGTCTCGCGGTCGCGGATCTCGCCCATCAGGATCACGTCCGGCGCCTGGCGCAGCGTGTTCTTCAGCGCGATTTCCCAGTTTTCGGTATCCACGCCGATCTCGCGCTGGGTGACGATGGATTTCTTGTGGGTGTGCACGTACTCGATCGGGTCTTCGATCGTGATGATGTGGTCCTGATTATGGGTGTTGCGCCAGTCCACCAGCGCGGCCAGCGAGGTGGACTTGCCCGAGCCGGTGCCGCCGACGAAGATCACCAGCCCGCGCTTGATCAGCGCGATATCCTTCAGCACCTCGGGCAGGGTCAGCTGGTCGAAGGTGGGGATATCGGTGTTGATCTTGCGCAGCACCATGCCCGCCATGCCTTGCTGGACGAAGGCGCTGACGCGGAAGCGGCCGACGCCGGGCGGGTTGATCGCGAAATTGGCTTCCTTCTTCGTCTCGAACTCTTCGGTCTGGCGATCGTTCATCACCGCGCGCACCAGTTCCTTGCTTTGCTGGGCGGTCAGCGCCTGCGGCGCCACCGGCGTGATCTTGCCGTCTATCTTCATCGCCGGCGGAAAGTCGGCGGAGATGAAGATGTCGGAGGCGTTCTTGCCCGTCGCGTGCTTGAGCAGGTCGTGGATGAATTTGGAAGCCTGGTCTTTTTCCATGGCGGCGTTTCCTGCGTGAGCTGCTGATACAGTCTAGCCCGCTATCGTCGCGGCGGGCGCTCGCGGCCGGCCTCCGCCGCGGCGGGGCTCAGAACGCGTCCTTGTTGCTGGCCTTGGCCCGCGCCTCGTTCGGCGACACCATATTGCGCCGGGTCAGGTCGGCCAGGCATTGGTCCAGCGTCTGCATGCCGTGCTGCTGGCCGGTCTGTATCATCGAGTTGATCTGGGCGATCTTGTTCTCCCGGATCAGGTTGCGGATGGCCGGCGTGCCTATCATGATCTCGTGCGCGGCGACCCGGCCCGAGCCGTCCTTGGTTTTCAGCAGCGTCTGGGCGATCACCGCCCGCACCGATTCCGACAGCATCGAGCGCACCATTTCCTTTTCGCCGGCGGGGAATACGTCGACGATCCGGTCTATGGTCTTGGCCGCGCTGCTGGTGTGCAGCGTGCCGAACACCAGGTGGCCGGTTTCGGCGGCGGTCAGCGCCAGCCGTATCGTTTCCAGATCGCGCAATTCGCCGACCAGGATCACGTCCGGGTCTTCGCGCAGCGCGCTTTTCAGCGCATTGGCGAAGCTGTGGGTCTGCAGGCCCAGCTCGCGCTGGTTGATCAGGCTCTTCTTGCTTTCGTGGACGAACTCGATCGGGTCCTCCACGGTAAGAATGTGCGAGAAGGCGTTTTCGTTGACATAGTCGATCATCGCCGCCAGCGTGGTCGACTTGCCGGAGCCGGTGGGGCCGGTCACCAGCACCAGGCCGCGCGGGTAGTTGGCGATGTCCTGGAAGATGCGCGGCGCCGACAGCTGCTCCAGCGTCAGCACCTTGCTGGGAATCACCCGGAACACCGAGGCCATGCCGCGGTTCTGGATGAAGGCGTTGACGCGGAAGCGGGCGATGCCGGGCAGCTCGAACGAGAAGTCGCACTCGTAGGTGTCTTCGAAGGTCTTGCGCTGGTAGTCGTTCATGATGTCGTACACCATGTCGTGCACGTCATGGTGGTCCAGCGGCGGCAGATTGATCCGGCGGATGTCGCCGTTGACCCGTATCATCGGCGGCAGTCCGGCCGACAGGTGCAGGTCGGAAGCCTTGTTCTTGACGGTAAAAGCCAGGAGCTCGGAAATTTCCATATAATTCTCCACTATGCATAGTCGCCCGCCGGTTTTCCCGTTGGCATGGCCGGATCCGCAATCCATTGTATGCGCTTGCCGGGCGGCCGGATATCCCCGCCGCGTCCGCGCCGGGCGCTTCACGGAAATGAAAACGACATGACCGATTCCCTTTCTTCCCGACTCCAGCAAGTGCGGCTGCGGCTGGACGCGGCCGCAGCCGCCGCCGGCCGGGCGCCGGGCGCCGCCGCGCTGCTGGCGGTGAGCAAGACCTTCCCCGCCGACGACCTGCGCGCCGCCTACGATTGCGGCCAGCGCGCCTTCGGCGAGAACTATGTGCAGGAGTTGCAACAGAAGTGCGAGGCGCTGGCCGGCCTGGATATAGAATGGCACTTCATCGGGCCCCTGCAGTCGAACAAGACCCGCGTCGTCGCCGAGCGCGCGCACTGGGCGCATTCGATAGACCGGCTGAAGATCGCCGAGCGCCTGTCGGCGCAGCGGCCGGACAGCCTGCCGCCGTTGAACGTCTGCGTGCAGGTCAATGTATCCGGCGAGGACAGCAAGAGCGGCTGCGCGCCGGAAGAGGCTGCGGCGCTGGTCCGCGCGGTGGCGGCGCTGCCCAGGCTGCGCCTGCGCGGCCTGATGTGCATTCCGGAGCCGACCCAGGACGCGGCCCGGCTGGCGGCGCAATTCGCCAGGCTGCGCGGCCTGCTGCAGCAGCTGAACGCCGAGGGCTTGGCGCTCGACACGCTGTCGATGGGCATGTCGGCCGACCTGGAGGCGGCGGTGGCCGAGGGCGCCACCCTGGTGCGGGTGGGTTCGGCCATCTTCGGCCAGCGCGACTACCAACATTGAACATTCCGGCTTCCGGCGCGCGCCGGAGCCGACGCATACACAAGGGGACGCTATGCGGATCACATTCATCGGCGGCGGCAATATGGCCGGCGCCATCATCGGCGGCCTGGCCCGCCAGGGCGGCCACCGCATCCACGTGGTCGAACATCAGCAGGACAAACTGGACCAGCTGGCGGCCGACTTCGGCGTCAGCGGCGGCCAGGCGCTGCCCGAGCGCTTTTCCGCCGACGACGTGGTGGTGCTGGCGGTGAAGCCGCAGCAACTGCGCGAGCTGTGCCTGGCGCTGGCGCCGCGGCTGAACGGCGCGCTGACGGTGTCGATCGCCGCCGGCATCCGCCTGGACGCGCTGCGCCGCTGGCTGGGCTCCGAGCGCGTGGCGCGGGTGATGCCCAATACTCCGGCCATGGTCGGCAAGGGCGTGTCCGGCCTGTACGCGGACGCCGCGGTATCCGCCGCTGACCGCGAGGCGGCCGAGACCGTGATGCGCGCCGCCGGCCTGACCGTGTGGCTGGCCGACGAGGCCGGCATCGACGACATCACCTGCGTGTCCGGCAGCGGCCCCGCCTACGTGTTCTACTTCATAGAAAGCATGATAGAGGCCGGCGTGAAAGCCGGCTTCAGCGAAGCCCAGGCGCGCGAGCTGGCGTTGGCGACGTTCGACGGCGCGGTGGAGCTGGCGCGGCAGAGCCCGCTGCCGGTGGCCGAGCTGCGCCGCAACGTGATGTCCAAGGGCGGCACCACCGAGCGCGCGATCGCGCGTTTCGAAGCCGAAGGCGTCAAGGCGGCCATCGTCGCCGGCGCGATGGATTGCCGCGACCGCTCGATCGAGATGGGCCGCGAACTCAGCCAGGAGTGATGCCGCATCATGTTCGTTTCTACCTTGCAATCCCTGATCCAGATTCTGACCGACCTGTTCGCGCTGGTGCTGGTGCTGCGCTTCTACCTGCAGGTCGCCCACGCGCCGTTCAAGCACCCCCTGTGCCAGTTCGTGGTGGCGGCCACCAACTTCCTGGTGCTGCCGACGCGCAAGCTGGTGCCGTCGGTGCGCAGCTACGACACCGCCACCCTGCTGCTGGCCTGGCTGGTGTGCCTGCTGGCGCGTGTGCTGATGGTGCTGCTGTGGTGGCGGCCGGAGATCTTCGCGCTGCCGCAGGCCTGGATGGTGCTGTCGCTGTGGTCGGTGCTGGCGGTGTTCCAGCTGTCGCTGAAGCTGCTGCTGGGCGCGGTGATCGTCCAGGCAGTGCTCAGCTGGGTCAATCCCTACAATCCGCTGGCGCCGGTGCTGGACAGCCTGACCCGGCCGTTCCTGCGCCCGTTCCGCCGCGCGGTGGTGGGTGGTGTGGACCTGGCACCGATGGCCTTGTCGGTGATCGTCTGGGTGATCCTGGCCGCCCCGGTGGCCTGGCTTGAAGCAGTGTTCTTGACCCAACTCAATGTCATGGGATGATGAAACAGGTTATTTGTCATGCTTTTGACAATGGCCGCCCGTCCGGGCGGCCCCGTGAAACGCGATAGGGAGAACCACGATGAAAAAAACCTTGCTCGCCGCCCTGCTGCTGGGCGCCGCCGCCGCGCCGGCGATGGCGAACCTGCAGTTGGCCCAGAAATACAGCTGCACCGCCTGTCACACGGTGGACAAGAAGCTGGTCGGCCCCGCGTACAAGGATGTGGCCAAGAAATATGCCGGCGACAAGGGCGCCGAGGCCAAGCTGATCGCCAAGGTGAAGAATGGCGGTTCCGGCGTCTGGGGGCCGATCCCGATGACCCCGCATCCGAATATTCCCGACGCCGACCTGAAGGCGCTGGTGAAGTGGGTGCTGAGCCAGAAATAAACACCGGCATCCGGCTGTAATGAGGCAAGTCCGCAACGGATTCGCCCGAATTCAAAGGCGGCTTTTGCCGCCTTTGAACTTGTAAGGCGACATCGGGTCGAAACCGGCATTCCCATTATATTTCTGCCAATTCGGGCGGACTTGTTATCGGTACTGAAACGGGCTATATAAAATGTTAGTGCAATCGGTGATTATTGGGATTCGCGCTGAATACAGTTGCGCAAACATTAGCCCGCCGGTAATCTTCTCCGCCTGTTGCCAACTCTATGCTGGAAGCACCAAACATGGCCAAGCTGACCGAACAGGATATCCTCAACTGGGAAGGCGATGATTACATGAACGCCGACCACCTTGAGTTTTTCAAGGACCGGTTGTTGCAAATGCAGCAGGAGTTGCTGGTAAACGCCAACGCTACCGCCAACCACCTGCAAGAACAAGAAGCCACGCCCGATCCGGCCGACCGCGCCACTCTGGAAGAAGAGTACGCGCTGGAGCTGCGCACCCGCGACCGCGAGCGCAAGCTGCTGCAGAAGATCCAGGCTTCCATCCGCCAGATCGATGACGGCTCCTACGGCTTCTGCGAAGACACCGGCGAACCCATCGGCCTGAAGCGGCTGATGGCCCGTCCGACCGCCACGCTGTCGGTCGAGGCGCAGGAGCGCCGCGAACGGATGAAGCGCCAGTACGCCGACTAAGCGTCGCCTCTTCCCGACATCAAGCGCCACCGCCGCAAGGCCGTGGCGCTTTTTGTCTGGCGGTTGTCACCCGCGGACAAATCCGGTTATCTTGCTGCTATGCAGAAAACGACATAGCCACAAGGGACTACCGCATGCAACGCCAGACCGACGACGTCAGAATCCGTGAAATCAAGGAACTGCTTCCCCCGATCGCCCACCTGTACGAACTGCCGATCAGCGAATCGGCGTCCGAGCTGATCTACAACACCCGTCGCGAGATCTCGGCCCTGCTGCGCGGCGAGGACGACCGGCTGCTGGTGGTGATCGGCCCCTGTTCCATCCACGACGTCGACGCCGCGGTCGAGTACGCGCAGAAGCTGGCGCCGCTGCGCGCCGCGCTGGCGGACGAGCTGGTGGTGGTGATGCGGGTGTATTTCGAGAAGCCGCGCACCACCGTCGGCTGGAAGGGCCTGATCAACGATCCGCACCTGAACGAGTCCTACGACATCAACGCCGGCCTGCGCATCGCGCGCCGCCTGCTGCTGACGCTGAACAGCCTGGGCATGCCTGCCGCCACCGAGTTCCTGGACATGATCACGCCGCAGTACTTCGCCGACCTGATCAGCTGGGGCGCGATCGGCGCCCGCACCACCGAAAGCCAGGTGCACCGCGAGCTGGCCTCCGGCCTGTCCTGCCCGGTGGGCTTCAAGAACGGCACCGACGGCAACCTGAAGATCGCCGTCGACGCGATCCGCTCGTCCAGCGTGCCGCACCACTTCCTGTCGGTGACCAAGACCGGCCATTCCGCCATCGTCTCCACCGGCGGCAACCCGGACTGCCACGTGATCCTGCGCGGCGGCAAGGAGCCCAACTACTCGGCCGAGCACGTGCGCGCCGCCGCCGCCGAACTGGCCGCCGTCGGCCTGCCGCAGAAGTTGATGGTGGACTTCAGCCACGCCAACAGCCGCAAGGACTATCGCCGCCAGATGGAAGTCAGCGCCGATGTCGCCGGCCAGATCGCCGGCGGCGAGCGCGGCATCTTCGGCGTGATGGTGGAGAGCCATCTGGTGGAAGGCCGCCAGGACCAGAAGCCGGGCTGCGAGCTGAAGTACGGCCAGAGCATCACCGACGGCTGTCTGGGCTGGGAGGATACCGAGACGCTGCTGCGCCAGCTGGCCGATGCGGTCAAGGCCCGCCGCGCCGCCGCCTAAGCCGCCGCTCGCTTCGCTTGTCCGATGCCCCGCCTTGGCGGGGCATCGTCGTTTCCGCTTCGTTTCAGGGCGCCGAAACCAGGCGGTCGGCCATCGCCTTCAGCGCCCGCATCTGCAGCCCGCTCTTCCAGGCGTAGGCGGGGCCGGTATAGCCGAACCAGTCCCAGCAGCCCTGGGGATTGGCCGCCGAGGTGGTGGTTTGCGGATACAGCACGATGATGCGGTTGTCGTCCGCCCACTCGTTATAGCCGGCGTGCGCGTAGAAGGCGTCGCCCACCTTGCCGGCGTACTGCTGGCAGCCATGCAGCGCGATATGCACCTTGCAGGCCTGGCCGGCGAAGCAGGCGCGCGGCACGTAGACGTAGCCCTCGGCGGCCAGGCTGCTGCCGGCGGCGGCATAGGGGGTCTGATCGAAGCTCAGCAGCTTGCCGCTAGTGGTCTGAGGCTTGGGCTGCAGCGCGCCGTAGATGTGCTTCAGGATCAGGCCGGCCTGGTCATAGCCCTGGCCCTGCCAAGTGCAGTGGTTGATATAGGGCGAGGCGGTGGCACCGCATGCGTTGCCGAAGCTGGGCGTGATCTGGGCATGGCCGGCCGGCAGCTGCTTCTGGTAGGCGATCTGCGCCGCCGGCACGCCGGCCAGCTGGAAGAAGGATGCGGCGGCGTCCACCACCGGGGTGCGGACCGTGTTGTCCTGGGTGCCGCTGAACAGGTAGACCCGGCGCTTGGCCAGATCGGCCAGCGGATCAATGTGGCCGGCCGCGGCGAACAGCTTGGCGCTGGCCAGCAGCTGGGCCGGCTGGGGCGGCGGGCCGGCCATGCACGCCACGGTGCCGGGCAGCGAGCCCTGGGCGCAATAGTAGGGGCCGCCGGCCACCACGCCGGCGCCGACTACCGACGCGGAATAGGCGACCTGGTACTGCGCCGCCATGAAGGCGCCGGACGACAGGCCGGAAACCGACGACTGCTTGGCGTCGCCATGGAAGGCGGGCAGCGGATCGGCGGCCCAGGCCGCCAGCGGCAGCATGGCCGCCAGGCACAACAGGGATTTGAGTTTCATCAACGCTCCTCGAAAACATGCCGGCGCGGCCGGCGGGATGGAAAAGCGGGAAACGGCGAGCGGGTGTTCATGATGAAAATGGCAAATCATTGCGTAAATGGCAATGACAATTGTCGATTTTTCGTCGACGAGGCGAGGCGGACTGCCCGGCAAGGCGCTGCGCCGCCCGCTTCCCATGCCGGGGCCGCATGGTCGCGCGGCCCCCGGCGGGCGCGGGCTTAGCGCGCGGCGGCGGCGGTGGAGCCGCCGATCAGCTTGGCGATGGACTGCGCCAGCGCGGTGTTGGGAAGCGCGAAGAACAGGCCGCCGCGGCCGTTCTGGGAGCTGGCGCAGTCGCCGGATAGCGCACCTTCCTGGTTCATGTCGCCGAAGATCGCGTAGGACGCGCCGCCGCTGGTGCTGACGCCGATCTTGGCATGGTTGTAGTTTTTGCCGGGGCCGCCCTTCAGCGAGAAGGCCTGGCCCTGCCAGCTGCCGGAGGTGGCGATGGCCACCGGGCCCGGCGTCGGCAGGCGGCTATCCCAGCAGGCTGGCTTGCCTGGCTTGGCGGTGCTCGGGATGGCGGTGCTCTTGCCGGATTCCCACCAGGTGGCGGCGCGCAGCGCGACGCCGCCCAGCTCGGCCGAAACCAGCTGCCACGGCGGCACTTGCAAGGCCGAAGGCTTGGAAATCAGCGTGACGCCGCTGGACAGCTTGCTGACTTGCGGCGTCGCGCTGTCGGACTTCTGCCCCAGCAGGCTCACCGCGTTCTGGATGTCGGCCGGGCCGCCGTTCCTGACGATCTGCGGGTTGCCCGGATCGGTGACCGCGCTGGCGTTGGCCAACCCTTGCAGCACCGCCAGCACGTCGGCGCGGCTCAGCTTCAGCGAGAAAAAGTGCTGGCTGACCTCGATGTCGTTGTCGGCCACGCAACCCAGGGTGTTGCCATCGCTGGTGCGCGGAAACTGGGCGCTGCCGGAGGCCGGCCACGACGGCGTGCTCACCTGCATCACCACGCCGTTGCCCTGCGCGTCCCAGGCCAGCACCCCCTTGGAGTGGCCCCAGGGCGCCAGGCAGGCGTTGCCGGAGCAACTGGCGATGGCCGGATCGTCGTAGAACTGGTCGTTCCACACCACGTAGTTCAGCGCGCCGTTGTAGATCTGGCCGAAGGTGGCGCCGACCGGATCGGCCGGGGTGTCGCCGACGCAGCCGTTGCCCTGGGCGAGGCTGGGCTGGCTGCTGCTGGCGTAGATGTACTGCTGGCTGTAGCTGCCGGCGCTGGTATAGCCCTGCGGCGCGCCGCCGAACTGGCAGCGATTGACCGGCGCGGCGCCGCCGCAGCCTGGGAAGGACGCGGCGTTGAATTTGAAGGCGAACCACCAGTCGACCGGGTGGCTGGCGTCCAGCAGCGGCGACGGGGCGGCGTGGCTTTGCAGCGCGGCGGCGGCGAGCGCCAGGCTCAGGCAGGCGCGGCGCCAGGTGGGTTGGGAGGGCATGGCATTTCTCCTGTGATAGGTATTGTTAAGAACGAGCCGCGTGAGCGGCCGCGCCATGCTGATCGAGTAATGTGTGGCAGATGTTAAGTCGGCTTGGATTGAAACACTCGTTAATAGATTGTCCGGCAGTCCCGCCAAAAAGCGGCGCGCGTGAAAAAGCCCCCGCGGCGGCGGGGGCTGGGCGCGTCGGATTGCCCGAGGCCGGGGGCTCAGATGGCCGAGGCCAGCCGCGAGCCCTGGTCGATCGCGCGCTTGGCGTCCAGTTCGGCCGCCACATCGGCGCCGCCTATCAGGTGCACCGGCTTGCCGGCAGCTTGCAGCGGCGCCTGCAGTTCGCGCAGCGGGTCCTGGCCGGCGCAGATCACCACCGTGTCCACCGGCAGCAGCTGCGGCTCGCCCTTCACCGTGATGTGCAGGCCGGCGTCGTCGATCAGGTCGTAGCTGACGCCGGACAGCATCTTCACCCGTTTCATCTTCAGGCTTTCGCGGTGGATCCAGCCGGTGGTCTTGCCCAGGCCTTCGCCCACCTTGCTGGTCTTGCGCTGCAACAAGTAGACCTCGCGCGGGCTCGGATGCGGCTGCGGTCCTTGCGGCGCCAGGCCGCCGGCGGTGTCGCCCGTCATGTCCACGCCCCACTCGCGCATGAAGGCTTCGGCGTCCAGCGAGGTGGAACGGCCCTCATGGCACAGGTATTCGGCGGTGTCGAAGCCGATGCCGCCGGCGCCGATGATGGCCACTTTCTTGCCCACCGGCTTCTTGTGCTTCAGCACGTCCAGGTAGTTGAGCACCTTGGGGTGGTCGACGCCGGGGATGGCCGGGCTGCGCGGCGCGATGCCGGTGGCCAGCACCACTTCATCGAAGCCGGAAAGATCATCGGCGGCGACGCGGGCGCCCAGCTTGAGCTCGACGCCGGTGGTTTCGAGGCGGCGCTTGAAGTAGCGCAGCGTCTCGTAGAACTCTTCCTTGCCCGGAATCTGCTTGGCGACGTTGAACTGGCCGCCGATCTCGGCCGCGGCGTCGAACAGCGTCACGCTATGGCCGCGCTCGGCGGCGACGGTGGCGAAGGCCAAGCCGGCCGGGCCGGCGCCGACCACGGCCAGCTTTTTCGGCGCGGCGGTTTTTTCGTAGTTCAGCTCGGTTTCGCGACAGGCGCGCGGGTTGACCAGACAGGAGGTCAGCTTGCCCTGGAAGATGTGGTCCAGACAGGCCTGGTTGCAGCCGATGCAGGTGTTGATCTCGTCGCCGCGGCCTGCCGCCGCCTTGTTGACGAAGTCCGGGTCGGCCAGGAAGGGGCGCGCCATCGACACCATGTCAGCGCAGCCGCCGGCCAGAATGTCTTCGGCCACTTCCGGGGTGTTGATGCGATTGGTGGTGATCAGCGGGATCTTCACCTGGCCCATCAGCTTCTTGGTCACCCAGGCGAAGCCGCCGCGCGGCACCATGGTGGCGATGGTGGGCACCCGCGCCTCGTGCCAGCCGATGCCGGTGTTGATGATGGTGGCGCCGGCTTTTTCGATCTCGCGGGCCAGGTGGACCACCTCGTCCCAGCTGCTGCCGTCCTGCACCAGGTCCAGCATCGAAAGCCGGTAGATGATGATGAAGTCGCTGCCCACCGCCGCGCGCACCGCCTTGACGGTTTCGATGGCGAAGCGGATGCGGTTTTCGAAGCTGCCGCCCCAGTCGTCCGTCCGCTTGTTGGTGGCGCGGGCGATGAACTGGTTGATCAGATAGCCTTCCGAGCCCATCACCTCGACGCCGTCGTAGCCGGCCTGCTGGGCCAGCCTGGCGCAGTTGGCGAAGTCGGCGATGGTTTGCCACACATCGGCGTCGGACAGCTCGCGCGGGGTGTAGAAGTTGATCGGCGCCAGCAGCGGCGAGGCCGACACGCACTTTTCCTGGAAGCTGTAGCGGCCGGAGTGCAGGATCTGCAGCGCGATCTTGCCGCCTTCGCGGTGCACCGCGTCGGTGACCAGGCGGTGGTTTTCCACCTCGTGCGCGTCGGACAGCTGGGCCGCGCCCTCGGCCACGCAGCCTTCGGCATTGGGGCCGACGCCGCCGGTGACGATCAGCGCCACGCCGCCCCGCGCGCGCTCGGCGTAGAAGGCGGCCATTTTTTCGAAGCCGTTCGGGGATTCTTCCAGGCCGGTATGCATCGAACCCATCAGCACGCGGTTTTTCAGCGTGGTGAAACCCAGGTCCAGCGGGGCCAGCAGGTGCGGGTAAGCGC
The DNA here is from genome assembly GCF_039708975.1 of Chromobacterium indicum. Taxonomy (NCBI): domain Bacteria; kingdom Pseudomonadati; phylum Pseudomonadota; class Betaproteobacteria; order Neisseriales; family Chromobacteriaceae; genus Chromobacterium; species Chromobacterium indicum. The sequence continues at coordinate 145,508 of NZ_JAYFSJ010000005.1, forward strand.
TCATGTTTCTTCCTCGTGTCCGTTATGTGGCGGCCCGGGCGGGGCGCGCCCAAGCCTTTGATTCGTCTGGCGATGTCAACCCTGTGGCCAAGATACTTACTGGTAAGTAAGTTGTCAATGGAATCGCCGGCTGTCGGCCGCGGCTGCCGCTATAATCGGCTGGATGGCCATTCGAATATGACAAAGGAGAACAATATGTGCGAAACATCGCGCCATGAGCGCGCCGATTGCCTGGCCTCGCTGGAGGAGCGTCCGCTCGGCCGCCGCGGTTTTCTGAAGCTGGCCAGCCTGGGCGGCGGCGCCGTGCTGCTGGGCAGCTTCCTGCCCCGGACCAGCTGGGCGGCGGGCGGCACCGATGCCCTGCTGCTGTCTTGCATGGATTACCGGCTGGTCCACGCCGTCGGCGAATTCATGGACGGTCTGGACCTGCGCGGCAAGTACGACCACATCGTGCTGGCCGGAGCCTCGATGGTATCGATCACCGACAAGTTTCCCGACTGGAACGCCACCTTCTGGCAGCACCTGGGCGTGGCGATAGACCTGCACCATATCAAGCGGGTGGTGTTGCTGGACCACCGGGACTGCGGCGCCTACAAAGTGGCGTTCGGCGAGGATTTCGCGCAGGACCCAGGCAAGGAAACCCGCATCCACGCCAAGGCGCTGCTGAAGCTGCGCGACGAAATCCTGGACAAGCATCCGGCGCTGGCGGTGGAAACCTATCTGATGGCGCTGGACGGCAAGGTGGAGACCATCGCGGCCTGATCCGCCCGCGCCGGCTGGCCTTGGGGCCGCCAAACAAAATCTCGCAGAGAACCTGGGCCAAGGCGCGTCGACGCAGGCAGTGCCAGTCGTACGGCAAGGAGGCGCAGCGCAGGATCAGGGGTTTGCTTAGCGGCTCTTATTCGCCGTGTTGGTCGGCGGCGCGGCGGTAGGCCGGGCGCGCTTCGATCATGTCGACGAAGCGCGCCAGATTGGGGTAGCGGCCGCGGCCATCGCCCTTCACCGCGATCTGGGCGACGAAGGACAGCTGCACATCGGCGCCGGTGAGATCGTTGCCGACGAAGTAGTCGCGGCCGGCCAGTTCGCCGTCCAGATAGCCGAGGTGGTTTTGCAGCTCGCCGTGGATGCGCGGATGCAGCGGCGCGCCGGCCTCGCCCAGCCGGCCGACGTAAAGCTGCAGCAGGATGGGCAGCATCGCCGAGCCTTCGGCGTAATGCAGCAGCTGGACGTAGCGGTTGTAGTCGGGGCTGTCCGGCGCTGGCGCGAAGCGGCCGTCGCCGTAGGCGCGGATCAGGTAGTCGATGATGGCGCCGGACTCGATCAGCACCGCGTCGCCGTCGCGCAGCACCGGCGCCTTGCCCAGCGGGTGGATGGCTTTCAGCTCCGGCGGCGCCAGCCGGGTTTGAGGATCGCGCTGGTAGCGGATCACCCGGTAATCCAGCCCCAGCTCTTCCAGCAGCCAGGTGATGCGGCGCGAGCGCGATTCGTTCAGGTGGTGCACTTCTATCATGGCGAAACTCCAGTCGAAATGGGGAACAGGCGGCGCTCAGGCGGGGACGATCCTGGCCAGCCAGGCCAGGATATCGCCTTCCACTTCGGCGCGGTTGCTTTCGTTCAGCATCTCGTGGCGGCCGCCCGGGTAAACCTTGCTTTGCAGGTCCAGCACGCCGGCGTCGCGGTAGCGGATCTCCAGCTGTCCCAGCGCCAGCCGGCCCAGGCTGACCGGATCGCGGCTGCCGGCGAACAGCAGCACCGGGCAGCGGCGGTTGATGCCCTGCCCCGCCGCCTCGCCTTGCTCCATGGCGACGATGCCGGCGAACAGATCGGCCCACAGGCCCGGGGCCGGATCGAAGCCGCAGTCCGGATCGGCGAGGTAGGCGTCCACTTCGGCCGGGTCGCGGCTCAGCCACTCCATCTTGGTCCGCCACGGCGGAAAGCCCAGGTTGAAGCTGCCGAACACCAGCGCGGCCATCAGCCGGCTGGGCCGGTCCCAGCCCTTGCGCCGTCCCAGGAAGCGGGCGAGAGCGCCCAGCAACAGCGCCAGCGGCCGCTGGCGGTAGCCGGTGGACGACAGCATCAGGCCGGCCAGCTGGCCGCCGTAGCGCAGGAAGTGGGCGCGGGCGATGAAGCTGCCCATGCTGTGGCCGAACAGGACGACCGGCAGGCCGGGATGCCGCTCCGCCGCGTGGCGGCGCGCCGTCTCCACGTCGTCCACAACCTTGCGCCAGCCGTCGTCGGCGGCGAAATAGCCGCGCGGCGCGGTCGAGGCGCCATGGCCGCGGTGGTCGTGCGCGTACACCGCGTAGCCGGCCGCCGTCAGCGTCCCGGCGAAGCGGTCGTAGCGCGCCGCGTATTCGCTCATGCCGTGCGAGATCAGCACCACGGCGCGCGGCGGGCCGTCCGGCAGCCATTCGCACAGCGGGATGGCTTCGCCGTCGGCGGCGGTCAGAAAGGTACGGTGCATGCGCTTGCCCTTGCGTTGGTGAAGCGGGTTTCCCTGGCTGGGCTGACGCGACCGTCGCGTCAGCCCAGCAGCGGCCGGCCGTTGAAGTTCGGGTTGGTCAGCGAAGTCAGCACGTGGTCGCGCCAGGCTCCGTCGAGAAACAGATAATCCTTGGCCTGTCCTTCGATGGAAAACCCCAGCCTTTGCAGCAGCGCGGCGCTGCGCGCATTGTCAGGCTGGTAATTGGCCTGGATGCGGTGCAGCTTGAGTTCGTCGAAGGCGAAGGCGATGGCCGACTGCAGCGCCTCGCGCATCAGGCCCTGCCCTTCGCGCGCGCGGTCGATGCCATAGCCGAGGTGGCAGGCCTGGAACACGCCGCGGACGATGTTGCTGAAGCCGACGGTGCCGATGATCCGTTCCGGCTCGGCCGGCATCGTCAGCAGGAAGCGCGCGCTATGTCCCTCCATCCATGAGCGCGCGCCTTGGCGCAGCTGGCTGCGCCAATATTCCTCGCTGTAGTACTGCGGACCCGGCGTCGGTCCCCAGGGTTCGAGATGGGCGCGGTTGCGGCGGTAGTAGTCGAGCGCGGCCGCCGCCAGGTCCGGATGGGCCGGCAACAACTTCAGGCGCGCGGTGTCGAGTGCGGGCTGGATCAGGCTCATGCGTCGCTTCTTGATGACGACAGCCTAGATAGTAGTCGCAAGGCGAAGCGCCGCTCAAGCCCGGAATCAGGCCAGCAGCGCGGAAGCGTCGAAATCCGGATTGCGCAGCGAGGTCAGCGCGTGGTCGCGCCACTCGCCGTTGATGAACAAATAATCCTTGGCCACGCCTTCCTCGACAAAACCCAGCCGCCGCAGCAGCGCGCCGCTGCGGGTGTTTTGCGGCTGGTAATTGGCCTGGATGCGGTGCAGCTTCAATTCGTCGAAGGCGAGGCGGATCACCGCCTGCAGCGCCTCGCGCATCAGCCCCTGGCCTTCGCAGTTCTGATCGATGCCATAGCCCAGATGGCAGGCCTGGAACACGCCGCGCACGATATTGCTGAGGCTGGCGGTGCCGATGATCCGTTCCGGCGCTTCGCGCAAGGTCAGCACATAGCGCGCCTCGCGGCCCTCGCGCCATGCTTGCGCGCGCTGCGCCAGCTGTTTTGTCCAATAGCCTTCGGTGAAGAAGTCGGGGCCCGGCTTCGGGTCCCAGGGAGCGAAGTGCTCGCGATTGCGCTGCCAGTGGCTCAGCATGGCGGCGGCCAGCTCCGGCGCGGCGGGCAGCAAGCGCAGGCGCGGGGTATCCAGGGTGGGGAGATCGAATGACATGGCGCGCGCTTTATGACAAAGCATTGGATGCTATCAAAAGAACTTTGTCACTTCCAGAGCGCGGGTGGAAAGCGGAAACTTCGCCGCCAGCGAGCGCCGGCGGCGACGAAGTTGAGGCTTAGCCGGTCAGACGCTCCAGCGCCTCGCGGTATTTGGCGGCGGTTTTCTCGCGCACGTCCAGCGGCACGGCCGGGGCCGGCGCTTGCTTGTTCCAGCCGGAGGCTTCCAGCCAGTCGCGGACGAACTGTTTGTCGAACGACGGCGGGTTGCTGCCCGGCTGGTAGCTGTCGGCCGGCCAGAATCGGCTGGAGTCCGGCGTCAGCGCCTCGTCCATCAGCGTCAGCGTGCCGTTTTCGTCCAGGCCGAACTCGAACTTGGTGTCGCAGATGATGATGCCGCGCGTCGCCGCGTAGGCGGCGGCGGTCTGGTACAGCAGGATGGCGGTGTCGCGCACCTTGGCCGCCAGCTCCTTGCCGACGATGGCCTCGCACTGCGCGAAGTCGATGTTCTCGTCGTGGTCGCCCACCGCCGCCTTGGTGGACGGGGTGAAGATCGGCTCGGGCAGCTTGTCCGCCTCGCGCAGGCCGGCCGGCAGCGCGATGCCGCAGACGGAGCCGGACTGCTGGTATTCCTTCCAGCCGGAGCCGGCCAGGTAGCCGCGCACCACCGCTTCGATCGGCACTGTCTTCAGCCGCTTGGCGACCACGGCGCGGCCCTCCACCTGCGGCAGGTCTTCCGCCGCCACCACGTCTTCCGGCTGGTCGCCGGTCAGGTGGTTGGGCACCACGTCCTTGAGCTTGTCGAACCAGAAGTTGGAGATCGCGGTCAGGATCTGGCCCTTGGCCGGGATCGGGTCGTCCAGAATCACGTCGAAGGCGGATAGCCGGTCGGTGGCGATCATCAGCATGCGCTGGTCGTCGATCTCATAGAGGTCGCGCACCTTGCCGGAGTAGATCTTGCGTAGGCTTTTCAGGTGGGTGGTGTTCAGTCCGGTCATCATGCTTCCTTCGCGGGCAGGGGTTTCTGTTGGATTCGTTTCAGCGCTTCTCGCCGCGATAGCGGCGACAACGCGGCGGACGCGACGAAGCCGCGCACGGCCTCGGCGTCGGTGTAAGCGTATTCGCGCAAGGCCCAGCCTATGGCCTTGCGGATGAAGAATTCGGGGTCGACGGCGTTGGCGGCGCAGTAGCGGAATAGCCGCTCGGCGTCGGTGTCGCGCTTCCAGTACAGCTGGTGCAGGATGGCGACGCGGCGCAGCCAGAAGTCGCCGTCGCCGGATAGCCTGTCCATGTCGGTCTGGAGCTCGCGCCGGGCGCGGACCAGCTCGCCTATGATCCAGGCCGCCAGGCCGTCGACGGTGTCCCACCATGATTTAGCGGTAACCAGCGCCAGCAGCCGCGGCAGGGCGGAGGCCGGCAGCCTGGCGGCGTGCCGGGCCAGCAGGTCCACCGCCACGTACTGGAATTCGCGTTCCGGCTGCCGCCATAGCGCGTCGGCCAGTTCCAGCCAGCCGTCGGGGCCGGCCGCGTCATGCGATTTGATCCACGGTCCGGCGGCCTTGCGCCGGGCGGGCGCGGCGACGCCGAGAAAATCGAACTGCTCGCGCATATAGGCGCGCATCGCCGGCGCGCGCGCCGGATCGGCAGCGGCGGCCAGCGCGTCACGCAGATCGTCTATCGCGCCCATCAGCAGGCCTCCTGGTCGAAGAACACCATATCCGGGTAAGGCTGGGCGCGGCAGGCGGCGAGACGGCTTTGCAGCGAGCCGACGTGCAGCTCCAGCCGGTGGCCGTCCGGGTCCAGAAAATAAAACGAGTCGCCCTCGCTGCGGTTGTCTTTCCAGACGCCGACGCCGGCGTCGCGCAAGCGCGCGGACCAGGCCGGAAAGTCGGCGGCGGCGACATCGAACGCGTAATGGGTGTAGCCGCGGCCGGGTTCGGGCGTGTCCAGCGACAGGCACAGCCACAGTCCGCCCAGGCTCAGGTAGGCGCCGCCGGCCCAGCGGGCGTGCGCTTGCGCGCCGAGCAGGCCGTGGTAGAAATCCCAGGACCGGTCCAGGTCGGCGACCGCCAGGGTCAGATGGTTGAGTCCGTTCAGCTTCATCGGCATGAAAAATGGCGAAGCCGCCGGCCTCGCCATTTCTTTCGCTACAGGGTGTCCTTCAACGCCCTGGCCTGGTCCAGCGCTTCGTCGGCGCTGGCGGCCATCACGTTGAAGTGGCCCATCTTGCGGCCCGGCCGCGCCTGTTTCTTGCCGTACAGGTGCAGCTGGGCGTTGGGAGCCTCGGCCAGCACGTCCCAGTTGGGCTCGTGGCCGTTGTCCTTCCACACGTCGCCCAGCAGGTTCACCATCACCACCGGGCTGAGCAGGTCGGTGCGGCCCGGCAGCAGACCGCACATCGCGCGCACCTGCTGCTGGAACTGGTCGGTCAGGCAGGCGGTGAGCGTGTAGTGGCCGGAGTTGTGCGGCCGCGGGGCGATCTCGTTGACCACCAGGCTGTCATCGGCCAGCACGAAGAACTCCACCGCCAGCACGCCGACGTAGTCCAGCGCTTCGGCCAGTTTCCGGGCCATCTCCTGCGCCTGCTTGGCCAGCGCCGGGGCGATGCGGGCCGGGACGATGGATTCGTCGAGGATGCCGTTCTTGTGGATGTTTTCCGCTACCGGGAACACCGCGCTCTGCGCCGAGCTGACGCGGGTGACGATGGCCGACACTTCCAGCTGCAGGTCCAGCATCTTTTCCAGCACGCAGGCCTGGCCGCCCAGATTGGCGTAGGCGGCGCGCGCCTCGGCCGCGGTCTGTACCCGCACCTGGCCCTTGCCGTCGTAGCCGAGGCGGGCGGTTTTCAGGATGCCGGGCAGGTAGGGTGCCAGGTCCACCTGGATGTCTTCGACGCTTTCGATGGCCAAGTAGGGCGCGGTCGGCAGGCCGGCCTTGTTGATCCACGCCTTCTCGGCGATGCGGTCCTGGGCCACGGCGACGCAGTCGCCGGACGGCGACACGCGGGTGCGGCGCGCCAGCTCGCGCATCGCGTCGGCGTTGACGTTCTCGAATTCGGTGGTGACGGCGGCGCAGCTGTCGGCCAGCTCGCGCAGCGCCGCCTGGTCGTTGTACGGCGCGCGGATGTGGCGGTCGGCGAAGGCCGCCGCCGGCGCGTTTTCGTCCGGGTCCAGCACGGTGACGCGGTAGCCCATGGTTTTGGCGGCGACGGCGAACATGCGGCCCAGCTGGCCGCCGCCGAGTATGCCCAGCATCGCCGGCGGCAGGATGGCGGCCATTACTCGACCTCCGGCAGCGTCATCGCCAGCACGGTCTCTTCCTGTTGCTTGCGGAAGGCGACCAGTTGCTCGGCCAGCTCCGGGCGAGTGGCGGCCAGCATCGCCACCGCGAACAGCGCGGCGTTGGCGGCGCCGGCCTCGCCGATGGCGAAGGTGGCCACTGGAATGCCCTTGGGCATTTGCACGATGGACAGCAGCGAGTCCTCGCCGCGCAGGTATTTGGACGGCACCGGCACGCCCAGCACCGGCACGTGGGTCTTGGCGGCCAGCATGCCCGGCAGGTGGGCGGCGCCGCCGGCGCCGGCGATGATGGCTTTCAGGCCGCGGGGCGCGGCTTCTTCCGCGTACTGGAACAGCAGGTCCGGGGTGCGGTGGGCGGAGACGACGCGGGTTTCACAGGCGATGCCGAAGCTCTTCAGCACGCGGGCGGCGTGCTGCATCACTTCCCAGTCGCTGTTGCTACCCATCACGATGCCGACTTCAATCATGGCGATGCTGCTCGCGGATGGTGAACGAAGACCGCGATTTTAACCGATGCGACAGGCTACCCGTTATGGTTTTTTATTTTCATATCAAGACAGTTAGCGTATAAAGCTGTCCCGAATCGGCGGCTTCACGCCAGTTTCGGATAGGTGAACAACAGCAGGTGCAGCGTGTTGAAAGCCAGGTGGGCCAGCACTGCCAGCCACAGCTGGCGGCGCGCGGCGTAGATCAGGCCGTAGCCGATGCCGGCCAAGGTGGCCAGCCCCATCCAGGACCAGCCGCCGGCCAGGTGGGCCAGGCCGAACAGCAGCGACGCCGCCATCAGCGCGGCGAAGGGCTCGGTGCGCAGCTCCAGCCAGCGCTGGACGCCGGCGCGGAAGAAGGCCTCTTCCACCAGCGACACCAGGAAACAGTTGGCCAGCAGCCACGGCAGCAGCCAGGCCGGCCACTTCGGCGCGAAGCTTATCGTTCCGACGGCGGCGGCGATGCCGAGCACGAACAGCAGCGCCAGCGCGCCGACCGCCGCGGCCGGCCAGCCCAGCTGCCGTTCCGGCAGCGGCGCGCGGCAGAGGTTCAGCAGCAGCAGCAGGCCGGCGAAACCCTTGTCGTAGCTCCAGAACAGCCGGTACGGCGCGCTGTCCGGGCTGGCCCGGCCCTGCCACAGCAGCGGATTGTCGAAGCCGGGCAACGCGTGCACCGCCAGCGCCAGCAGCGCGGCGACCCACACCAAGTAGAGCTCCGGCCGCGGGTAGCGGCGCAGCGCCAGCGTCAGCCCGGCGACGGCGGCCGCGCTCAGCACGCCCAGCGGCTGCAGCACGCCGGCGGCCAGCGCCAGCATCGCGCTGGTGATCAGGGCGATCCAGCCGGGCGCTTCCTGGCGCAGGCTGGCGGCGAGCAGCCCCAGCGCCAGCAGGCCGTAGGCGGCCAGCGTCAGGGAGGGAAGCGTGAACATGGCGGCTCCGTCGCGGGATGGGCAAGCGTCCGATGATAAGGCTTGGACGCGGCGAGGCCAAACGGTTCCCGGCCCGGCGCTCAGGGCTTGGGCGGATGCGGCCGCAGCAGCCGGCGGCGCTGGGCGTCGGCCAGGTAGGCGGCGATGGTCGCCACCTCCGCCGCCGGAATGGGCGCCTTGAACGCCTGCCGCATCTTGTCGACCACGGCGCGCCAGCGCGCCTCGTCGAAGTCCGGCTGCAGCGCGATGTAATCGACGGAATGGCAGATCATGCAGCGCTGCAGCGCCGGCAGATAGCCGGGATGGCCGCTGTCCGGCAGCATCGCCGTCTCATTGGGCAGCGCGATGCTCGCCGCGCCGACGGGAGCCGCCGCCAGGGCCAGAACCAGCAGCGCGGCCCTCATCGCCCGGTCTCCGCGACGACGATCTCCACCCGCTCGACCACGTCGCGGGCGTAGCCGCCGGGATTCCATGGCTGGACCAGCGGCTGGACCTGGCCGTCGTTGGCGGTGGCGCGTGCCATCAACGTCAGCGGCCCCGGTTTCACGTCGTCCAGCGTCAGCGTCCATGGCCGGAAGGCGAAGCGTCCGGCGTTCGCGCCCAGCTCCGCCTGCCGCCAGCGGGCGCCGCCGTCGGCGGAGACGTCCACCCGGCGGATGCCGCTGCCGCCGTCGAAGGCGATGCCGCGCAGCGCCAGCCGGCCGTCCGGCGCGGAGACGGCGTCGAGGTGGGCGAGGTTGGTGATGAAGCTGCGCGCCTTCATCCGCGTCAGCCGCGCAGTCTTGTCCGGCTTGGTTCCGGGCGGCACGCCGTTGTCCGGCGTGTCGGGCACGGTGTAGGCCTGGCTGGCGAACCAGCCGTCGAACACGTGGTCGAGCACTTCGATATGCGACAGGTGCTTGATCCAGTAGGCGGCGTAGAAGCCGGGAATCACCAGCCGGATAGGGTAGCCGTTCAGCACCGGCAGCGGCTGGCCGTTCATCTCCCAGGCGATCATCGCTTCCGGCCGCCGCGCGTCGGCGAGGTCCAGCGAGCGGATGAAGGCCGGCGTTTGCTCCAGCGCCGGTTGGTCGGTGCCGCGGCAGGCGATATGGCGCGCGCCATCCTGCACGCCGGCGGCGGCCAGCACGTCGGCCAGCCGCGCGCCGGCCATCTCGACGCAGGCCATCGAGCCATTGCCCAACTGCGCGCCCTGCACCCGCGGCTGCGACAGGCCGCGGCCGTTGCCGGCGCACTGCATCACCACGGTCTGGCGCACCGTCTCGAAGCGCTTTTGCAGGTCGGCCAGCGTCAGCGTCAGCGGCTGTTTCACCTTGCCGTCTATGGTCAGGGTGTGGGATGAGGGATCGATGTCCAGCGGGTGGCCGGCCAGGTGGTAGCGGACGAATACCGCCTCGTTGGGCGTGATCAGGCCGCGGTCGAATTGGGAAAACGGCGTTTCCAGATGCACCGGGCGGGTGGTGATGCGCATCAGCGGCATCTTTTGCGGATAAGGCACCAGCTCGCGCCAGCCGTTGTCGAAGCCTTGGTCCAGCCAGGCGCCGGCGCGGCTCCGGCCGGCCAGGCCCAGCAGGCTGGCGGCGAGGCCGGCTTTCAGCAAGGCCCGGCGAGTTGACGCGTCGTCCATGTTCGCGCTTTTTGAGGTGGGGATGGACGCGATGCTAGGAGCCGCGCGGGCGGCCGTCTACCGGGGAAAGGGACAGGCGCTCAGCCGCGGCGGGCGCGCCAGCGCCGCGTCAGCGCGCCGGCCGCGGTGGCGGCGATGCCCAGCGCGGCCACCCACACGCCCAGGCCGAAGCCGGGCGGCATTTCGCCGGAGTCGGTCGCGGCGGGCTCGGCCAGCAGCATCATCAGCAGGCCGCCGACCAGCAGCAGCGCGCAGCCCAGCCAGTACAGCCGGCGCTGATGCCAGCCCTGGAACAGCGAATACAGCAGCGAGCCCAGGTACAGGCCCAGCAGCGCGGCGGTGGGAATCCATTCGGAGGAAGGGGTAGACATCGGTCTGGCGTTTGGCTCGGGCAAAAGACGATAGACCCGGCCGGCCGGGACTGGTTCGTCCGGCCGGGCCGTTTTACCAGCGGCTATACGGATGCTTGGACAGGTAGGCGTTGGTGTAGCGGCCGTCCTCGGTCACCTCCTCGCCCACCCATTCCGGCTTGGCGAACGGGGTGTCCTCGCCGGGCAGCTCGATCTCGGCCAGCACCAGGCCGGCGTTGTCGCCGAAGAACTCGTCCACTTCCCAGACGAAGCCGCCGTGCTCGATGCGGTGGCGCAGCTTGTCCACCACCATCGGGCACATCGCGGCCATGATGGTTTGCGCGTCGGCCAGCGGGATGAGGTATTCGAACTCGTGGCGGCTGACGTTGCTGATATTGCTCTTCAGCGTCAGCCAGGCCTGCTCGCCCACCACCCGCACCCGCACCGTGCGCTCTTTTTCCACCGACAGATAGCCCTGCCGGTATTGCACGGCCGGGGCCAGGCCGCGCCAGCCGTCGCCGCTCACCACGAAACGGCGTTCGATTTCCAATGCCATCGATCAAATCCTCAAGCGAATTCAGGGTTAGGGGCGCGTCAGAACGGCTTGACCACCACCAGGATCACCACCGCCAGCAAAATCAGCACCGGCAGCTCGTTGAACACGCGGAACCAGACATGGCTCTTGCGGTTGCTGTGGGTGACGAAGTCGCGGCCCAATTTGGCGCAGTAGCCATGGTAAACGGCCAGCAGCGCCACCAGCGCCATCTTGGCGTGCAGCCAGCCGCCGGAAATGCCGAAATCCAGCCACAGCAGCAGGCCGGAGCCTATCGCCAGCACGCCCAGCGGCGTCATGAAGCGGAACAGCTTCCTGGCCATCAGCAGCAGGCGGTCGTATTCCGCCGGCTGGCGCGCCATCGCCAGATTGACGAACAGCCGCGGCAGGTAGAACAGCCCGGCGAACCAGGACACCACGAAAAAGATGTGGAAGGCTTTCAGGTACAGATAGCTCATCGACTTTCCTATTGGGGCGGGATGGGGCGATGGACCGGACGTCGCCGGACCGGTTCCCGCCGGATCAGGACCAGGCCTGCCGTTGCGCCTTCGGCAGCTTGCCCAGCACCAGCTCGCGCGAGCGTTCGATGCCGCGGCGGATGTCGTCCGGCGCCAGCGCCTCCAGCGAGACCACCTGCACCCAGCGGGCGCGGGCCAGATACGGCGCCGGCCGCATGCCGGGCAGGCCGGACAGCGCCAGGAAATCGCCATCGTCGACCTTGTAGCTGATGCCGGCTTCGCCGCAGACCAGGAACATCTTGCCGCCGATGGAGACCACGCGCGTCCCGCCCCATTTGACGTCGTACTCGGCGCCCGGCAGCGTGCGGGCGTGGTCCAGCATCTCGTCGAACAGGGCGGTGGGCAGCGGCATCGCTCAGCCTTTCTTCGGCGCGGCCTGGTACAGCGGCCACACTTGCGGGATATGGGCCTGCAGGTCGCGGATGCGGGTGGGGCCGGACGGGTGGGTGGACAGGAACTCCATGCCGTTGCCGCCGCCGGCCGCCTGCATCTTCTGCCAGACGTTGACCGCGGAGTTGGGGTCGTAGCCGGCGCGGGCCATCAGCTCCAGGCCCATGATGTCGGCTTCGGACTCCATCGCGCGGCTGTGCGGCTTGGACAGCGTCACGTCGCCCACCAGCGAGGCCAGCTTCAGCTGGCTGTCGTTGAGGCCGACCAGCGCGCCGACCAGGCCGAGGCCCATTTGCTGCGCGTAGGCCTGGCTCATGTTCTCGCGGGTGTGCTCGCGCAGCGCGTGCGAGATCTCGTGGCCGATCACGGCGGCCAGCTCGGCGTCGGACAGCTTCAGCTGCTTGACCAGGCCGGTGTAGACCATGATCTTGCCGCCGGCCATCGCGTAGGCGTTCATGTCGTCGGTGGTCAGCACGTTCACTTCCCAGCGCCAGTTGCGGGCGTCGGGGCGGAAGGACGGCGTCTGGGCGATCAGGCGCTGCGACACGCGGCGCACGCGCGAGGTCAGCGCCGGATCGGTGTTCAGGCGGCCCGCGGCGCGGGCCTTCTGCAGCTCGCCGGCGTAGGACTTGGCCGACATCTGCTCCACTTCCTGGCTGGACAGCAGCATGCTCTGGCCGCGGTTGACGCCGACCGCGCCGCCGGCGGTGGTGTTCACCTGGGCACAGGCGGCCAATAGCGCGGCCAGCAGCGCGCCGCCGATCCAGCGGGTCCGTCTTCCGGCCATCAGATTTCCACCATCTGGAAATCGTCCTTGCGGGCGTCGCAGTCGGGGCAGGTCCAGTTGGGCGGCAGGTCTTCCCAGCGCGTGCCCGGCGGAATGCCGTCTTCCGGACGGCCGGCTTCTTCGTCGTAGATGAAACCGCAGATCAGACACATCCAAGTACGCATCGCTTCGCCCTCGTGTTCGGATAAAATGGGTATTCTAAATCGTGCCACCGCAATAAAACAGAAGAGGTTCGCCCTTGACCACTCCTCCCCCCCCTCCCGTGGTGCTGACCCTGGCCGGTTCCGACCCCTCCGGCGGCGCCGGCATCCAGGCCGACATCCTGACGCTGGCCAGCCTGGGCTGCCATCCGCTGTCGGTAATCACCGCGATCACGGTGCAGGACACCGTGGGCGTCAACGACCTGATGGTGCTGGACGCGGACTGGGTCAACGACCAGGCCCGCTTCCTGATGGAAGACATGCAGGTGGCGGCGTTCAAGATCGGCATGCTGGGCAGCGTGGAAAACGTCGCCGTGGTGGCGCAGCTGATCGCCGACTACCCGGACATCCCGGTGGTGCTGGACCCGGTGCTGGCCAGCGGCGGCGGCCACGAGCTGGCCGACGAAGACCTGATCGGCGCGATGCGCGACATGCTGATTCCGCAGGTGTCCATCCTGACGCCGAACAGCTTGGAGGCGCGTCGGCTGGCCAGCAACGATCCGGACGAGGACGAGGAGCTGACGCTGGACCAGTGCGCCGAGCGCCTGCTGGGGCTGGGCTGCCCTTACCTGCTGATCACCGGCACCCATGAAAACACCAAGGAAGTGGTCAACAGCCTGTACGGCCAGGACGGCGTGGTGCGCGCCGACCACTGGGAGCGGCTGCCCGGCAGCTATCATGGCTCCGGCTGCACCTTGGCCTCGGCGATCGCCGGCATGCTGGCCACCGGCCTGTTGCTGCCGGAGGCGGTGCGTGAGGCGCAGGAATACACCTACCAGACGCTGGTCAACGGCTTCCGCCCCGGCATGGGCCAGTTCCTGCCGGACCGGATGTTCTGGGCGCGCGGCGACGACGAGGAAGACGGCGATGCCGCCAAGAGTTGAGGGCCTGTACGCGGTGACGCCGGATGGCCTGGACGACGCCCGCCTGTTCGCGCTGGCCGAAGCGGCGCTGGCCGGCGGCGCGAACGCGCTGCAGTACCGCGACAAGAGCGGCGACGCCGCGCGCCGGCTGCGCCAGGCGGCCGAGCTGCGGCGGCTGTGCCGTGTCCACGGCGCGCTGTTCATCGTCAACGACGATGTCGAATTGGCGGAGCGGATCGGCGCCGACGGCGTCCACCTGGGCCGGGACGACGGCGACATCGCCGCCGCGCGCGTCCGGCTGGGCGCGGACGCGGTGGTGGGCGCGTCCTGCTACGACCGCATCGAGCTGGCGCGCGCGGCGCTGGCCGCCGGGGCCAGCTACGTCGCCTTCGGCGCGGTGTTTCCGTCGCGGACCAAGCCGAACGCGGCCGCCGCGCCGCTGTCGCTGTTCGCCGAGGCGGCGGCGCTGGGCGCCAACGCGGTGGCGATAGGCGGCATCGCGCCGGCCAACGCGGCGCAAGTGGTCGAGGCCGGCGCGGACGCGGTCGCGGTAGTAGGGGGGATATTCGAAGCGGCCGACACGGCGGCGGCGGCTCAGGCGCTGGCGGGCCTGTTCACAGCACGGTGATGTCGGCCAGCCGGTAGCTGCCGGCGCGGTCTTCCTGGCAGAAGACGCGGGCGCGCACGGTGACGGCGCGGCCCTTCAGCTTGGCCATGTCCTCCTGGCTCAGCGCCAGGCTGCGCATTTCCTGCTCGCCGCAGGCGCCGTCGTCGTCCAGCCGCAGCGGATGATCCAGCTTCAGATGATAGGCCTGGAACAGGGTGCCTTCGGCCTTGCTGCCGGAGCGCACGGGACCGATCACGGTGCCATGCAGGGTCAGGGGGGCGGCGGAATCTCCGTCGATGCGGAAAACCTGGCCGGCGGCATGGCCGGCCAGGCTGCTCGCCAGCATGAAGCCGGCCAGCGCGGTACTGCAGAGCTTACTCATCCCGATGAATCTACCAGTCCATTATTTTTTTCAGACTTGTGCCGCCATTTCACCAGCGATTCATCTGTCCGACAATCAGGGATATCCCGACGTTGGCCAAATAAAAAAAGCCCACGTTTGATGACGGGGGCTTTTTTCAATGCCGGAGAACGGCTCAGCCGTTGACCTTGCGGTACAGCTGGATCAGCCGGAGGGTGGAGCTGTCATGCTCGGCCTGGCCCAGCTTGCCGGTCAGTTCGGCGTGGATGGTCTTGGCCAGCTGCTTGCCCAGCTCCACGCCCCATTGATCGAAGCTGTTGATGTGCCAGATCACGCCCTGGACGAAGATCTTGTGCTCGTACAGCGCGATCAGCGAGCCGAGATTGCGCGGGTCCAGCCGGCTCATCAGCAGGGTGTTGGTGGGGCGGTTGCCATCGAACACCTTGTGCGGCACCAGATCGTCCAGCGCCGCGCCCTTCAGGCCCTGCTCCGCCAGTTCGGCGCGCGCCTCGTCGGCGGTCTTGCCGCGCATGAAGGCCTCGGCCTGGGCGAACACGTTGGCCAGCAGGATCTCGTGGTGGCCCGGCAGGCTGGAGCGGTTTTCCAGCGAGGCGATCAGGTCGATCGGCGAAATATGGGTGCCCTGGTGCAAGAGCTGGAAGAAGGCGTGCTGGCCGTTGATGCCGGTCTCGCCCCAGATGATGGGCGCGGTTTCAAAGTCGACCGGCTGGCCGTCCAGCATGGTCTTCTTGCCGTTGGACTCCATGTCCAGCTGCTGGATGAAGGCCGGCAGCCGGTGCAGGTACTGGTCGTAGGGCGCGATCACGTGGCTGCCGCCGCCGTAGTAGTTGATGTACCAGACGCCTATCATCGCCAGCAGCACCGGCATGTTCTGCTCGAACGGCGCGTTCATGAAGTGCTGGTCCATGATGTGGGCGCCGTTGAGCAGCTCGGTGAAGTTTTCTTCGCCCAGGTAGAGCATGATGGGCAGGCCGATGGCCGACCACAGGCTGTAGCGGCCGCCGACCCAATCCCAGAATTCGAACATGTTCGCCGGGTCGATGCCGAAATCGGCCACCGCCTTCTGGTTGGTGGACACTGCGACGAAGTGCTTGGCCACTGCCTTTTCGTCGCGGGCGCGGGCCAGGAACCACTCGCGCGCGGTCAGCGCGTTGGTCAGCGTTTCCTGGGTGGTGAAGGTCTTGGATTCCACCACGAACAATGTGGTTTCCGGGTGCACCTTCTTCAGCGTTTCCTTCAGCTGCGCGCCGTCGACGTTGGAGACAAAGTGCATGTTCAGCCGCGGATGGCCGAAGGGCTTCAGCGCGCTACAGACCATCAGCGGGCCGAGGTCGGAGCCGCCGATGCCGATGTTGACGATGTCGGTGATCGGCTGGTTGGTGTAGCCCAGCCAGTCGCCGGAGCGCACCGCGTGGGCAAACTTGCCCATCCGCTCCAGCACCGAGTTGACCTTGGGCATCACGTCCGCGCCGTCGACGCGGATCGGCGAGTTGGTGCGGTTGCGCAGCGCCACGTGCAGCACCGCGCGGTCCTCGGTGCGGTTGATCTTCTCGCCCTTGAACATCGCCTTGATGCGCGCGGGCAGGCCGGCTTCGCGCGCCAGCTCCATCAGGCCCAGCAGGGTGGCGTCGGTGATGCGGTTCTTGGAATAGTCGAGGAACAGTCCGCCCACTTCCAGCGAGTAGCGTTCGGCGCGGCCGGGATCGGCGGCGAACAGGTCTCGCATGTGCAGGTGCTTGGCCTCGGCAAAATGATCCCACAGGGATTGCCAGGCCGGCAGTTCGGTCAGTTCACTCATGATGTCTCGTCCTATTCCTGTTGTTTATTGTCCAGCCTGCGGTTCTTCAGGCTGTGCTTGGTCTTTTCCAGCTGGCGGATCAGGCCCGGGCCGCGGCGCAGCGCCACGCTGACGGTCAGGATGTCGATCTGCACCAGGTGCACGATGCGCGAAATCATCGGGCTGTAGGTTTCGTTGTCTTCCAGCGTGTCGGCGATCAGCGACACCGTGGCGCGGCGCGCCAGCGGCGAACCGCTGGTGGTCAGCGCGATCACCTTGGCGCCGGAGGCCAGCGCCACGTCCACCGCGTCCAAGAGCTCCATGGTGCGGCCAGAGCTGGATATGGCCACCAGCACGTCATCCGGGCCCAGCACCGACGCCGCCATCATCTGGATGTGGGTGTCGGAATAGGCGACGGTGGGGATGCCGAAGCGGAAGAACTTGTGCTGGGCGTCGGCGGCGATGATGCCGGAGTTGCCCAGGCCGTAGAACTCGATGCGGTTGGCGTCGGTCAGCAGCCGCACCGCGGCCTCTATCGCCTGCGGATTGACGTCGTTGCGGCACTTCAGCAGCGCCGACACGGTGTTGTCGAACACCTTGGCCACGATCTCGGACGTGGGGTCTTCCGGCCGCACGCTGGAATGGACGTAGGGCACGCCGGTCACCAGGCTGCCGGCCAGCTTCAGCTTGAAGTCGGGCAGGCCGGAGCAGCCGACGGTGCGGCAGAAGCGGATCACGGTGGGTTGGCTGACGCCGGCGTTCTTGGCGATCTCGGCGACGGCGGCCTGGATCACGGTGTACGGCTGCTCCAGCACCAGATCGGCCACCTTGCGTTCGGCCGAGGACAGCTGTTCCAGCTGGCCGCGAATGCGATCAAGCATGCATGTCTCCTGCGGTGCCGCCGCGAGGATGGGTGGTCGTGTCCACCGGGGCCGGGTCGCGCGGCGCCAGGTGGTCCGCCAGATGGGCGGCCACGCCCGGCAAGGCCGGATAGGCGCTGGTGATCAGGTAAACCGGGATGTCGGCCAAGTAGGCCGACATCCGCCCCTTGTCCTCGAAACGGCGGCGAAATGGGGATTGTTCAAAAAAACCGCTCAAACGCGGCACAATACCACCACCTATGTATACCCCGCCACGGGCACCGAGGGTCAAGGCCAGGTTCCCGGCCGCGGAACCCAGCAATCCGCAGAAGATTTCCAGCGTTTCGCGGCAGCGCGCATCGGCGCCGGACAGGCCGCGGGCGCTGACTTCGGATGGGGCCAGATCGAGCTCCGCCGCGCCGTCCAGCGCGCACAGCGCCCGGTGCAGCAGGCTGAGGCCGGAGCCGGACAGCAGCCGTTCGTGGGACACGTGGCCAAAGCGGGCCGAGACGTAGCGCCAGATGCCGATCTCGCGCTCATTGGCCGGCGCGAACGAGGTGTGGCCGCCCTCGCCGGACAGCGCGCGCCAGCCGCCGGCGTGCGGCACCAGCGCCGACACGCCCAGGCCGGTGCCGGGGCCGATCAGCGCCAGCGGCGAATCCGGCCGCGGCTCGCCGCCGCCTATCCTTGAGAGCTCGCCGCGCGGCAGCCTGGGCAGGGCCAGCGCCAGCGCGGTGAAATCGTTGAGCAGCAGCAGCGTGGAGAAACCCAGCGCGCGGCGCGTCGCCTCGATCGAAAACCGCCAATGGCAATTGGTCATCGTCACCTGGTCGCCGTTCAGCGGATTGGCGATGCCGATCGCGGCGTGGGCGACGCGGCGCGCGCCGACCTGGGCCAGGTAGTCGCGCAGCGCGTCCTCCAGCGTCGGGTAGCGGTCGTTGGACAGCGTCAGGATGTCTTCAATCACCCCGGGCGCGGTTTCCAGCGCGAAGCGCGCGTTGCTGCCGCCGACGTCGCCGAGCAGCCGCGGCCAGGCTTCAGGCAGACCAGTAGACATCGAGCGGCACCTTGTCCTGGGCCAGGAAATGGCTGATCGGCAGCGCGTCGTCGGGGCCGGCGGCGGCGGCTTCCAGCACTTCACGCTTCTTCGCGCCCTGGATGGACAGGATCAGGCAGCCGGCCTGCAGCAGCGCGGCGTAGCTCAGCGACACCCGGCGGTGCGGCGCGGTTTGCGGCGTCACCGCCAGGAAGGGCGCCGGATTGGCCGGGTCCAGGCCGGCGGCCAGCTCCGGCGCGCCGGGGAACAGCGAGGCGGTGTGGCCGTCCTCGCCCATGCCCAGGATGGCGACGTCCGGCGCGATGAAGTCGCGGTTGTCGGCCGCCACTTCGGCGTCGATATTGGCGACGGCGCGCACCAGCGGCAGGAAGCGGGCGGTCGCGGCGCGGCCCTGCAGCAGGTGTTGGCGCACCAGCGCGCCGTTGCTGTCGGCGTGGCCGGGGGTGACGAAGCGCTCGTCCACCAGGCTGACGGTGACGCGCGCCCAGTCTATCGCCATCTCGGACAGCAGTTTGAACAGCGGGATCGGCGACTTGCCGCCGGATACCGCCAGCGCCGCGCTGCCGCGGCTTTCGATGGCCGCCGCCAAGCGGGCGGCGACGCTGTTGGCCAGCGCGTCGGTCTGCTGCGCGGCGTCGGGGAATTCCAGCCAGTTCATGTCAGCACTCCTCGTGCCAGCTGATGCCGTCGCGCGACAGCAGCGCGCTGGACGCGGCCGGGCCCCAGCTGCCGGCGGTGTACTGTTTGGGCGGGCTGTTGGTGCTGGCGGTCCAGGTGTCCATGATCGGCTCCACCCAGCGCCAGGCCTCGATCAGCTCGTCGCGGCGCATGAACAGCGCCAGCTTGCCGCGGATCACGTCCAAGAGCAGGCGCTCGTAGGCGTCGGCGCGGCGCACCTTGAACGCCTTGTAGAAGTCCAGGTCGAGGTAGGTCGGCTGCAGGCGCATGGTGTCGCCCGGCTCCTTGGCCAGGAAGTACAGGCGGATGCTTTCCTCCGGCTGCAGGCGGATCACCAGCCGGTTGGCGTGGTGGCTGCCGCCTAGCGGGCCGGAAAACACCTGGTGCGGCACGTCGCGGAAATTGATGACGATCTCGGCCAGGCGCTCCTGCATCCGCTTGCCGGTGCGCAGGAAGAAAGGCACGCCGGCCCAGCGCCAGTTGTCGATCTCGGCCTTGATGGCGACGAAGGTCTCGGTCTGGCTGCCGGCCGGGATGCCGTTTTCCTGCTGGTAGCCCACCACCGGCTGGCCGCCGCTGGCGCCGGCCTTGTACTGGCCGCGCACGGTCTTGGCGGCGACGTCCTGCTCGGCGAAGGGGCGCAGCGCCTTCAGCACTTTCAGCTTCTCGTCGCGGACGGCGTCGGCCTCCAGATTGGCCGGCGGCTCCATCGCCACGATGCAGAGCAGCTGCAACAGGTGGTTCTGCACCATGTCGCGCAGCGCGCCGGTGCCGTCGTAGAAATCGCCGCGGCTGCCGACGCCCAGTTCCTCGGAAATGGTGATCTGCACGTCGTGGATCCATTCGCGGCGCCACAGCGGCTCGAACAGCGCGTTGGCGAAGCGGATCGCCATCAGGTTCTGCACCGACTCCTTGCCCAGGTAGTGGTCGATCCGGTACAGCTGCTCTTCCTGGAAGAAGCGGGCGACGTCGTCGTTGATCTCGTTGGACGAGGCGAGGTCGGTGCCCAGCGGCTTCTCCAGCACCACCCGCACATTGGGACGGTTGAGGCCGACCGCGGCCAGGTTTTCGCAGATGCCGGCGAACAGATTGGGCGCGGTGGCCAGGTAGCACACCACCACCTTGCCGGCGTCGTCGCCGATTTTCTCGGCCAGGGCCGGGAAGTCGGCGGCCTGGGAGGCGTCGACGCGCAGGTAGTCGATGCGGCTACAGAAGCTCTGCCAGGCGGCGTCGTCGAAATGGGCCTTGATGTGGATGCGGGATTGTTTTTCGACGGAAGCCAGGTAGTCGTCGCGGCTCAGATCCTTGCGGCCCAGGGCCAGGATGCGGCCCTGCTCGTTGAGCAGGCCGGCGGCGTGGGCCTGGTACAATGAAGGCAGCAGCTTGCGCATCACCAGGTCGCCGGCGCCGCCGAACAGCACCATGTCAAAGGCCGGAGTAGGGGTAGAACGAGTCTCCATCCTGATCTTCCATCTCGTTAAGTGTATTAGATGTAGTTATATTACCATTCGCCATCGTGCTGTCTACGTCGGTACAGACGATGTGGCCGCTTTTGCAACACCATTTGCCCTGGCGCAAAAATCGGTTATTTCCGCTGGAAATCCTTGAGAAGAAATAGGATAGTCGTCTTGGGCCGCCGCTGGCGGCGCGTAGCGAACCTTGCATTTTGAGTGTAGTAAAACTACCATCAGTTTCAAATCCAATTACGGAATGTCATCATGGCCTTGCATCCCACCCTGTCCGCCGTCACCGACCGCATCGTCGCGCGCAGCCGCGCGCGCCGCGACGCCTACCTGGCGCGAGTGCGCGCCGCCGCCCAGCAGGGCCGGGTGGAACGCGCCCAGCTGTCGTGCACCAACCTGGCCCACGCCTTCGCGGCGATGCCGGATACCGTCAAGATCCACCTGAAGGAAGAGCACCGGGCCAACCTGGCGATTGTATCTTCCTACAACGACATGCTGTCGGCCCACCAGCCGCTGGCGGCCTTCCCGGCCTGGCTGAAGGAGGCCGCGCTGGCTGCCGGCGCCACCGCCCAGTTCGCCGGCGGCGTGCCGGCGATGTGCGACGGCGTCACCCAGGGCCAGCCAGGCATGGAGCTGTCGCTGTTCAGCCGCGACGTGATCGCGATGAGCACCGCCGTCGCGCTGTCGCACCAGATGTTCGACGCCGCGCTGTATTTGGGCGTGTGCGACAAGATCGTGCCGGGCCTGATGATAGGCGCCCTCACCTTCGGCCATCTGCCGGCGCTGTTCGTTCCCGCCGGCCCGATGACCACAGGCATCGCCAATGACGAAAAGGCCAAGGTGCGCCAGCTGTACGCCGAGGGCAAGGTCGGCCGCGACGCGCTGCTGGAGTCCGAGTGCCAGTCCTACCACGGCCCCGGCACCTGTACCTTCTACGGCACCGCCAATTCCAACCAGATGCTGATGGAGATCATGGGCCTGCACCTGCCGGGCGCCGCCTTCGTCAATCCGAACACCGCGCTGCGCGAGGCGCTGACCCGCGCCGCCGCGGTCCAGGGCAAGAAGATCGCCGCCCAGGGCGAGCAGTTCACCCCGGTGGGCGAGATGATCGATGAGAAATCCATCGTCAACGCCATCGTCGGCCTGCTGGCCACCGGCGGCTCCACCAACCACACCATGCACATCGTCGCCATCGCCCGCGCCGCCGGCATCGACGTCAACTGGGACGATTTCGACCAGCTGTCCGCCGTGATTCCGCTGTTGGTGCGCGCGTATCCGAACGGCAAGGCCGATGTGAACCACTTCCACGCCGCCGGCGGCATGGGCTTCGTGATCCGCGAGCTACTGTCGGCCGGCCTGCTGCACGAGGACGTGGGCACGGTGATGGGCCGCGGCCTGTCGCATTTCACCCAGGAGCCGTGGCTGGACAACGGCGAGCTGAAATGGCGCGACGCGCCGGCGGTCAGCGGCGACGACAGCGTGCTGCGTCCGGCGTCCAATCCCTTCTCCGCCGACGGCGGCCTGAAGCTGATGGCCGGCAACATCGGCCGCGCGGTGATCAAGGTGTCGGCGGTGAAGCCGGAACACCGCGTGGTGGAAGCGCCGGCGGTGGTGTTCCACGACCAGAACGACATGCTGGCGGCGTTCAAGCGCGGCGAGCTGGAAAAAGACTTCGTCGCGGTGATCCGCTTCCAGGGCCCGCGCGCCAACGGCATGCCGGAGCTGCACAAGCTGACCCCGGCGCTGACCATCCTGCAGGAGCGCGGCTTCAAGGTGGCGCTGGTGACCGACGGCCGCATGTCCGGCGCGTCCGGCAAGGTGCCGGCCGCCATCCACGTGTCGCCGGAAGCGCTGTCCGGCGGCGCCATCGGCAAGGTCCGCGACGGCGACCTGATCCGCGTCGACGCGCACACCGGCGAGCTGTCCGCGCTGGTGGACGCCGCCGAGTGGGCGGCGCGCGAACAGGCCCAAGCCGATCTGTCGCACAACGATTACGGCATGGGCCGCGAGCTGTTCGCGGTGTTCCGCCACGGCGCGGACGAGGCCGAGGCCGGCGCGATGAGCTTCCGCCACCCGGCCTGGAACTGAGCGCGGCCGACACAATTCAGCAAGGCGGCGCGGCATGCGCCCGCCAACAGGAGAGAGAAATGGATGCATTGTCTGTACTGCGCCAGGGCCCGGTGGTTCCGGTGATCATCGTCAACGACGCCGCGGTGGCGGTGGACCTGGCCCGCGCGCTGGTGAACGGCGGCATCAAGGTGCTGGAAGTGACGCTGCGCACCAAGGCCGCGCTGGCGGCGATGCGCCGCATGCGCGACGAAGTGCCGGAAGCCATCGTCGGCGCCGGCACGCTGCGCAACCGCGCCCAGCTGGAGGCGGCGGTGGACGCCGGCGCCCAGTTCGGCATCAGCCCGGGCTTCTCCGGCGAGCTGGCCTCGGCCGCGCGCGCGTCCAGCCTGACGCTGATACCCGGCATCGCCACCCCGTCGGAAGCGATGTGGGCGCAGGACGAAGGCTTCAACACGCTGAAGCTGTTCCCGGCCGAGGCGGTAGGCGGCGTCAAGCTGTTGAAGTCGCTGGCCAGCCCCTTCCCGGACCTGCGCTTCTGCCCGACCGGCGGCATCGACATCAAGAAAGCGCCGGAATACCTGGCGCTGCCCAATGTGCTGGCCGTCGGCGGCAGCTGGCTGACTCCAGACGATGCCATCGCCGCCCGCGACTGGGACCGCATCACCGCGCTGGCCCGCGAGGCCTGCCAGCTGAGCGCCGGCTAAGCGCCCCGCTGCCGCTGCATCGATGCCGCCCACGGGCGGCATTTTTCATGGCCGCGCTTGGGCTTGGCGCTGTTGGAAAACCTCGCAGACCCTGAGCCGAGGCTCGCCGGCGCAGGACCAAGAGTTTGTCTAGGCGAACACCCGCTCGGCCATGTGGTCGATGAAGGCGCGCAGCCGCGGCGGCATCGCCGGCGTCGCCGGCCACAGCAGATACATGTTCCCGCTGCGCGCCACCGCGGGCGCGTCCAAGGGTACCAGCGCGCCGGCGGCCAGCTCGCGCCGGACGGAGAAGTCCGGCAGGCAGACGATGCCCATGCCGCGCACCGCCAGCTCGATCAGCGCCTCGCCGGTGTTGCAGCTGGCGCTGACCGGCGGCGAGGCATCTTCCCCCTCGGCGTCCAGCAGCGGCCACGGCAGCAGCTTGCCGCTGTGGGGCAGCCGGTAATGCAGGCAGCGGTGGTGTCGCAGATCGCGCGCGGTCCGCGGCGCGCCGTATTCGGCCAGATAGCCGGGCGAGGCCAGCAGCCGCATGTGGTAGCTGCCCAAGCGCCGCGCGGCCAGCCGGGAATCGCCGGGCTCGCCGCCGCGCACCACCACGTCGAAGCCCTCGCCTATCACGTCCACCAGCCGGTCGCTGTAGTCCAGGTCCAGCGCCACCTGCGGGTAGCGGCGCATGAAGTCGGCCAGATGCGGCGTCAACAGCCCGCTCTCGTGCGGCACGCCCACCTTCAGCCGGCCGCTGGGCGCGGCCAGGCCCTGCTGCAACTCGCGCTCGGCCGCTTCCGCCTCTTCCAGGATGCGCAGGCAGCGCGCCAGGTATTGCTGGCCCTCGGCGGTCAGCGCCAGCCGCCGCGTGCTGCGGTGGACCAGTCGCGCGCCCAGCCGCTGTTCCAGCCGCGCCAAGCCCTTGCCCACCGCCGACGCCGACAGGCCCAGCCGGCGGCCGGCCGCCACCAGGCTGCCTTGGCGCGCGATCTGGGCGAACAGCTCGATTCCGCTCATTCTGTCCATGATTTTTCCATGATTGCGGAAATGAATTCCGTTATGAGCGGCATGCTAGCCCATTTATCCGTCATGAGCGCGCTTTTAGCATCGGGGGTCTAAACGAGAGGGAGCTCTGACATGCAAATTTGCGCACCGGCAGCCAGCCATGCGTTGGCCGCCAAACTGGATGAGACGATAGACGCCGCGCTGGCGGCGAGCCGCCTGGTCGGCGTGGAAGTGTTGTTGGCGGTGGACGGCCGGATGCGCTACCGGCGCGCGGCCGGCTGGTCCGATCGGGAGGCCGGCGCCGCGCTGGCGGAAAACGGTTTGTTCCGGCTGGCGTCGTTGAGCAAGCTGTATGTCGCCTGCGCGGCGATGCGGTTGGCCGTCCGCGGCGAATTGCGGCTGGACGCGGCGGTCAGCGATTACCTGCCGTATTTCGCGCCCGGCTTGGCCGACGGCTCGGTTCCGGCCATCACCTTGCGCAGCCTGCTCAGCCATACCTCGGGCCTGGGTTACGGCTTCCTGCAGCCGGCGGGAGGCGCGTACCGCGCGGCCGGAGTATCCGACGGCCTGGACCATGCCGGCATCAGCCTGGAGGACAATTTGCGCCGGCTGGCGGCCTTGCCGTTATGGCACGCGCCCGGTACGGCGTGGACCTACTCACTGGGCCTGGATGTGATGGGCGGCGTGCTGGAGGCGGTTTGCGGCGCGCCGTTGGCGGACATCGTGCGGCGCGAAGTGGCCGTGCCGCTGGGGTTGGCCGATACCGGCTTCCACGCCGCCGATCCGGCGCGCCTGGGCGCGGCCTACGCCGATGGCCCGGTCAGGATGGCGGAGCGGCATGCTTTGCAGATGGCGCCGGAACTGGCGGGGATCGATTTCGCGCCGGGCCGGGCGCTGGACGCGTCCGCTTTTCCGTCCGGCGGCGCCGGCATGGTGGGCACCGCGTCGGATTTCCTGGCGCTGCTGGAGGCCTTGCGCCGCGGCGGCGATGGCTGGCTGCCGCCGGAGGCGGTGGCCGAGCTGGCGCGCAGCCACACCGGCGGCCTGGAAATGGAAGGCTGGCCGGGCTGGTCGCATGGCTTGGGCTTCGCCGTGCTGCGCGATCCCGCGGCAGCCGGCTTGCCGGCGAGCCGGAACAGCTGGCGCTGGCTGGGCGCTTACGGCCATGGCTGGCTGGTGGACCCCGCGCGCGGCATCAGCCTGGTGGCTTGCAGCAATACCGCTTTCGAAGGCGCGATCGGCGCGTTCGGCGCGGAGCTGATCGCCGCGGTGTACGCGGGGCTGGGCCATCGCGACGGGGAGGCCGCCTGATGCCCGCCGCCATTTACCTGCTCAGCCTGTGCATTTTCGCGATGGCCACTTCGGAATTCATGGTGGCCGGCATGATGCCGTCGCTAGCGGCGGCGCTCCACGCCTCGCTGGCCGATGTCGGCAATCTGGTGTCGGCCTTCGCCGCCAGCGTGGTGGTCGGCGGGCCGCTGCTGACCTGGCGGCTGCGCGCGGTCCGGCGCAAGCCGGCGCTGCTGGGCTTGTTGGCGGTGTTCCTGATCGGCCAGCTGATCGGCGCGACGGCCGACGGCTATCCGCAGATGCTGGCGTCGCGCATCGTCTGCGGCGTCGCCCAGTCGGCCTTTTTCGGCGTGGCCCTGGCGCTGGCCGGCGAGCTGGTGGGCATGGACCGCATCGCCCGCGCCGCCGGCCTGGTGCTGAACGGCCTGATGCTGGCCTCGGTGGCCGGCCTGCCGATGGCGACGCTGCTGGATCAATACTGGGGCTGGCGGCCGGCGTTCTGGCTGGTGGCGGCGCTGGTGGGGTTGGCGATGCTGGGCATCGCCGCGAGGGTGCCGGCCGGGGAGCCGCCCGCATGCCAGCAGGCCGGCGGGGAATGGCGCGCGCTGGCGCGGCCGGCCTTGTGGGCGGCTTATCTGTCCAGCGGCCTGATCATCGGCGCGGTGTTCGCCGCCTTCACCTACCTCGCGCCGTTGTTGCTGCGCGTCAGCGGTTTTTCCCCGGCGATGGTGCCGCTATTGTTCGGCGTCTACGGCGCGGCGACGGTGCTGGGCAATCTGGTCACCGGCCGCCTGGCCGACCGCCACACCCGGCGCGTGCTGCAGGGCGGCGTCCTGACGCTGTTCGCTGTGATGCTGGCGTTGGCGTTGGGCGCGCAATGGCAGGCGCTGGCCGTGGCCGGGGTGTGCTTGCTGGGGCTGGCCGGCTTGCCGATGAATCCGGCGATGGTGGCGCGGGTGGTGCGCGCCGGCGGCGCGGGGCCGATGGTGAACAGCCTGCACATGGCGGTGGTGAACCTGGGGCTGATGTTCGGCGCCTGGGCCGGAGGGCTGTGCCTGGATGCCGGCTGGGGATTGCGGGCGCCGCTGTGGCTGGGCGCGGGATTGGCCTTGCTGGCCTGGCTTAGTCTGGGGCTGGATAGGCGTGGCGACAGTTGGCAGGCCAAGGCCCGCCCGGTGGATGTGTCGGTTTGATGGAGCCGTAGGGTGTGACACCCGGCCTATTATTCTTCTTTGCAAAACCTTATCTGCCGGGCGTCGCACCACGCCCAACTCATGCCGGCGCGATGCCCGGCTGTTGAACGCTCCGCCTCGATGAGATTTAGGCCGGGTATCGCACCCTACGGCCCTAACGTTTGACGTGAGGGTCGTCGTAACTGCGAAGCCGCAGAGGGAACCCACCAGTGCAGATTGAGAAAGATCCCTTTCGACGGCATTATTGGGCGTCACAAAGACGCTTACAGCAAGCCATTTTGCTGTAAGACTCTCTCTAAAAACTGGTGTCCATGCTCCAGTTGTTGAGGACGCTCCTTCGTTGCAAGACCGGGGAAGATGCGCTTCGATGTCTTAACGGGATCTGTGTCGTAACCAATCGTTTCTGGGTACATAGCCAAGTACCAGATTTGGAACGCCTGCATCGAGAAGGTGAGTGGGTGGCCGAGACCTCCGCACTCAATGGAGGCAATGAACACCAGATGGTCGTTCTCTTCCTCGTCAAATGACAAGGTTGTCTCAGAATCTCTATCTGCGTGTTTTAAATAGTTCTGAGCTGCATTGAGAATGTCTAAGGCCTCCTTCTTGCTTACCCCAGAATCATTAATGATCTGTGTTCGCCAGGAGGATCCACGCTTTTGATTTTCTGCAAGGTCGCCCAAGATACCATGGGCAGCACCAGCTAACGTACGCACAGCCAACGGATCGCCATCAGTGAATAGCAAGCCGATAGCAATATCAAGTTGCCGAGTAGCTGCATCGAACTTGGTGCAGGTTACTTTCATGACGCCCAACTTGTAATTAACCACCCGAAACGTCGAGTGTAAACAACCGCCCATGGCGCGGCTTGGCCGCAGGCCATACCCGCGATTCCCGATAATTCCCGCGCGCTACAGCTGGCGCACCACCGCCAGCTCGCCCGGTCTGCCCAGGTGATAGCCCTGGTACAGCTCGACGCCGAGCGCGCGCATCGCTTCCAGCTGCTCGGTGGTTTCCACCCCCTCCACCAGCATGCGGCTGCCGATCTGCCAGCCGAACTCCAGCAGCGCCGGCAGCCTTTGCGTCTGGCCCGCCATGTGGTCCAGCAGCAGGCTGCGGTCGATCTTGATGATGTCCGGGCACAGCTCGTTCATTTTGTCGCGGCGGGCGGGCAGCGCGCCGAAATCGTCCACCGCCAGGCCGAAGCCCATTTCCGCCGCGTGGCGCATGCCGTTCAGCAGCGGCTGGCCATGGTGCTCCACTTCGAATTCCGGCAGTTCGAAGATCACGCCGCCGCTGTCCAGCTCCACGCTTTGCAGCATGCTGGTCAGCAGCGGCAGGTGGGTGCGGCCGCTCTGATCTTCCTGCACAGTCGCGGGCATCAGGTTCAGGCACAGGCAGCCGCCCTGGCCGCTCTGGGCGAAGTTGCGCACGTGGATCAGCCGCGCCAGGCGGTCGGCCTCCAGCGCCAGGTCCGGCGCGAGCGAGGCGAGAAAGCGGTCCGGCGCCAGCCATTCGCCGCTCTCGTCCACCACGCGCAGCAGCGCCTCGTGGCCGAACAGGCTGCCGCCCTTGTAGAAGATGGGTTGGAACGCGCTCAGCAGGCGATAGCCGGCCAGGCTGGCGCAGTAGCGGCCGGAAGCGTCGCGGTACAGCATGCTGCCCGCCTGCGCGCCAAGAGTGGGCTGCATGGCGCACCTGCCTTGGAGAGGAATCGATGCTTCAGCATAGCAAAATCACGTAGCGGAATAAGACGCGCTAACAAAATCTTGCAGAGTATTCCGGCCCGCGGAGCCGTTGTCTTTCCGGCCTTGGGGCCAGCGGCAGGCGTTCATTCCGCCAGGTGCAGCTGGGTACCGGACTCCTGGATGACGCGGGCGATGGCCGGCGGCACCGGCTTGTCGGTGAACAGCGCGGCGATCTGCGACAGCCGGCCCAGCTCCACCAGCGCCGGGCGGTCGAACTTGCTGTGGTCGGCGGCCAGAAACACCTGGCGCGACTGCTGGATGATGGCTTCGGTGGTGCGCACCTCGCGGTAGTCGTAGTCGCGCAAGGTGCCGTCGGCCTCGATGCTGGACACGCCGATGATGCCGTAGTCGACGCGGAACTGGCGGATCATCTGCACCGTCGCCTCGCCGGTCAGGCCGCGGTCGCGCTTGCGCAGCGAGCCGCCCAGCACGATCACCTCGCAGTCCGGGTAGTCGCACATCTGCTCGGCCACGTGCAGGTTGTTGGTGATCACCCTCAGGCCGCGGTGGCGGTGCAGCGCCTTGGCCACTTCTTCGGTGGTGGTGCCCAGGTTGATGAACAGCGAGGCGTTGTCCGGGATGTGGCGGGCGACGCAGGCGGCGATGCGGCGTTTTTCCTCTATGCACAGCACCTGCCGCGCCTGGTAGGCGACGTTCTCGACGCTGGACAGCACGCTGGCGCCGCCGTGATAGCGCTGCAGCAGCTGGTGTTCGGACAGCAGCGCGATGTCGCGGCGTATGGTCTGGCGGGTGACGGCGAAATGGTCGGCCAGCTTCTCCACGCTGACGTAGCTCTCGCGCTTGACCAGGTCCAGCAGTTCTTGTTGACGTTGATTCAGGATCAGCATTCTTGTTGTTTCTCCGCGTATTGCGGCTGATTGTAAGCGATTTGCATCCGCGCCCGTCAACGCCCGGCCGGGCTAGCCCAGCAGCCGCGCGCGGGTCTCCTCGGCGATGGCGAGGCAGCTGGTCAGTCCCGGCGATTCGATGCCGAACAGGTTGACCAGGCCCTTCGCGCCGTGGACCGCCCGCCCCTGGATGACGAAGTCGGCGTCCGGCTCGCCGGGGCCGGCGATCTTGGCGCGGATGCCGGCGTAGCCGGGCGTCAGCGAGCCGTCCGGCAGCTGCGGCCACCAGGCGCGCACCGCGTGGTAGAAAGCGGCCGCGCGCGCCGGGTCGACGTGGTAGTTGACGCCGTCCACCCATACCACGTCCGGGCCGAAGCGCGCCTGGCCGCCCAGGTCCAGCGTCAGGTGGCTGCCCAGGCCGCCGGCTTCCGGCAGCGGGTAGATCAGCCGCGAGAACGGCGCCAGGCCCTGCAGCGAGAAATAGACGCCGCGCGCGTAGCGGGCTTTCGGAACCGCATCGACGGGCAGGCCGGCGATGGCGCGGGCGAGGTCGGGCGCGAACAGGCCGGCGGCGTTGACCACTTTGTCCGCCAGCAGCTCCATGCCGGCGACGCGCAGCACGATGCCGTCGGCGGTGACCGCGCCGCCCTCCACCGGAGATTCCAGCGCCAGCTGCGCGCCGGCGGCTTCGGCGTCGCCTAGCAACGCCAGCATCAGCGCGTGGCTGTCGACGATGCCGGTGGACGGCGACAGCAGCGCCGCCGCGCAATCCAGCGCCGGCTCCAGCGCGCGGGCCTCGGCGGCGGAGAGCCGGCGGATGTCGTCCACGCCGTTGGCGAGGGCCTGCTTCTCCAGCACGGCGAGCCTGGCCAGCTGGCCGCGGCGGCTGGCGACGATCAGCTTGCCCAGCCGCCGATGCGGCACCGCCCGTTCGGCGCAATAGCGGTACAGCGCGTCGCGCCCGGCCACGCACAGCTTCGCCTTCAGGCTGCCGGCCGGGTAGTACAGGCCGGCGTGGATCACTTCGCTGTTGCGGCTGGACGCATGCTGGCCTATCGCCCGCTCGGCCTCGACGATCACCACCTCGCGCCCGGCCTCGGCCAGCGTTTTGGCGACGGCCAGGCCGACCACGCCGGCGCCGATGACTACCGTGTCTATCCTGTCCATCGGTCTGTCCTCATGCCTGGGCGCGCCGCATCGCGACGCGGTTGCGCAGCCCGGCCTCCGCCTCGGCGCGCAGCAGGTCGGCCAGCGCGCTGCCGGCCGGCGGCTCGAATTCCATAAAGCCGTGGCGGCGGTAAAACGGCGCGTTCCACGGCAGGTGGGCGAAGGTGGTGAGCGTGACGGCGGCGCAGCCGCGCGGCCCGGCCTGGGCCAGCGCGTGCCGCAGCAGCGCGGAGCCGATGCCGCGGCGGGCGTGGTCCGGGTCCACGTCCATCTCGGCCAGGTGCAGCTGGCCGTCCAGGATCTCCGCCAGCGCGAAGCCGACCGGCTGGCCGGCGTCGTCCGCCACCCACAGCAGGCCGGCGTCGCGGGCGGCGCTCAGGGTCTCTGCCGGCAGCGTGTGCTCGGACAGCGTGGAAGGCAGGTCCGCGGGGGAAAACAGCCGCGCGGCGCGGCGTTCTATCCGCGCCAGCAGCGGCAGTTCGGCCGCCTCGGCCGGGCGGATCAGCAAGCCGTTTTCTATCATGTGGTCCTCAGTTGTTCGGCGGCCAGCCGGCCCAGCCGGGCGATGGCCGCCTGCTGCGCGGCGTCCCAGGGCTGGCCGAAATTCAGCCGCAGGCAGTGGCGGAAGCGGGGCTCGGCCGAGAACAGCATGCCCGGCGCGAAGCTGATCGATTCCTTCAGCGCCGCTTCCAGCAACCGGCCGCTGTCCAGGCCCTCCGGCCCCTCCACCCACAGCAGCAGGCCGCCCTGCGGCCGCCGCAGCCGGGTGCCGCGCGGAAAGGCGGCCAGCACCGCGTCGGCCACCCGCTCCATCTGCTCGGCCAGCCGCGCGCGCAGCCGCTGCGAGATGCGGGCGTAGTCGCCGCTGGCCAGCAGGTCGGCCAGCGTGCCCAAGAGCAGCGCCGGGCTGACCAGGCTGCTGCTGGCGCGCAGCCGCTCCAGCGCCGCGTGGTGGCGGCCGCCGGACAGCCAGCCCAGCCGGAACGACGGGGCCAGGCTCTTGGTGAACGAGGCGCAGTAGATCACGTCGCCGTCGCGGTCCCAGGCTTTCAGCGGCGTCGGCCGGCGCTTGCCGAAGTACAGTTCGCCGAACACGTCGTCCTCGATGATGGATACGCCGTGGCGGCGCGCCAGCGCCAGCAGCCGTTTCTTGTTGTCGTCCGGCATCAGCGCGCCGGTGGGGTTCTGGTAGTTGGTCACCGTCACCAGGCAGCGCACCGGCGGGCCGTAGCGCAGCGCGAACTCCAGCGCCTCCAGCGACAGGCCGGCGTCCGGCGTGCACGGAATCTCCAGCGCCTTCAGCCCTAGCGCCGCCAGCGTCTGCAGCAGGCCGAAGTACACCGGCGTCTCCACCGCCACCGTGTCGCCGGGGCGGGTCAGGTGGCGCAGCGCCAGGCTGATGCCTTCGGTGATGCCGTTGCAGAACAGGATCTCGTCCGGCTTCACCGCCAGCTGCCAGGACGCGGCCATCTGTTGCAGCTTCAGGCACAGCCGCTCGTGCTGGATGGCCGGCAGGTAGGCGCCGATCAGCTCCGGCTGGCGCAGCAGCGTCTGCTGCAGCCGCCGCGCCAGATCCGCCGCCGGGTACAGGCTGTGGTGGGCCTCGGCCATGTGCAGCTGCACCGCCACGTCCGACGCCGACAGCGCCACCAACTGCGACATGCGGCTGTCCACGTCCACCAGGGTGGCCGGCGACGGCAGCGCGCGGGCGGGCGGCTGGCCGTCGGCGCGGGCCGGCAGCGCGGCGTAGAAGCCGGCGCGCGGCCGCGCCACCACCCGCTGCTTCTGCTCCAGCCAGCGGTAGGCGGCCAGCGCGGTCAGGCTGTTGACGCCGTGGTGGGCGGCCAGCTGCCGCACCGAGGGCAGCTTGCCGCCGGGCGGGAATTCGCCGGCGTCCAGACGGGCCTGCAGCAGCCGGGCGATGTCCTGGTATTGCGGCATGGGCTTAGTCGACGATGAACAGCTTGGCGCCTTGCGGCGCGCGGGAGCGATGGGCTTCGGCCCGGTCCGCCACCTGGTAGCTCATGCCGGGCGTGAGGATGAAGACGCGGCCGTCGTCCAGCTCGGTGTGCAGCTCGCCCTCCAGGCACAGCAGGATGTGGCCCTTCTCGCACCAGTGGTCGGCCAGGTAGCCGGCTGTGTATTCCACCATCCGCACCCGGATGTCGCCGAACTGGCGGGTGCGCCAGTAGGCGCGGCCCTGTTCGCCGGGGTGTTCGGCGGCGGGAATATCCGCCCAGTCGGTGACGCCGAAGGGAATGCCGGTCAGCTGCATGCGGGGCTCCTGAGAATGGCTGTTATATAGAACAGATGCGGCCCAGCATAAACTGTTTGGCGCGCTTGTGGGAGTCCGCGGCGCGCAGGCCGTGGCACGCTGGCGACATTGGTTTTCATCAGGAGAGTCGCCATGTGGCAAACCTTGCGGCGCGACGCCGCCCCTTCCACCCTGCTGGCCGCCGTTCTGGCCTTGCTGGTCGGCTTTTCCGGCCCGTTCTTGATCATCGTCCACGCCGCGCAATCGGCCGGGCTGTCGCAGGGGCAGCTGGCGTCCTGGGTATGGGCGGTGTCCATCGGCTCCGGCGCGGCCGGCCTGTGGCTGAGCCTGCGCTGGAAAACGCCGGTGATCGCCGCCTGGAGCACGCCGGGCGCGGCGCTGCTGCTGGCCGCCCTGCCTGGCGTGCCGTATCCGGAGGCGGTGGGCGCCTTCCTCGCCGCCGCCGCCATCGTCACGTTGGTGGGCGTCAGCGGCTTGTTCGATCGGCTGATGGCGCTGTTCCCGCCGGCGCTGGCGGCGGCCTTGCTGGCCGGCATCCTGTTTCATTTCGTCGGCGAAGTGGTGGCCGAGGCGACGGGCCATCTGGGCTTGGTGCTGGCGATGGCGGCGCTGTTCTTCATCGGCCGCCGCTGGTTTCCGCGCTGGGCGCTGCTGGCCGCCATCGCGGCGGGCGCGGTCTTGTCCGCCGGCGAGTTGCATGCGCCGGCGGCCGCGTCGTTGCATGCCGTCGCCGCGCCGTTGTTCACCTGGCCGGCCTGGTCGTGGTCCGCTTTCATCAACCTGGCCCTGCCGCTGGCGCTGCTGGCGCTGACCAGCCAATTCTTGCCCGGCATGGCGGTGCTGCGCGCCTTCGGCTACCAGGTGCCGGCGCGCTCGCCGGTGACCGCGCTGGGCCTGGCATCGATGCTCACCGCGCCGTTCGGCGGCCACGGCGTCACGCTGGCGGCCATCATCGCCGCCATCTGCACCGGGCCGGAAGCGCATCCGGACCGCAGCCGCCGCTATGTGGCCGGCGTGTTCTGCGGGCTGATCTACATCGTCATGGGCGTGATGGGCGGCGCGCTGGCGGCGCTGGCGCTGGCCTTGCCCAAGCCCTTGCTGGTGACGGCGGCCGGCCTGGCGCTGTTCGGCACGCTGGCCTCATCGCTGGGCGCGGCGCTGGCCGATGCCGAGCACCGTGAGTCGGCGTTGCTCACCTTTGTGGTGGCGGCCTCTGGCGTCAGCTTCGCCGGCCTGGGCGCGCCCTTGTGGGCGATGCTGGCCGGCGGCCTGCTGTGTCGGCTGCTGAGCCCGGTCAAACCCGCGCCGGAAAAGGCCGTGGAGGCGCCGGCGCGCTGAGGCGGCGGCTGGCCGGCGGGGGCCGCGCGTGATAACTTAGGCGGTTGAATATACCCGCAGCGGCGCCTCCCGCCGGCATGCGGCAAAAGGAGAAAACATGTTCGCCCCTTCCGTTTACGCCCAGCGCCGCGCCGGCCTGCAAGCTTCCGGCCTGTCCGGCCTGCTGCTGTTCGTCGGCAACGTCGACTCACCGATGAATTACCACGACAACACCCTGCCCTTCGTGCAGGACTCCAGCTTCCGCTACTTCTTCGGCCTGAACGAGCCGGGCCTGGCCGGCGCGATCGACGCCGACAGCGGCGAGGCGACGTTGTTCGGCAATGATCCGGACGTGGCCGACATCGTCTGGACCGGCCCGCTGCCGTCCCTGGCCGAGCGCGCCGCCAAGGTTTCGCTCTCGCGCAGCCGTCCGTACGCCGAGCTGGCGCAGGCGGTGGCCGAGGCCCGCGCCGCCGGCCGTCCGGTGCGCTACCTGGCGCCGTACCGCGGCGAGACGCTGATCGAGATGGGCCGCCTGCTGGACACGCATCCGGCCCAGGTGAAGGAAGGCTTCTGTCCCCAGCTGACCCGCGCGGTGGTGGCGCTGCGCGAGATCAAGGGCGCGGAAGAGATCGCCGAAATGGAAGCCGCGCTGGGCGTCACCCACGCGATGCACATCGCCGCGATGCAAAACGCCAAGCCCGGCGTGGTGGAATACCAGGTGGTGGGCATCATGGAAGGCATCATGCGCCGCCACGACTGGCAGCTGGCCTACCCGTCCATCTTCTCCAAGCGCGGCGAAGTGCTGCACAACCACCACCACGACCACGTGCTGCAGCAGGGCGACCTGGTGCTGAACGACACCGGCTGCGCCAGCGGCGGCGGCTACGCCAGCGACATCACCCGCACCTTCCCGGTGGGCGGCAAGTTCTCCACCCGCCAGCGCGAGCTGTACGACATCGTGCTGGAGATGCAGGAAGCCGCCATCGCCGCGGTCAAGCCGGGCGTCAAATACCAGGACATCCACAAGTTGTCCGCCGCCGTGATGGTGGAGCGGATGGCCGCGCTGGGCTTCTTCACCGGCGACGTTGACGCCATCGTGGAATCCGGCGCTTACGCCATCGCCTTCCCGCACGGCCTGGGCCACCAGATCGGCATGGACGTGCACGATATGGAAGCGCTGGGCGAAGACCTGGTGGGCTATGGCGACGGCACCGAGCGCAGCAAGCTGTTCGGCCTGGGCTATCTGCGCCTGGGCAAGACGCTGAAGGCCGGCATGGTGCTGACCGTGGAGCCGGGCGTCTACTTCATCCCGGCGCTGATCGAGGCCTGGGAGAAGGAAGGCCGCCACAGCCAGTACATCAATTTCGCCAAGTTCCGCGAATACGCCGACTTCGGCGGCATCCGCATCGAGGACAACGTGTTGGTGACCGCGGACGGCAGCCGCGTGCTGGGCGAGCCGATCCCGAAGACGGTGGACGAAGTGGAAGCCGTGATGGCGGTTTAAGCCATCCGGCTCCATAGCGAGAAACGCCCCGCCCGCGCGGGGCGTTTTCATATCCGGCGCCCAGATTGACCGGGCCGCCGCGGCGACGACACAATGACGACAGTCTATTTCGTGCCGCTTCCCGTTCGCTATCGGCCATTGCCCGGTCTGCTGCGGCCATCGTCATCCAGGGAGATTTCCATGCCCGTTCAACACGACTTTTCCGCCATCCCATTGCTTGCCGACGCCGCCAGCCGCTATCCCTGGCAAGACTGCGGCAGCATCGCTTTGCCGCCCGATGCGCCGGCGGCCGACGCCGCCGGTCTGCTGCATGCCTTCTCCACCGCGATGCCGCCCTGGGCCCGCGTGCTGATGAGCCTGCGCGACCGGCTGGTGTCGCCGCTGGGCCTGAAAACCGCCCAGCCCGCCGCCATCTCTTCCGTCGAGCCTTTCCATGTCGGCCAGCAGTTGGGCGTGTTCCGGGTGCTGCATCTGGGAGAGCACGTCGCAGTGCTGGGCGAAGACGACCGCCATCTGGATTTCCGGGTGGTGTTGCAGTGGCGGCCGGAGCGGCTGGAGGTGAGCACGCTGGTGCGGACGCATAATTTGTTGGGGAGGACGTATCTGGCGGGAGTGACGCCGTTTCATCATGCGATTGTGGCTGCGAGCATGAGGAGGATGGCGGGGGTGTTGGGGTGAGGTGTAGGGTGTGTCACCCCGTAGGGGCGACGCACCGTTTGGGGTGTTGTGTCCGCTGCGCGGACGATGGATTTTGATGCCGGTTCCGCCCGTCGGACGGGAAAGGGGGCTGCGTTCTTGGCCGCATGTCGCCGTAGGGTGCGTCACCCCGTAGGGGCGACGCACCGTTTTGGGTGTTGTGTCCGCTGCGCGGATGATGGTTTTCATGGCGGGGCTGCCCGCCAGGCAGGCAAGGGGGCTGAGTCGCCAGCCCCCTTGCAACCCTAGG
Organism: Chromobacterium indicum; assembly: GCF_039708975.1. Taxonomy (NCBI): domain Bacteria; kingdom Pseudomonadati; phylum Pseudomonadota; class Betaproteobacteria; order Neisseriales; family Chromobacteriaceae; genus Chromobacterium; species Chromobacterium indicum. The sequence continues at coordinate 182,137 of NZ_JAYFSJ010000005.1, forward strand.
CGACCCCAGCAGCGCGGCGAAACCCCGTCTCCAAACCCATTCCCAAGGAGCCGCCGGAACTACATGCGTGCGAATCTTGGATTCGCTCAGCGGTAGGGCGCTAACGTCCCCCCGCGTCGAACAACCGGCGTCTTAAAACCATTGGGAATGGCTTTGAAGCCGGCGCGCGCTGATGGGGGGGCAGGGTGGCTATCGGTTGAGCGTTTGCCATAAAGCCAATAAAAAAGCGCGACCCGTTTTGGCATCGCGCTCCCGCTGGATCAACCGGCGATCCGTCCCATCCGCTCCGCCAGCCGCAAATGGCAGCGGGTAGGGTGCGTCACCCCAAAGGGGCGACGCACCGCATGGGATAGTTTTGTGTCCGCTGCGCGGATGATGGTTTTCATGGCGGGGCTGCCCGCCAGGCAGGCAAGGGGGCTGTGTCGCCAGCCCCCTTGCAACCCCAGGCGACCCCAGCAGCGCGCGAAACCCCGTCTCCAAACCCATTCCCAAGGAGCCGCCGGAACTAGCGGGGCGCTAACGTCGCCCCGCGTCGAACAACCGGCGTCTTAAAACCTTGGGGATGGTTTTGAAGCCGGCGCGCGCTGATGGGGAGATAGGGTGGCTATCGATGGACCATATGTAATAGTGATGGGCTGTGGATGGTGGGCTGTGAAGTGGAGCGCGACCCGTTTTGGCATCGAGCTCCCGCTGGATCAACCGGCGATCCGTCCCATTCGCTCCGCCAGCCGTAAATGGCAGGCGGAAGCCAGTTTGACCAGGTCGGTATTGTTCACCGGCATCCTGCCCGGCTCGGCGATCAGCTCCGCCAAGCCTTCCAGCGTGGCGACGGAACTGGTGAGGCCGATCAGTTTGCCGTGCGGCCAGCGCTGCTTGTTGTGGCGCTCGTAATCCAGCGCCACCACCCAGCGCGAATGCTGCCAAGGCCCAGGGCCGCGCAGCACTGCCTCCATCACCGCCCGCCCCACCTGCTGCGCCGCCTCGGCGGCCAAGGCCAGCGCCAGATGCAGGCTCTCCGCCGTGGTGGCCGGCCCGCCTTCATGCAGCAAAGCCGGCCGCGTCTCCTCCTGCCACCAGCGCCGCAAGCGCCGCGCGCCGGGTTTCTTGATCCTTCTGACTACCTCGTCCAGCTCGCCTTCGGACAAGCACAGCACCGGCTCATCCTCGCCGGCCAGCAACAGCAAGCGGCCAGCCGGTTGCTCCAGCGTTGCCAGCAGGTCTTCCACTTCCTGTTTCATCGAAGCGGCGATTTCCGCGGCGACAAACCAGAAACCCTCCTCGCGGCGGATGACGCGCAGGGGGAAACCTTTGGCGTAGTCGAGGCGGAGGGGAAGGTTTACGGAGAGATCGAGGTGATGGTTCATGGCTGGGCCTCCTCATGCGAGTTGGCCGCTTGGTAATCAGCTTGGAGCGCTAAGTTGCAATGCCATTGATCTGGCTGTCGCGCTGAGTGTGTCGGAGGGGGAAGAGGATGTCTGAAAGCGCGACGCGCTTCAGATGAGAAACGAATCATGGCCATGGTGGCCTCCTGTGCTTTGAGATGAAAAGTCCACCTTGTCGGGGTGGGGGCGCTCTCAACGGCACAGACCGTCCGGGTCCTTACGGATACCCGACACCCCCCTTGATCGCAGTGGCGTACAGAAACACGCCGTGCGGAATGAAGGCGTAATAATACCGCCAAACTGGGCGGGTGCAGCTGTGCTTTGAGAGAACCTCCAAGCTAATCCCCCGGCAGTCCTATGTCAATGCGCTAAGTATTGCTGCGTAATCAATGATTTGACTGCTAATCATTGCGGCCAAAACTTGTTGTCTTGAAGCGTTTTGGTTCCGCCCAAAGGGCGGGCCGGGGGGCTGCGCGGCCAGCCCCCCGGCACCCCCAGGCCGCCCCAACCGCGCGGCGAAACCCCGTCTCCAAACCCATTCCCAAGGCGCCGCCCAACTCGCGGGGCGCTAACGTCGCCCCGCTCAAACAAATGGCGGCTTAAGACCATTGGGAATGGTTTCGGAGCCGGCTTGCGCTGATGGGGATGGTGGCGCTTTGGTTTGGTTTTGCTGAGTGATGGTGACGAACTTAATCGTATAGATGCGCGTAGTTTTTGTTGTCGTTTGCATAAATGAAGCGGTTAAGTATTTATACATAGGTGGTTTTCTCAGGAAATATAACTAATGGGAACTATGCTTCAGGAGCGATTTTAGATACTCAAAGTGGAATGAATGCTTAAGTGAGGGATTTGCTGCTATTGGTGTGAAGGCTGTGCTAACCCGATGTTGGGTTTGTAACGCATGTTATTCATTGTGTGAGCAAAAAGTCTATGGATAGCCAGGTGGTGGTCTGTCTTTTAGTATCTTTATGACGCTATAGCCGAGCGATGAAATTTTGTCTTCAAATCTATTTTATGAGGCTGATGAGGTTGGCAGTAAAGATCTGAGAATGGGTTTGAGGCGGATCTAAGCTGATAGGAAATAAAATATGTTGGTATGGCCTGAAATTAACATAGGTAAGTTGATAAAACACAGTTTAGAAATTCAGGATCAATAAAGTTTAATGGCTAATTTTTAGCCTGTTATTTACGGGTGATAATTTTCGGACCGTGATCTGAGTGGGGAAATTAGTAGTCTGTATATGTTTACAAGGAGATTATCATGCGATCTGCATTTCCTGGGCATTTTACCCCAACAGATGATGGATTTAGAGAGCTTTTTAATGAATGTATATTTGCTATTGATGCAAATGTACTTCTTAATCTTTATCGTTATTCGCCAGATACGAGGTCTGCTCTTGAGAGTGCTTTAACTATGGTAAAAGACCGCCTATTTATTCCTCATCAGGCAGCGAAGGAATTTCTTAATAATCGGCTAAATGTTACTGCAGGGCAGTCTGAAGAATATACAAGTGCTATTAAAGAGATCCAAAACTTAGCGGCGAGATTGGCGAATAAAAAGAAGCATCCATTTCTACCAGAGACAAGGCTTCCTGGATTTAAAGAGCAAGTGGCTGAGTTAGTTCAACTTCTAGAAGATCAGAAAAATCGCCTATTGGATAAATTGATTGATGATGAAATACTTGTATTTGTTGAGAATATATTTGATGGAAAAGTTGGAGAAATGACATCAGAGGGTGAGCTGAGTATCATCATCCAATGTGGTGAGGAGCGTTATAGCAAGAAAATTCCTCCAGGATATCGAGATAGTCCCAAAGGCTCCTTAGAGGATCCAAGTAGAAAATTTGGTGATTTGATTGTTTGGAAGCAAATAATTATGCATGCTTCGCAAATAAAAAAGCCAGTAATATTTATTACGGATGACAAAAAAGATGATTGGTGGTTGGAGCAGTCAGGTAGAACAATTGGCCCGAGGACAGAACTTAGAGAAGAATTTATTCGTGATGTAGGAAAAAATTTCTGGATGTATACTGTTGATAAATTTATTGAAATAATTGCTGAAACAAGTGAAACAATAATAAATAAGAAAGTCTTTGAGGAGATAAGAGAGGTTCGTCATGAAACAAAAGCGGCAATAAATGAAGAAAAAGAGCTGCCAAGGTTTTTGTTGAAGGCAATATCTCGAGAAGAAATGATTGAAAGGCTGGCATCTAGTCAAAAATGGGCTTTAGAGAATGCTGATGGTTTTTTGGGGCTTAAGTCTTTTGTTGTTAATTATCTAGGGAATGCGGGGTATGATATTGCAGTAAGCTTCGATATAATTAGTCAGTTAGAAGAAGAAGGAATAGTGGAGATTTATGATCACCATGGAGAAGGTCATTTGCGTCCGGCTAAGGCATTAAAGTTGAATGTTGGGTATCAGCAGCCATTTAATCCGGCCCTGTCAGGGATCAAAGAGTTGATTTCTAGAAGAACTAGAAATGCTGGAGATGAAAAGTAATAATAAAATTTGGCATGGGTAATGGCGAGTTGTCTTTTTGAGGTGCCACATCCTAAAGGGTAAGGCACGAACCGATGTGCCCCATATCCCCATCAGCGCAAGCCGGCTCCGAAGCCATTCCCAAGGTTTTAAGCCGCCGGTTGTTCGACGCCGCGCGACGTTAGCGCGCGGCTAGTTCCGGCGGCTCCTTGGGAATGGGTTTGGAGCCGGGGTTTCGCCGCGCTGTTGGGGCGGCCTGGGATTGCCAAGGGGCTGGCCGCACAGCCCCTGGCCCGTTTGCCGGGCGGAACCGGCACCAAAATTATCCGTCCGCGAAGCGGACACCAAACCGCACACCGTGCGCGGTAAACGTTGGGCTTCGCTACGCTCAGCGCCAACCTACACTCCAACGAATCCCTGGCCATCTTGAACACAAAACCGAACCGACTCGCCCCATCCCCCATCAGCGTAAGCCGACTCCGAAGCCATACAAGACTTATCCACAGTCATTCGCCAAATCAATTTTTATCCACAGCTCGCCCGCGCATGGCCAAAAAACCGCGCAAAACAAAACGGGCAACAGCCCTATCGCCATTGCCCGTTCTTGTCTTCCCGCTCCACGAAGATGGAGCCGGCGGAACGCCCGGCCATGCCGGGCCTCCGCCCTACATCACAACAACACCACGTCGAACTGCTCCTGCGTGTAGCTGGACTCCACCGATAGCGACACCGGCTTGCCGATGAAATCCACCAGCATCGCCAGGCTCTGCGACTCCTCGTCCAGGAACATGTCGATCACCGACTGCGCCGCCAGGATGCGGTAGCTCTTGGCGTCGTACTGCCGCGCCTCGCGCACGATCTCGCGCTGGATCTCGTAACACACCGTTTGCGCGGTCTTGATCTCGCCGCGGCCCTGGCAGGTGGGGCAGGGTTCGCACAGGATGTGGGCCAGGCTTTCGCGGGTGCGCTTGCGGGTGATTTCCACCAGGCCCAGGCTGGTGAAGCCGTTCAGCGTCACCCGGGTGCGGTCGCGCGCCATCGCCTTGGCCAGCTCGGCCAGCACCGCGGCCTGGTGCTCGTCGTTGTCCATGTCGATGAAATCGACGATGACGATGCCGCCCAGATTGCGCAGCCGCAGCTGGCGGGCGATCACCTGGGTGGCTTCCAGATTGGTCTTGAAGATGGTTTCGTCGAAGTTGCGGTTGCCGACGAAGCCGCCGGTGTTGACGTCTATCGTCGTCATCGCCTCTGTCTGGTCGACGATCAGGTAGCCGCCGAACTTCAGATTGACGCGGCGGGCCAGCGCCTTCTCGATCTCGGCCTCGATGCCGTGCATCTCGAACAGCGGCCGCTCGCCGGCGTAGCGCTCGATCTTGTCGACGGCGATCTGCACGTATTGCTCGGCGAACTCCACCATCCGGCCGTAGTTCTCGTTGGAGTCCACCAGCACCTTGTCGGTGTAGCCGCTGACCATGTCGCGCAGCACCCGCACCGCCAGCGGCAGGTCGTCGTACAGCAGGCTTTGCGCAGGCAGCGTCTGCGACTTCTGCTTGATGTCGGACCACAGCTTGGACAGGTATTCGATGTCGGCGGCCAGCTCGTCGTCGCGGGCGGTCTCGGCGCTGGTGCGGATGATGTAGCCCCTGGGGCTGCCGGCGGGCAGCAGCTTTTCCAGTCGCGCTTTCAGGCTGTGGCGCTCGGCGTCGCTTTCAATCTTCTGCGACACGCCGATGTGCTCTTCCTGCGGCAGGTGCACCAGGAAGCGGCCGGCCAGCGAGATCTGCGTCGACAGCCGCGCGCCCTTGGTGCCGATCGGGTCCTTGATCACCTGCACCAGCACGGTCTGGCCTTCGAACAGCATCTTCTCGATGCGCTGCGGCTCGGTGGGGTGCTGGCGCTGTTCCAGCACGTCGGCGATGTGCAGGAAGGCGGCGCGCTCCAGGCCGATCTCGATGAAGGCGCTCTGCATGCCCGGCAGCACCCGCTTCACCTGGCCCAGGTAGATGTTGCCGACGATGCCGCGGCTGGCGGCGCGTTCCACGTGCAGCTCCTGGACGATGCCTTCCTCCAGCACCGCGACGCGGGTTTCCTGCGGGGTGATGTTGACCAGGATCTGTTCTTGCGGCCGCGGCAGATCGCGCGGCAGGGGTATCGATTGATGCAGCATGGCGCCCTCCCGGCTCATGGCAATTCGAAGCCGAACTCGGCCAGGAGCAACGCGGTTTCGTGCACCGGCAGGCCCATCACGCCGGTGTAGCTGCCTTCTATATGTTCGATGAACACGCCGGCCTTGCCCTGGATGCCGTAGGCGCCGGCCTTGTCGAACGGCTCGCCGCTGTCGATGTAGCGCTCGATTTCGGCGTCGGACAGGGGCTTGAAAAACACGTCGGTGACCGAGGTCTTGACGAGCAGCCTGCCGCCGTCGCGCACGGCGACGCTGGTGATGGCCTGATGGCTGCGGCCGGAGAAGGCGCGCAGCATGCGGCGGGCGTCATCGGCGTTCTCCGGTTTGCCGAAGATCTCGCCGTCCTGGGTCACCGTGGTGTCGGCGGCCAGCAGTGGGCGCTCGGGCAGGCCGCAGGAGGAGACCACGCGCCAGCCGGCTTCGGCCTTCTCGCGTGCCAGCCGCTCGGTGTAGGCGACGGCGTCTTCGCCCGGCCGCACCGTCTCGTCGATGTCGGCATGGATGCGTTCCAGATGCAGGCCCAGCTGTTCCAGTATCTCGCGGCGGCGGGGGCTGCCGGAGGCCAGGTATATTCGGGTGTCATTGGTGCTCATGTCAGGCTGCTCGTTTGTTCTTGGGCTGCCGCCTAGGTTACCAGAGCGGCTCCGAGCCAACCATCTCCGCGGCGCGGCGGGCCACGGCCGGCGCGGATTCGGCCTTTCGATTCAAGGCTTTGCGGCGGCGGGGATTTGGTGAACGATTGTAATCCCCTAGCTGCATGCCGATCTACTGATATGCCATTGATTTTTAAAGATGATAATTTTATGCCAATTGGAGATGTGGGCAGGGTTTGATAAACTGTCGACTTTCGCCCTTCGAAGCACGCGTCATGCCGCATTCCAGCCTTGCCGTCCGCCAGTCGAATCCGGCCACCGCCGCCGCCATCCTGCTGATCCTGTTCAATCCCTTGGGCGTGGATTTGTATCTGTCCGCGCTGCCGGCGCTGCAGCGCCATTTCCAGGCCGACGTGTCGGCCAGCATCAGCGTGTTCGTGTTCTGCCTGGGATTGGGCCAGCTGTTGTTCGGCCCGCTGGCGGACCGCGCCGGCCGCCGTCCGGTGGCGCTGGGGGGCTTGCTGGCCTACGCGCTGGGCTCGGCGCTGGCCAGCCTCAGCGATTCGATGGGCAGCTTCATGCTGGCGCGGATGCTGCAGGGCCTGGGCGCCAGCGCCAGCTCGGTGTGCGCGTTCACCATCATCCGCGACTGCTTCTCCGGCAACGCGGCGGCGCAGCGCTATAGCATGCTCAACGGCGCGCTCAATATCGTGCCGGCGCTGGCGCCGGCGCTGGGCGGGGTGCTGACCGAGCTGTACGGCTGGCAGTCCTGTTTCTTGTTCCTGGCGGTGTCGGCGCTGGCCGCGCTGGCGTTGCTGGCGCGGCTGATGCCGGAAACGCGGCCGGAGCGGACGGACAGCGCGGCCGGGCCGGGCTTCCTGCAAGTGCTGCGCCAGCCGGCGCTGCTGCGCAACGGCGCTTGCAGCAGCACCGCGCTGGGCCTGATCGTCAGCTACGTGACGCTGGCGCCGACGGTGCTGATCGAGCGCGGCGGGCTGTCCACGGCCACCTTCGGCCTGCTGTTCGGCGCCAACGCGCTGCTGATCATGGCGGCCAGCTTCATCGGCCTGGGGCTGATCGGCCGGCTGGGGCCGCGCCGGGTGCTGAAGACGGGCCTCGTCATCATGCTGGCTGCCGGCGCGTTGCTGCCGGCGCTGGCGCATCAGCCCGGCGCCTGGCATTACATGCTGCCGATCGCGGTGCTGAGCGTGGGCTTCGCCTTCACGCTGGGCCCGGCGGCGGGCATGGCGATGGCGCCGTTCGCGGAGTCGGCCGGCCGCGCGGCGGCGCTGCTGGGCTGCGCGCAGATGCTGTTCGCGTCGGCTTTGTCGGCGCTGTTGGCCGCGCTGCCTGTGGCGGGCGAGCTGGCGCTGGGCGGCGCGGTGATCGCGCTGTCGCTGTTCTGCCTGGCGCTGCAATGGCGCATGCCGGCGCGCGGCTGAGGCGTGTTTCCGGCCGCCGCCGGCGGCCAACTGCCTGAATCGCTTGGGACATTCGCCGCCGCGCGAGTACAATCGCGGCTGTCCCAAGATTTGGCAGATTCATGAGCAAGCACATCCCCCGCAAGCGTTTCGGGCAGAACTTCCTGCAGGACGCCAGCGTCATCGCCGGCATCGTCCACGCGGTCAACCCGCAGCCGGACGATATCGTGATCGAAATCGGCCCCGGCCTGGGCGCCATCACCAAGCCGCTGCTGTCGCGGCTGAAGCACCTGCATGTGGTGGAGATCGACCGCGACATCATCGAACGCCTGCGCGCCGAGCATCCGGCCGACAAGCTGACCATCCACGCGGGCGACGCGCTGGCCTTCGACTTCGCCTCGGTCAGCGAGGCGCCGCTGAAGATCGTCGGCAACCTGCCGTACAACATCTCCACGCCGCTGCTGTTCCACCTCGCCACCTACGGCAACCGGGTGCTGGACATGCACTTCATGCTGCAGAAGGAAGTGATCGAGCGGATGGTGGCCGAGCCCTCCACCGCCGACTACGGCCGGCTGTCGGTGATGCTGCAGTACCGCTTCTACATGGAGAACATCCTGTTCGTGCCGCCGGAAGCGTTCTGGCCGCCGCCGAAGGTGGATTCCGCCGTGGTGCGGATGATGCCGGCGCCGGGCCGCTGCGGCGTCGCCCGCGACGAGGCGCTGCTGGAGAAGCTGGTGATCCAGGCTTTCGCTCAGCGCCGCAAGACGCTGCGCAACAACCTGAAAGGCCTGGCCGACGTGGCCGATCTGGAAGCGCTGGGAATCGACCCCGGCCTGCGTCCGGAGAACCTGCGGGTGGAGGACTACGTCCGTCTGGCGAACCATTTGTCCGACAAGGGCGCGCGCGGCTGAGCGCGTGCCGCGGCCTGCCGCGGTTTCCCGTTGCATTAAGTTCTGACGCAAACAAAAAATAACAGCATACTGTCAGACAATCACTAAAAAGAAGATCATGGCGCCGCGATAGCGGTGCCGCTTTACCCCGCAAAGAGAGTCTATAAGGAGAAACCTCATGCGCATTCGCACCTCCGTCGTCGCTGGATGTACGCTGGCCGCCATGGCCACCCTAGCCGCGCTGCCCGCAGGCGCGGCCGAGTTGACCGGCACCCTGAAGAAGATCAAGGATTCCGGCGTGATCGTGCTGGGCAACCGCGACTCTTCCATCCCCTTCTCGTACTACGACAATAACCAGAAGCCGATCGGCTACTCGGTGGACCTCGCCAACAAGGTGGTGGACGAGGTGAAGAAGGAGCTGAAGCTGCCGAACCTGCAGGTGAAATACAACCTGGTCACCTCGCAGACCCGCATCCCGCTGGTGCAGAACGGCACCGTCGACCTGGAATGCGGCTCCACCACCAATAACGCCGAGCGCGGCAAGCAGGTGGCGTTCTCGGTCGGCATCTTCGAGATCGGCACCCGTCTCTTGACCGCCAAGACCTCCGGCGTCAAGGACTTTCCGGACCTGAAGGGCAAGAACGTGGTCACCACCGCCGGCACCACGTCCGAGCGCCTGATCAAGGCGATGAACGCCAGCAAGAGCATGGGCATGAACGTGATCTCGGCCAAGGACCATGGAGAATCGTTCTTGATGCTGGAATCCGGCCGCGCCGCCGCCTTCATGATGGACGACGCGCTGTTGTACGGCGAGATGGCCAAGGCCAAGAACCCGGCCAACTGGGTCGTCACCGGCAAGTCGCAGTCCTACGAGATCTACGGCTGCATGCTGCGCAAGGATGACGCGGCGTTCAAGAAGGTGGTGGACACCGCGCTGGAGAAAACCTTCAAGTCCGGCGAAGTGAACAAGATCTACGCCAAGTGGTTCACCAGCCCGGTGCCGCCCAAGGGCCTGAACCTCAACTTCCCGATGTCCGACGAGCTGAAGGTGTTGTTGGCCAAGCCGACCGACAAGCCCGCCGAGTGACGCGGACGGGCCGCGTCCGCGGCCCTCGCCCTGAAGTTTGTGACGCGAGCCGCCCGTTTTCGCGGGCGGCGGCTTGATCCTGCGCGGCCGGAATCCGGCGGCAGGGGCATCGATCGCCGCGCCGTCTTTCCGACGCGCGGCTGGGAGTGGTTGCAATGAATTATCACTGGGACTGGGGAGTCTTCTTCAAACCCACCGGTGTCGGTAGCGAGATCTATCTGAACTGGTTCGCCAGCGGGCTGGGCTGGACGCTGGCGGTGTCGCTCAGCGGCTGGATCATCGCCTTGCTGCTGGGCATCGTGGTCGGCGTGGCGCGCACGCTGCCCAATCGCTGGATCGCCAGCCTGGCGACCGTCTACGTCGAGCTGTTCCGCAATGTGCCGCTCTTGGTGCAGCTGTTCGTCTGGTACTTCCTGGTGCCGGACCTGCTGCCGGAGAGCGCGCAGATCTGGTTCAAGCAGGACCTGTCGCCGACCACCTCGCAGTTCCTGTCGGTGGTGGTGTGCCTGGGCCTGTTCACCGCCGCCCGGGTGGCGGAGCAGGTGCGCACCGGTATCGAGGCGCTGCCGCGCGGCCAGCGCAACGCGGCGATGGCGGTGGGCTTTTCGCTTGGCCAGACTTACCGCCATGTGCTGCTGCCGCAGGCGATGCGCATCATCATCCCGCCGTTGACCAGCGAATTCCTGAACATCATCAAGAACTCGTCGGTTGCGTCGCTGATCGGCCTGGCCGAGCTCTTGGCGCAGACCAAGCAGACCGCCGAGTTTTCCGCCAACCTGTTCGAGGCCTTCACCCTGGCCACGGTCATCTATTTCACGCTCAACATGAGCCTGATGCTGATGATGAGCGCGCTGGAGAAGAAACTCAGGGTGCCCGGCATGATGGGAGGCAAATGATGGATTTCAGCCAAATCGTTCCGGCGCTGCCGGGCCTGAGCCAAGGCATGCTGCTGACGCTGAAGATGCTGGCCGGCGGCGTGGCCGGCGGCGTGCTGCTCGGCATCCTGCTGGCGCTGGCGCGCCTGTCCAGCAACAAGGTGTTGTCGGGCTTCGCCACCGCCTACATCTATTACTTCCGCTCCATTCCGCTGCTGCTGGTGATCTCCTGGTTCTACCTGGCGGTGCCGATGCTGCTGAACTGGATCACCGGCAATCTGGAGCCGGTGGGGGCGTTCACCTCCTGCCTGGTGGCTTTCGTGATGTTCGAGGCGGCCTACTTCGCCGAGATCGTCCGCGCCGGCATCCAGGCGATACCCAAGGGCCAGGCGGGCGCCGCCTACGCGCTGGGCATGCGCTACCACCAGGTGATGGGATTGGTTGTGCTGCCGCAGGCGCTGCGCAAGATGCTGCCGCTGCTCTTGCAGCAGTCCATCATCCTGTTCCAGGACACCTCTCTGGTATACGCTGTCGGTTTGATGGATTTCCTCAACACCGCCCGCTCCAAGGGCGACATCGTCGGCCTGCCGCATGAATTCCTGATATTCGCCGGCATGGTCTACTTCCTGATCAGTTTCGGCGCCTCCCGCCTGGTGAAGCGCCTGCAACAAAGGTTGGCTGTATGACTGCAATGATTTCGCTGAGCAAGGTCAGCAAATGGTATGGCAACTTCCAGGTGCTGACCGACTGCACCACTCAAGTCGCCAAGGGCGAGGTGGTGGTGGTGTGCGGACCGTCCGGCTCCGGCAAATCCACCCTGATCAAGTGCGTCAACGCGCTGGAGCCGTTCCAGCAGGGCGAGATCGTCGTCGACGGCATTTCGGTCGGCGATCCGAAAACCGACCTGCCCAAGCTGCGTTCGCGCGTCGGCATGGTGTTCCAGCACTTCGAGCTGTTTCCGCACCTGACCATCACCGAGAATCTGGCCATCGCCCAGGTCAAGGTGCTGGGCCGCAGCCGGGACGAGGCGATGGCCAAGGGCCTGAAGCTGCTGGACCGCGTCGGCCTGCGCGCCCACGCCGACAAGCATCCCGGCCAGCTGTCCGGCGGCCAGCAGCAGCGGGTGGCCATCGCCCGCGCGCTGGCGATGGACCCGATCGCGATGCTGTTCGACGAGCCGACCAGCGCGCTGGACCCGGAGATGATCAACGAGGTGCTGGACGTGATGACCGAGCTGGCGCACGAGGGCATGACCATGATGTGCGTGACCCACGAGATGGGCTTCGCCCGCCGCGTGGCCGACCGCGTGATCTTCATGGACCAGGGCCGCATCGTCGAGGATTGCGCCAAAGACGAATTCTTCGGCGACCTGGACGCGCGCAGCGAGCGCGCGCGCCAGTTCCTGTCCAAGATCCTGCAGCACTGACCCGCAGCGGGGTTTGGTTGGCGAAGGCCCGGCATGCCGGGCCTTTTTCGCGTCCTGACCATATCCATGTGGCGTAGATGGTATTTTTTGCGGGATGCCGGAAAAGGGCGCGCCTGGAGGGATTCTTGTTTTCCGTTCAATGGCTTGCCGCTTGGCGGCCTGGCCGGATGGATGGCGTTTTCGCAACAGCGATGGGGGATGCGGTCGACAAATACGCAGCGCATGGCGCTTAGGGGATAGCATTGCTGAAAACATTTCCAAGCAATCGCCGTGAAGAAACTGATCGTCCTGCTGTTGTGTTGTCTGGCGTTCGAACCGGCGCTGGCGGACGCGCGCGAGCTGGTGCTTGCCTATAACGTGTTCGAGCCGTGGAAGAAACTGGACGCGCGCGGGGAACCGGCCGGGCCGTACACCGAGATCGTGCGCGAGCTGGCGCGGCGGGTGGGCCTGCCGTTGAGCTTCCTGCATTGCCCGCTGTCGCGCTGCCTGGCGGCGATGCAGCAGGGGCGCGCCGACCTGATGATAGGCGTGCGGCCCACGCCGGAGCGCTCGCGCTATCTGGATTTCCTGATGCCGCCCTTCGCCACCAGCAACCATCTGGTGTTTTACCAGCGCAGCGGCGACCCGCGCGCGCTGGCCCGCTACGACGATCTGCTGCCGCTGACGGTCGGCGTGGCGGAGGGGGTGAGCTACGAGGCGGGCTTCGACCACGACGCCCGCATCCGCCGCGAAGCCAGTCCCGGCATGGAGTCCGGTTTCCGCAAGTTGGCGGCCGGCCGCGTCGACGCCTTGATCGTCAACGCGAGCCAGGGCGCGGCGCTGGCGGCGCGGCCGGAGTTCGCCGGCCGGGTGAAGCGGGCGGCGCTGACGCTGGACGACCGCCATCCCAACCGGCTGGCGCTGGCGCTGCGCTCGCCGCTCCATCCGCGCAAGGCGGACCTCGAACAAGCCTTGCGCGGCATGGTGGCCGACGGCACGGTCACCCGCATCCTGGCGGCGGCGCGGCGATAGCGCGAATCAGCGCTGGCCGCGCGCGGTTGCGGCTGGCATAGTAGGGTTTTCGCACCCTCACCGCAGGACGCTACGCCATGCAAGACCAACACGCCTGGTCCGGCCGTTTTTCCGAGCCGGTTTCCGAACTCGTCAAGCACTACACCGCCTCCATCGGTTTCGACTACCGACTGGCCGAGGTGGACATCGAAGGCTCGCTGGCCCACGCCGCGATGCTGAACCGATCGGGCGTGCTGTCCGACGCCGATTTGGAATCGATCCGACGAGGCATGGCGGACATCCGCGACGAGATCCGCGCAGGCAAGCTTGAGTGGAGCGTGGACCTCGAAGACGTGCACATGAACATCGAGCGCCGGCTGACCGACCGCATCGGCGACGCCGGCAAGCGCCTGCACACCGGCCGCAGCCGCAACGACCAAGTGGCCACCGACATCCGGCTGTGGCTGCGCGGCGAGATCGACGCCACCGTCCATCTGTTCGGCGAACTGCAGGCCAGCCTGCTGGACCTGGCCGAGCAGCACGCCGACACCGTGATGCCCGGCTTCACCCACCTGCAGGTGGCGCAGCCGGTCACCTTCGGCCACCACTTGCTGGCCTATGTGGAGATGCTGGCGCGCGACGCCGAGCGGATGCAGGATTGCCGCAAGCGCGTCAACCGGCTGCCCTTGGGCGCGGCGGCGCTGGCTGGCACCACCTATCCGATAGACCGCCATTACACCGCCCAGCTGCTGGGCTTCGACGATGTCTGCCACAACTCGCTGGACGCGGTGTCCGACCGCGACTTCGCCATCGAATTCACCGCCGCGGCCTCGCTGGCGATGATCCACCTGTCGCGGCTGTCGGAAGAGCTGATCCTGTGGATGAGCCCGCGCGTCGGCTTCATCGACATCGCCGACCGCTTCTGCACCGGCTCGTCCATCATGCCGCAGAAGAAAAACCCGGACGTGCCGGAGCTGGTGCGCGGCAAGTCCGGCCGCGTCGTCGGCCACCTGATCGCGCTGATCACATTGATGAAGGCCCAGCCCTTGGCCTACAACAAGGATAATCAGGAGGATAAGGAACCGCTGTTCGACACGGTGGACACGCTGCAGACCACGCTGCGCATCTACGCCGACATGATGCGCGGCGTGACGGTGAAGCCGGAGGCGATGCGCGCGGCGGTGCTGCAGGGCTACGCCACCGCCACCGACCTGGCCGATTACCTGGTCAAGAAGGGCCTGCCCTTCCGCGACAGCCACGAGGTGGTGGCGCTGGCGGTGCGCCATGCCGAAGGCCTGGGCGTGGATCTCGCCGACCTGCCGCTGGCCAAGCTGCGCGAGTTCTCGGCGTTGATCGAGGATGACGTGTTCGGCGTGCTGACGCCGGAGGGCAGCCTGGCGCAGCGCGACCATGTCGGCGGCACCGCGCCGGCCCAGGTGAAGGCGCAGATCGCCCGCCACCGCGGCCGTCTGAGCTGAGCCTCCCGGCTCGCGCGCGAACCCTCCTGCGGGAGGGTTTATTTTTTGGTTTAAAATAAGACTATTATTTAAAACCAATTATCAATTCCGCATAGCCGGAATTGCACGCGCGGAGAGTCGATGAATCCCCTGCAGCCACGCCGTCGCCATCGCCTGTCCCATTTGATGTTCGCCCTGCTGGTGGCGGCCCTGCCGTTTGCCGCGACGGTGCCCGCGTTGCTGTGGCAGGAGCGGCAGGATCTCCAGGCTTCCGTGCGGCAGCAGGTGGACCAGGGACTGGAACTGGTGGACGGCATCCTCGACCAGGCCGACGAGGCCGCGCGCATTCTGCTGCCCTTGGCCGGCGGATCGTGCGACAAGGCCGTCTATTCCTTGCGCCGCCAGGTGGCGGTCGCGCCTTTCGTGCGCAGCACCGTGCTGCTGGACGGCGACAACGTCTATTGCTCGTCGCTGAGCGGCAGCACCCGCTGGGCGATGCCGGCGCGCGGCTTCGTGCAAGGCAGGATGCAGCTGCTGTCCGGCAACGCGGTGACGCCCAAAGTGCCGCTGCTGTATTACCGGCTCAATCGCGGCGGCGATGCGGCGGTGGCGACGGTGGACGGACGCTATCTGCAGCTGGCCCTGCAGGACGTCAGCGACCGCATCCTGGTGTTTATGCAGGTGGGAGACCATTGGCTGGGGCCGCGCCGCTACGGCGAAGGAGCGATGCCCGCGCGCGGGCAGGTGGAGGAAATCCGCCACTCCAGCCGCTATCCGTTCACCGTGCGCTCAAGCTACGACGTGCCGGCCTGGCACCGGCATCTTTGGTCGCATCATGCGCCGCTGACCGTGATCCTGCTGCTGCTGGGCCTGTCGGCCGGCGCGACGCTGTACTGGCTGCTGGGGCGGCCGGCCTCCTTCACCGACGAATTGCGGCGGGCGCTGGCCAACGACGAGTTCGAAGGCTATCTGCAGCCCATCGTGAAGCCCGGCCTGCCGGACTGGCGCGGCGCCGAGGTGCTGATGCGCTGGCAGCATCCGCGCGAGGGGCTGATCCGGCCCGACCTGTTCATCCCGCGCGCCGAAGAAAGCGGGCTGATCGTCGAGATGACGCGGCGGATGATGGACGCCGTGCTGGCCAAGCTGGCCAAACTGCCGCTGGCGCCGGACTTCCACCTGGGGGTCAACATCAGCCGCGCTCATTTGCAGGAGGGCGGTCTGTACAGTGATTGCCAGCGCTGGGCGGGCCTGCTGGCTGAAAGCGGCGCGGTGCTGACGCTGGAGCTGACCGAGCGCGAAATGGTGGCGATCACGCCCGAGGTGGAGGCGCTGTTCCGCCGCCTGGACGCGCTGGGCGTTCGGGTGGTGCTGGATGATTTCGGAACCGGCCATTCCAGCCTGGTGTATTTGCAGCAGCTGACGGTGGGCGGCTTGAAGATTGATCAGAGCTTCGTCGCCGGCATCGGCAGCGACGGCCTGTCAGGCCACATCGTCGACAGCGTGGCCGAACTGGCGGCCAAGCTGGGCCTGGCGACGGTGGCCGAGGGCGTGGAGACCGCCGAGCAGTTCGACTACCTCAGCCGCCTGGGGGTGAACTGGCTGCAAGGCTTCTACATCGCCCGGCCGATGCCGCTGGACGAGTTTGTCCGCCGCGTTCGCCAGGGCGGCACCTGGCAGCGCTGAGCGGCGTTGCGGCCAGCATGCCGCATGGGTAGACTGGCCGGCTCCGCGCCGGCTGTCGGCGCGCTTTCCCACGCAGAAACCATGAACGCGAAAACCATAGGCGTCGCCGGCGTGACCGTGCCCGGCGCCGTAGACTGCCTGTCCAAGATCCACCGCCTGTGCGCGGACCGCTTTCCCCATCACCATCATCCGCGCTTCGCGCTGGACCAGCCGGATTTCGGCGTGGTGCATCAGGCCCAGGACGACGACCGCTGGGATGTGGTCGCAGATTCCATCGTCGGCTCGCTCACTCGGCTGGCCGGCGCCGGCGCCGAACTGGCGGTGATCCCGGCCAACACCGTGCACCTGGTGGTGGACGACATCCGCGCCCGCTCGCCCATTCCGCTGATCAGCATCCTCGACGTGGTGGCCGACGCCTGCGCGGCGCGGGACCTGAAACGGGTGGCGATACTCGGCACCCGCTGGACCATGGCGCGCCGCCTGTACCAGGCGCCGCTGGCCGCGCGCGGCATCGAGGAGGTGATACCCGATGAGGCGCAGCAGGCGGCGATCCAGCGCGCCATCTTCGAAGAGCTGGTGCCCACCGGCCGTGCCAGCGCAGCCACGCTGGCGGCGCTGCTGGAAGTGGTGGCAGGGATGAAGGCGTTGGGCTGCGACGGCGTGGCGCTTGCCTGCACCGAGCTGCCGCTGGTGTTGAACGACGCCAACTGCGGCGTGCCGGCGATCGACACCACCCTGGTCCTGGCCGAGGCCGCGTTGGCGGCCGCCTGCGCGTAGCGCCGCTTAGCTCGCGCCTGCCGCGCGGCGGTATTCGCCCGGCGGCAGGCCGGTCAGCCGCTTGAACGCGCGCTGGAAGGCGGCGTCGCTGTCGTAGCCGACCCGCGCCGCGACTTCCGCCAGCGGAAGCCAGCTTTCCCGCAGCAGCGTCCGGGCGCGCTGAATGCGCCAGCCGGTCAGATGATTCAGCGGCGTATCGCCCACTCGGGCGCGGAAATGGCGGGCGAAGGCCGAGCGCGACATGCCGGCGCGCGCCGCCATGCTCTCCAGCCTCCACGGCGCGGCCAGGTCGGAGTGGACGGCCTGCAATAGCGGCGACAGCCGGCGGTCGGCCAGCGCCCCCAGCCAGCCGTCGCCTTGGCTGGACAGGCAGTGGATGCGCAGCAACACATCCACCAGTTTTTGCACCACCAGCCGCGAACCCAGCGCCGGGGCGGCGTTCTCGCGCGCGATCATCTCCAGCGCCGCCCGCAGCAGCCGTGCCGGCTCCTCGTCCAGCCGAAGGTGCAGCACCGGCGGCAGCAGGTCCATCAAGGGCGCGCCGGCGGCGGCGTCGAACACGAAGCGGCCGGAAACGATGCCGGTCTCCTCGCCGTCGCCGCTGAAGCGGATCACGCCGTCGCAGCGGCCGGCGAATACCGTCTCGCATGGCGGCGTCTCCCGGCCGGCCTCGTCCATCAGGCGGAAGCGCTGGCCGCCGCTGACGATGAACAGGTCGCCGGCCGCCAGCGGCAGCGGCTGATCCAGGCCCGCGCCGTCAAGCAGGCAGCGGCCGTGGGCGACGATGCCGAAGCGCGCCGACACCTGGTGGGAGAAGTCTATGCCCCACGACGCGCGCGCTTCCAGCCGCGCGTACAGAGCGCTCTCCACCCGCATCGCGGGCAGGTCCATGGTGAAATCCGGCGCCCGGCCGTGGCGAAGCGCTGGTGCGGGTGCGCGCCAGTTCGTTGAACTACCGCGATTTGGCGCTGCTGAGCGGCCAGTACCCGATCAGCTGGCGCGATGGGCTGGTTCCCCTGTCCGACGGGGCGGGCGAGATCGTCGCCTTGGGCGAGGGCTGCAACCGTTTTCAGCTGGGCGACCGGGTGTGCAACACCTTCTTCCCGCAATGGTTCGGTGGGCCGTTTCCCATTGAGCAGGGCGCGCGCCAGTACGGCAGCAATCTGGACGGCTGGCTGTGCGAATACAAGGTGGTGAGCGAGGAGGCGCTGGTGCGCGTGCCGGATCACCTCGACTGGGCCGCCCTGACCGGCCCGCAACCGGTCAAGGCCGGCGACACGGTGCTGGTGCAGGGATCGGGCGGCGTGTCGCTGTTCGCCTTGCAACTGGCCAAGGCGATGGGCGCGCGGGTGATCGCCACCACCTCCGGCGCGGACAAGGCGGCCAGGCTGAAGGCGCTGGGCGCGGACGAGGCGATCGATTACCTCGCCGTGCCGGAGTGGGGCGCGCGGGCGCGCGAGCTGAACAGCGGCCTGGGCGTGGACCTGGTGGTCGAGGTGGGCGGCAAGGGCACGCTGGAGCAGTCGCTGGCGGCGGTGGCGCCGGGCGGCGAGATCGCGGTGATCGGCTTCCTGGCCGACGGCGCGGCGGAGCTGGACTTCATGCGCTACTTCCTCAGCGGCGCCACGCTGCGGCGCATCGCGGTCGGCCACCGCGAGGGGATGGAAGCGATGTTGCGGGCCATCGCCCGGCATCAGTTGCGGCCGGTGGTGGACCGGGTGTTCCCGTTCGGCGACGCGCGCGCGGCCTGGGAGCATTTCCTCGCCCGCCGCCATTTCGGCAAGGTGGCCATCGTCCACTGAGCCCGGCGCGGCCGCCGTTGTGGCGGCCAGGGGGCCGCCGGCTTCGCAAACAGGCGGAAAGCCCGGGAAATTTGCGGTTCGCATTTGCTATCGGAGGGAAAAATATGTTACTAAAGTAACGTGATTTTCGATTCCGAATAGTTATGAGCCGCTCTCCACGACACGACAAAATCCTGCAGCTGGTTCGCGAAAACGGCTTCATGCCCATCGAAGAGCTGGCCCGCCTGCTTGATGTCACACCGCAGACGATACGGCGCGACATCAACCAGCTGTGCGAGGCCAATCTGCTTCGCCGCTACCACGGCGGCGCCGCGCTCGGTAACAGCGTGGAGAACGAGGACTATTTTGCTCGCAAAGGAAAGTTTCAGAGCGAAAAGGCCCATATCGCCGACATGATCGCGCGCAGCATCCCCGATCACGCCTCGCTGTTCATGAGCATAGGCACCACCATCGAGGCGGTGGCGCAGGCGCTGACGGCCACCCACAAGGGGCTGCGCGTCATCACCAACAACATCCACGTCGCCTCCATCATGTCCACCAACCCGGACTTCACCGCGATGATCACCTCCGGCACCGTGCGCGCGTCGGACGGCGGCATCACCGGCGTGGCGACGCTGGATTTCATCAACCAGTTCAAGGTGGACTACGCGATCATCGGCGTGTCCGGCATCGAGACCGATGGCTCGCTGCTGGATTTCGACTACCGCGAGGTACGCGTCGCCCAGGCGATGATGAACAACGCCCGCCACCGCTACCTGGCCGCCGACCACAGCAAGTTCGGCCGCAACGCGCTGGTGCGCATGGGGCACATCAGCGAGTTCCACACCGTGTTCACCGACGCCACGCCGCCGGAGCCGGTGGCCAAGCTGTTGGAAGAGCACAACGTCAGGCTGGTGTTGTCCGAGGCCTGACAGCCATGAAAAAAGGGCGCCGCGCGGCGCCCTTTTCCTTTGCCGGCGCGGCCGCGCCGGATGCTTTCCTTACATCCTGGCCAGCGCCTGCTTGGCCTTTTGCGCGGCGTCGGTCTTCGGATACAGCTTGATCAGGCGGCGGTAGGTGTTCTTAGCCTGATCCACCTGGCCCAGGTCGCGCTGGCAGTTGCCGATATTGCGCAGCGCGTCCGGCGCGAAGTGGTTGTTCGGGTATTGCTCGACGAAGCGGCGGTGGATGTCGATGGCGGCGTCATACTGGCGCAGCGCGGTGTGGGCGACGCCCAGCCAGTAGTTGGCCTCAGCCGCTTGCGGCGCCTGCGGGTTCTGCTGGATGAACAGCGACAGCGCGTTGATCGCGTTGGGGAAGTCGCGCGCGCGCAGGAGGTTCAGCGCCTTGTCGTAGTCGGGGCTGGCCTGGCTGTCGCCGGCGGCGGCTTGCTGGGCGGAGGGCTGCGAGGCGTCGCGCTTGCCGGGCGCGCCTTCCAGGTGCGACAGGCGGCCGTCCAGGTCGTTGTACAGATCGTTCTGGCGCTTCTGGGTGGTTTGCAGATTGTAGTTCAGCACTTCGACGTCGCCGCGCAGCTTGGCGACCTCGGCCTTCAGGGTGTCGACCTGGCTGACCATCTCCAGCAGCTTCTCGTTGGACAGCTTGCTTTCCACCGCGCTGATGCGGGTGGACGCCTGCTGGTTCACCTGCGCCAGCTGGCGGCGGGTCTCCTCCAGGTCGCTGGTGCTGGCGCAGCCGTTCAGGATCAACAGCAGGGCGCTACTGATGGCGATGCGTTTCATGGGCGTTCCGATGGATGAAGATTGCCGGACATCATAACGGTTCGGCCGCCGTTTGGCAGCCGCCCGCGGATATCCGGCAGGGCGAGGACGGCGGGTGGCCGGGAAGCCGCCCGCTTCAGGCGCTTACTGGCCCTGGTAGACGATGTCGGCGCGGCGGTTTTCCGCGTAGTCGGCGTCGCTGTGGCCGGTGGCCTTCGGCTTTTCCTTGCCGAAGCTGACGGCTTCCAGCTGGCTTTCCTTCACGCCCAGCACTTCCATCGCGTGCTTGACGCTCTCGGCGCGGCGCTGGCCCAGGGCCAGGTTGTATTCGCGGCTGCCGCGGGCATCGGTGTTGCCCTGAATGATCACTTTCTTGTCGTGGCCCTTCAGGTAATCGGCGTGGTTGGCGACGGTGTTCTTGCCTTCGCCGTCGACGGCGGAGGAATCGAAGCCGAAGTACACGCTGCGCTTGGCCAGCGGGCTGTTCGGATCGTTCAGCGGATCGACCGCGACCTGGCTTTGTTCGCTGCCCGAGCTCACCGGGGCCTGGGTGGTCGGCGTCTGGGCGGCGGGCGCGGCCGGGGTTTCAGCCGGCTTGGTGCTGGCGCAGGCGGCGAGCAGAGTGGCGACGGCGGTGGCGAGTGCGAGTTGCTTCAGGTTCATTGTTGGCTCCCATCAAGGATTATTGAACGGACCCCATGCCGGGTCCTGAACATCACCGTTGAGCACGGCCAGTTTCACCTTGCTGCTGCCGTCGGCGGTTGCCGCGTACAGCACGCTCTGTCCGCCGGCGTCGCTGGAATACAGCACCATGCGGCCGTTGGGCGCGAAGCTGGGGCGCTCACTGTAACTACCGTCTGACAACTGCCGGCTGTCATTAGTTGCCAGATCTTGCGACATCACACGGAAATTGCCGGCTGAACGGCGAATATAGACCAGGGTCTTGCCGTCCGGCGACAATTTGGGCGAAACATTGTAACTGCCCTCCCAGGTGACGCGTTGCGCGTCGCCGCCGTTCACCGGCACCCGGTAGATCTGCGGGTTGCCGCTGCGGTCGGAGACGAAGTAGACCATGGAGCCGTCCGGGCTGAAGGCCGGCTCGGTGTCGATGCCGCCGTTGTACATCAGGCGGCGGGCGGAGCCGCCGGCGGCGTTGATGATGTAGATCTGCGAGTTGCCGCTGGTGGTCAGCACCACGGCCAGTTTGCTGCCGTCCGGGCTCCAGGCCGGGGCGGAGTTGCTGCCCTTGAAGTTGGCCACCGCGCGGCGCTGGCCGGTGGCCAGATCCTGCACCCATACCACCGGCTTCTGGCTGGCGAAGGAGACATAGGCGATGTAGCGGCCGTCCGGGCTCCAGCTGGGCGAGATGATGGGCTCGGTGGAGCGCAGGATGGTCTGGCTGCGCTGGCCGTCGACGTCGGAAATCTGCAGCGCGAAGTTGCGGCCGGATTTCAGCACGTAGGCCAGCCGGGTGTTGAAGAAGCCCTTCTGGCCGGTGATCGCCTCGTAGATCATGTCGGCGATCGCGTGCGCCACCTGGCGGCTGCGGTCCGGCGTCACGGTGAATTCGCCGCCGGTCAGTTGCTTGCGCTGCGACGCGTCCATCAGCCGGAAGCTGATCTTGATCTGGCCGCCGCCGGCGCTTTCCACCTTGCCGATGGAGATGGACTGGGCGCCGGCCGCCTGCCACAGCGGGTAGCGGATGTCGGCCGGCTCGAACGGCACGTTGGCGACGGCGGACGGGTCGATCAGGCGGAAGGCGCCGGATAGCGCCAGATCGTTGCGGATCACCGGCGTCAGGTTGCCCTGGGTCGGGCCCTCGTCCTTGAACGGCAGCACGGAGATGGCGTGGCGGCTGGCGCCGCCGCCTACGATTTCGATGTTCAGTTCGGCGTGGGCGCAGCCGGCGACCAGCATCGCCGCCACCAGCACGCCCCGCAGCAGGGCTTTCAAACTCGGCATGGCTTCCTCAGGGCTTTGTCGCGTCCGCTCAGCGCGGACGGAACGTCAGGGTAAACGTGCGGTAGCCGTCGTTGAAGTTGGCTCCCGCCGGCAGTTTGGGGAAAGTCTTGGCCTCCCAGACCGCGCGTTGCACGGCATCATCATAGGCCGGAACGCCGCTGCTTTTCACCAGTTGCACCGCTTTGACCTCCAGTGTCGGCAGCAGCGTCACCCGCAGCACCGCGGCGGGGTTGCCGGCGATTCCGGGCGGAACCTGCACCAGCGGCGTCACTTTGGCCTTGACCAGGTCTATCCAGCCGGCGTTGACGCCGGAGCCGTTCACCGCGCCGCCGGCCACCCCGTGCTTGCTGCCGGCCTGGTCGCTGCGCGCGTTGGGCTTGCCGCTGGTGCGCGAGCTGTCGAGGCTGGAGAGCAGATCGTCGGCCTCGTTGTTGTAGGCCTTGGCGGTCTTGTGGCCGGGCTTGGCCGCGGGCGGCGTGTGGGTCTTGGCTTCTTTCTTTTCCGGCGCTTTTTCCGCCGGCTTGGCCTTTTCCGGGGCCTTTTTCTCCGGCTCGGCCGGTTTGGGCTCGTGCTTGGGTTTTTTCGGCTCGGGCTCGGCCGCCGGCTTGGGTTCCGGTTTTGGCGTCTCTTGTTTGGGCTTGGGCGCGTCCTTCTTGCCCAGGTTGACCTCGGCCGGCGGCGCTTCGACCACCGGTTTGGGTTCCGGCGCCGGTTGCGGCGCGGGGGCGGGCGCGACCGGCGCGGTCACGGCCGGCGGAGGGGGAGGCGCGGTAGTCCACAGCTCCAGCGCCAGCGGCGCCGGGCTCGGCGGCGGCGTGGTCTGCAGCCCGCCCCACAGCAACAGGCCGATCACGCCGGCGTGGAACAGCGCCGAGGCGATGAAGGTCCAGGGACGCGGCGAGGCGGACGATTGCGGCTTCATTGCTTGCTGATTTGCTTGACGGTCAGCGCCACGCGCTTGATGCCGGCCTGGTGCAGGCGGTCGGCGATCTTCACCACTTCGGCGTATTTGAGGTTGGCGTCGGCGGAGATGGCCACCGGGCGCTGCCCGGCGCCGGCCAGCGCCTGCAATTGGCTGGCGAGGTCGTCCAGCGAGTCGACGCGGGTTTTCTGCTCGCCGTCCACCAGTTCGATCTTGCCGGCGGCGTCCACAGTGACCTCCAGCGGACGGACGTCGATGGCGGGCGCCTCGGAGACGCTGGGTACGTCGATCACGCCCGGCGTGAACATCGGGGCGGTGACCATGAAAATCACCAGCAGCACCAGCATCACGTCGATATAGGGCACGACGTTCATCTGGTTCATCTGGCGGCGGGGGCGGCGGTTCAGCATGACGGTGACGGGGTAAGCTCGGTCAACAAACGGCCATCATAGCACCGGCGAGGGGGCCGGCGCTGTGGCCAAAACGTTACAGACCATCCGGCGATGGCGAAAGTTCATGCGCGCCGGCTAGCGGCGGGTGCACAGCGTCAGGCCGTCGCCTATCGGCAGCACGCACATGTGGACGCGCGGGTCGGCCTTCAGGCTGGCGTTGAACGCATGCACCAGGTGCACGCCGGGCGGATCTTCCGGCTTGGGCTCCACCACGCGGCCGGACAGGAAGATGTTGTCGATGGCGATCACGCCGCCTGGGCGCACCAGCTCGAGACAGGCTTCGTAGTAGTCGCGGTAGGACGGCTTGTCGGCGTCGATGAAGGCGAGGTCGAAGCTGCCGGCCCGGCCGTCGGTCAGCAGCTCGCGCAAGGTGCTCAACGCTGGCTGCAGCCTCAGGTCGATGCGGTCGGCGACGCCGGCCTTGGCCCAGTATTCGCGGGCGATGGCGGTGAAGGCTTCGCTGACGTCGCAGGCCACCACCTGGCCATCTTCCGGCATCGCCAGCGCCACGGTCAGCGCGCTGTAGCCGGTGAACACGCCGATTTCCAGGTAGCGGCGCGCACCGATCAGCCGCGCCAGCCAGCCCATGAACTGGCCCTGGTCCGGCGAGATCTGCATCTTGGCCAGCCGGTGGCCGGCGGTGAATTCGCGCAGTTCGCGCTGCACCGGATGCTCGGCGACGGCGATGTCGAACAGGTAGGCTGAGAGGGCGCTGCTGAGCGCCACCGTGTGGCGGGTCATGTTCGGGCTTTCAAAATGACGAAACGCCCGCGAAGGGCGTCGGGAACGATTCAGGCGGCCTTTATTCCGGCTGGTAGACGTAGGCCTTCTGCGGCACGCTGGATTCCTTCCAGCGGCGCTGGTCGTCCAGATTGAGCTCGCGGTCCCACAGCGTCAGGCGCAGCTCGCGGCGCTCGCTGTCCACTTCCGGGTTCTTGTCCAGGAAGCCATTGATGAACTGGGTGAATTCGGACTGGTACATCGTACCCTCCATGGTGGCTGATCGGACAATTTTAATCGATTCGCGGCCATGCCGCCACGCCAGCTCAGTCGCCCTCGCCCTCGCCGTACAGCATGCACTCGATGCGCCGGTCGGGAACCAGCCACATCAGCGCCACCGCCAGGTACAGCGCGCCGGCCAGCCAGGGCTGGTACCAGGCGAGGCCGATCGCCAGCAGGTAGCACAAGGGCGAGATCTTGCCCTTGATGTCGCCGCCCAGCGCTTCGGACAACCGGGTGCGGTTGCCGGGCAGGCACAGCAGCGCCTGCTGCATGATCCACCAGGCGATCGCGCACATCAGCAGCACCGCGCCATACAGCGCCACCGGCAGCGGCGCGTAGTGGTTTTCTCCCATCCAGCCGGTGACGAAGGGAATCAGCGACATCCAGAACAGCAGGTGCAGATTGGCCCATAGCACCCGGCCGTCGACCCGGCGGGCAGCGTGGTAGAAGTGGTGGTGGTTGTTCCAGTAGATGCCCACGTAGACGAAGCTGAGCAGGTAGCTGAGGAACACTGGCAGCAGCGGCGCCAGCGACTGCAGATCGGTGCCGTGCGGCACCTTCAGCTCCAGCACCATGATGGTGATGATGATGGCGATCACGCCGTCGCTGAATGCTTCCAGGCGGTTTTTTTCCATGCGGGTCTCGTGCGGATGGTCCTGACTGGAATGTAGAGCCGCGCGGCGGCTTCGGCAACGGACGGCGTCAGCCTGGCCTGGCGGCGCGGCAGGGCAGGCGGACGCGGGCCTGGTAGCGGTCGCCGCGCCGCTCGGCGGCGAGAGAAGCCTCGGCGTCGTACAACAGCGCCAGCCGCTCGCGCAGGTTCTCCAGCGCGATGCCGCTGCCGGCGGTCGGCGCGGCGTCGGCCGGCAGCGGATTGTCCAGCGCCAGCTCCAGCAGGCCGCCGGCGACGCGAGCGGAGATGACGATCTCCACCTCGCCGGCCACGCGCTCGGCGCCGTGGCAGATGGCATTCTCGGCCAGCGGCTGCAGCAGCAGCGGCGGCAGCTCGACGTCCGGCGGCGCGTCGACGCGCCAGCTGACTGTCAGCCGCGGCCCCAGCCGTTCGGACTCTATCGCCAGGTACATCTTGGCCAGTTCGATCTCGCGCGCCAGCGTGGACAGCCTCTCCGGCGCGGCCATCTGGGCGCGGAACAGCTCGGCCAGGTTTTCCAGCACCGTTTCCGCCTGCTGCGGCCGCGAGCGGATCAGCGCGATGGCGGCGTTCAGGCTGTTGAACAGGAAATGGGGGCGGATGCGCGCCTGCAGCGCGGTCAGCCGCGCCTCGGCCAGCGCCGGCGACAGCGCGCGCTGGCGCAGCGCCAGATAGTGCAGCAGCAGCGGGGCCGCCGCCATCGCCAGCGCCGCGGCGGTCCAGGTTCGCGGCCAGTCGTCCTGCAGCCGCCATTGGCACAAGGCGAAACTGGCGCCGGCGATCAGCGCCACCCAGGCGGCCCCGCGCCGCCGCCGCGACAGCCAGGGAGCGGCCAGCGCCAACAGCGCCAGCGACAGCAGGCTGCCCGGGACCAGCGCCAGCGCCGATTGCAGCCAGCGCCACAGCGGCTGCTCGGCCGTCAGCGCGAGCAGGCCGTCGGCGCACAGCAGCAGCGCCGGCAGCTGCAGGATGCGCAGCATCACGCCGGGTTGGCGGAAATCCGGCAGCGGCGTCGGAATCGGGCGGGACATGGCGGGTCTCCGGGGGCGATGCTGCGATGATAGCGCCCGGCGATGGAAACCGCCGCCGTATATAAAGAAAAGCGAAGGCAGTCCGTTGCCCGCTCCGCCCCTGGATCAGCGCAGCGGCTTGATGAGCCGGGGCTGATCTGGCGCAAACTTGCTCGCGAACGGCGGTTTTCCCTGCTTTACAACCCTGCCGCGCCGGCGCTAGTGTCAGCTTTGAATAATATCAGATAAATCTAATTTGCATCGCTGCCTGACGGCGAGCGATGGACCCGCTTGTCGAACGGTCGACGCACGGTTCCGCTGGATGGATTTATTGCGCCGCGCAATGCCTTTGACATGTCCGATTTCCCGGTTGAATCAAGCCTGTCAGACGATATACGGTAGCCAATATATGGCTTGCATAATGCGGCGCAGCATGCATTTAATGATTTCCAAGCGATCGTTCCCAACCGCCGCGCACGACCGTTCCCGTTTCTGATTTCACCATCCACTTGCAGGAGATATCCTATATGAATATCGTCATTCCGGCCGAGCGGCTGGCCGGCGAGCACCGTGTGGCGGCGACGCCGGACACGGTGAAGAAGCTGGTCGGCGCCGGCCACGCCGTCGCCGTGGAACAGGGCGCCGGCCTGGCGGCCGCGCTGCCTGACGCCGCCTTTGTGGCCGCCGGGGCGACCATCGCCGAGCGGCGGCAGGAGATGCTGGCCGCGGCCGATATCGTGCTGGCGGTGCGGATGCCCGAGGCCGCCGACGTGGCCGCGCTGAAGCCCGGCGCGGTGTTGGTCGGCATGCTGGCGCCGTATCAGAATCCGCTGCTGCCGCAGTTGGCGGCGCAGCGGGTGTCGGCTTTCGCGCTGGAGCTGCTGCCGCGCACCACTCGCGCCCAGAGCATGGATGTGCTGTCCAGCCAGAACAACATCGCCGGCTACAAGGCGGTGCTGCTGGCCGGCCAGTTCTACCCCCGCTTCATGCCGATGCTGATGACCGCCGCCGGCACGGTGAAGGCGGCCAAGACGCTGGTGCTGGGCGTCGGCGTCGCCGGCTTGCAGGCCATCGCCACGGCCAAGCGGCTGGGCGCGGTGGTTGAGGCCTACGACGTGCGCCCCGCCACCCGCGAGCAGGTGGAATCGCTGGGCGC
The DNA here is from genome assembly GCF_039708975.1 of Chromobacterium indicum. Taxonomy (NCBI): domain Bacteria; kingdom Pseudomonadati; phylum Pseudomonadota; class Betaproteobacteria; order Neisseriales; family Chromobacteriaceae; genus Chromobacterium; species Chromobacterium indicum. Next base: position 210,040 of record NZ_JAYFSJ010000005.1, read on the forward strand.
CAAGTTCGTCGAGGTGCCGATGTCGGATGAGGAGAAAGCCGCCAGCGGCGGCGTCTACGCCCGCGAGATGTCGGCCGATTTCCAGGCGCGGCAGAACGCGCTGATCGCGCAGCGCGCCGCCGCCGCCGACATCGTCATCTCCACCGCGCTGATTCCCGGCAAGCCGGCGCCGCGCCTGCTGTCCGCCGACGCGGTGGCGGCGATGAAGCCGGGCTCGGTGATCGTCGACCTGGCCGCCGAGGCCGGCGGCAACTGCGAGCTGACCCGTCCCGGCGAGGCCTGGCTGACCGACAACGGCGTGCATCTGGTGGGCCTGACCAATCTGCCCGCGATGCTGGCGGCCGATGCCTCCAGCCTGTACGCGCGCAACCTCCAGACCTTCCTCGGCCTGCTGCTGACGCCGGAGGGACTGAAAATCGATCTCGAAGACGATCTGGTGGCCGCCACTCTGGTCGCCCACCAGGGCGAGCAGCGCTTCGGCGCCGTCGTCCGTCCGGCCGAGGCCGCCAATCACGACAAGGAGCCGCACCATGGCTGATCCCTTCATCACCAGCTTCACCATTTTCGTGCTGGCGGTGTTCGTCGGCTATCACGTGGTGTGGAACGTCACGCCGGCGCTGCACACGCCGCTGATGGCGGTGACCAACGCCATCTCCGGCATCATCGTCGTCGGCGCCATGCTGCAGGTCGTGGATATCAACGGCCAGGAGCTCACCGTCACCTCGGTGCTGGGCGCCATCGCCATCTTCCTTGCCAGCATCAATATCTTCGGCGGTTTCCTGGTCACCCAGCGCATGTTGGACATGTTCAAGAAGAAAAACAGGGGATGACGATGCAGAATGTTTCGGCTGTTCTTTATCTGGTCGCCGCGGTGCTGTTCATCCTGGCGCTGAAGGGCTTGTCCAGCCCGGCTTCGGCGCGGCGCGGCAATCTGTACGGCATCGTCGGCATGGCGATCGCGGTGCTGACCACGCTGCTGATCATCGACAAGCCGGTGCTGGCGCTGATCGCCGGCGCCATCGCCGCCGGCGCGGTCGTCGGCGCCTGGAAGGCGCGCACGGTGGAGATGACCGGCATGCCGGAGCTGGTGGCGGCGATGCACTCGCTGGTGGGCCTGTCCGCGGTGCTGATCGCGGTGGCGGCCATCTTCCACGGCGGCGTCGAGCACACGCCGGTGCAGAAGGTGGAGTTGTTCATCGGCGCCTTCATCGGCGCGATCACCTTCACCGCCTCGGTGATCGCCTACGGCAAGCTGTCCGGCCGCTTCGGCGCCAAGGCGATCAGCTTCGCCGGCCAGCATCCGCTCAATCTGCTGCTGGCGCTGGCCATGGTCGGCTTCGGCGCGGCCTATTTCTTCACCGACAGCCAGGCTGCTTTCCTCGCCATGGTGGCGGTGGCGCTGGCCCTGGGCGTGACGCTGATCATCCCGATCGGCGGCGCCGACATGCCGGTGGTGGTGTCGATGCTGAACAGCTACTCGGGCTGGGCGGCGGCCGGCATCGGCTTCACGCTGAACAACCCGGTGCTGATCATCGCCGGCGCCTGCGTCGGCTCGTCCGGCGCCATCCTGTCCTACATCATGTGCAAGGCGATGAACCGCTCCATCGTCAGCGTGCTGTTGGGCGGCTTCGGCGCCGAGGCCGTCGCCGGTCCGGCCGGCGACGCGGGGCCGGCCAAGGCCTACAAGGCCGGCAGTGCCGAGGACGCCGCCTTCCTGATGGCCAACGCCGATCAGGTGGTGATCGTGCCCGGCTACGGCCTGGCGGTGTCGCGCGCGCAGCACGCCTTGCAGGAATTCGCCGAACTGCTGCACGAGCAGGGCGTCGGCGTCCGCTACGCGATCCACCCGGTGGCGGGCCGGATGCCGGGCCACATGAACGTGCTGCTGGCCGAGGCCGAGGTGCCGTACGAGCAGGTGCTGGAGATGGAGGAGATCAACGCCGATTTCTCCACCACCGACGTGGTGCTGGTGATCGGCGCCAACGACGTGGTCAACCCGGCTGCGCAGAAGGACAAGCAAAGCCCCATCTACGGCATGCCCATCCTGGAGGCGCACAAGGCGCGCAACGTCATCGTGGTCAAGCGTTCCATGAACGCGGGATACGCGGGGCTGGACAACGAGCTGTTTTACATGGATAAAACCATGATGGTGTTCGGCGATGCCAAGAAAGTGGTGGAAGACCTGCTCAAGAACGCTGTGCACTGAGCGCTCGTCCGCCGTCCCGAACGCCCGCCATTGGCGGGCGTTTTGCCGTCCGCAGTCATGGAAAAGGAAACCCGCATGCCTTCTCTCGGCGCCCTGTTGATCAGCGGCAGCATGATGCTGCCGACTCAAGCCTTGCCCGATCTGCAACACACCGAATGGCGGCTCCAGTCGCCGGCCCAACCGGCGCCGCAGCCTACCCTGAGCATCTCCGACAGCCGCATCAGCGGCTTCGCCGGCTGCAACCGCTTCACGCTGGGCATAGACGAAGACGGCCGCCACCAGGTTTCCACCACCCGCATGGCGTGCGCGCCGGAGGCGATGGCGCGCGAGCAGGCCTTGCTGAAACTGCTGGGCGCGCCATTCCGCCTGCTGCCGTCTTCCGATGGCCGCTATCTGACGCTGGCGGCCGGCAAGACCGTCTACCGCTTTGCGAAAGCGGACGCCGCCCAGGCGGCCGCTCCGGTTGCGCCGCAGGCGGCGTGGCGGCCGCGGGCGGGCGAGCAATACTGGTACGCGACGCGCGGCGATTGCGCGGACGGCGCCTGCCTGCGGTTGCGCGGCAATGAGGGCGAGCCGTGGCGCGACTACCATGGCGAGATCGCCGGCTTCATGCCCGAAGCCGGCCGCAGCTACTACCTGAAACTGCAAGGCGAGCCGGAACTCGGCGGCGGCACCGCGCTGCAATTGGTGAAAGTGATCTACCAGGAGACGGTGACGCCGGTTGTCGATTGACGGAACCTGTGAGCTCCTCAGGCGTCATAGTCTGTTTCTTGTTCAGGATATCGCGATGTCTTACCGACTGACCCTGCTGGCGCTCGGCGCCGTCTTGCTGGCCGGCTGCGCCAGCCCCACCGCTCCGGTTCGCCAAGGCCCCGCGCCGACGATGGAGCAACTGCAAGGCGAGTGGAAGCAGACCGGCGCCGGCGACAAGGGCATCCTGCTGCGCATCGACCAGCAGCGGCTGTTCGCCAAGGCCGGCTGCAACGGCATGTTCGGCCCGGCCGCGATCGACGGCGGCAAGCTGCGCGCCGAGCGCCTGGCCTCGACGCTGATGATGTGCCCGCCGGAGGCGATGCAGCGCGACGCCAAGCTGTCGCGCCAGCTGGAAGCCGGCATGGATGTCAGCCTGGACGGCGAGCGTCTGAAGCTGTCCGACGGCAAGGACGCGCTCACCTTCGAACGCCAGCCGCAGGGCGAGGTCAAGTTCATCTACGTCGCCGCCGAGCGCAAGGCCTGCACCGGCGTGGCGCCGATGCAGTGTCTGCAGGTGCGCGCCGACAAGTCCAAGCCCTGGGAGCTGCACTACGGCGAGATTGAGGGCTTCCAGCCCGAGCCTGGCGTGGCTTACCGGCTGCGGATCAAGGAGGTGAAGGTGGACAATCCGCCGGCCGACGCTTCGTCCATCCGCTGGATTCTGGATCTGGTGGTTGAGCAGGAAGTGGTCAAACACTGACTGACAAAGTACAGCACAATGCATTTCCATCATCCCGTGGAAAATATCGAATTCGATATCCCTGACCGTTGGTGGATCGAGGCCGGGGCGGATCGCTTTAAAAGATCCGCCTCCTCCTTTCCCTCCTCATCCACACCTGCATGGCCAACCCAACTTGTTTCAATTGCAGACGTCACGGCGCCACGACGAAATAAAGGCATTGTTGGTCTTGGAGAAGAACGAACGATCTCGCTGCTACGAGCGATGGTTACTGGCCTTGAACTTCCTCCTTTAGAAGTTCACCAGCCACCTGATGCAACTAAGTTTGTTGTCCGAGACGGCTTTCATCGTTATTTCCTCTCGATTGCACTTGGTTTCTCCAAGCTGCCAGTTTCGGTGCGGCCATATTTCGATATCAATACGCCCTAACTGCCAGTCAAAATATGAATTTTTCATGTTTTGCAAACCAAATTCGCATGTCCCGCAAAGGGTCCTGCTCGAGCGCTGAATAGCCGCTCTGCTACAATCGCGGCATTGAAATTGCAGGAGGCCGCCATGAGCCTGATTCCCGAAATCAAACCGCAGCAATCGCTGGAATTGCTCAAAGAGCTGCACATCCTCACCCGCGACGGCAAGATCAACCAGGACACCCGCCGCAAGCTGAAGCAGGTCTACCACCTGTATCAGTTCATCGAACCCTTGATGGCCGACGTGTTGGAAAGGAAGGGCTCGATGACGCTGGCCGACCACGGCGCCGGCAAGTCCTACCTCGGCTTCATCCTGTACGACCTGTTCCTGAAGGACAAGGCCGCTGGGCATGTCTACGGCGTGGAGACGCGGCAGGAGCTGGTGGACAAGTCGCGCGAGCTGGCCGACCGCCTCGGCTTCGGCCGCATGGGCTTCCTCAACCTGACGGTGGAGCAGTCGATCACCTCGACCGAGCTGCCGGAACAGGTGGACGTCATCACCGCGCTGCATGCCTGCAACACCGCCACCGACGACGCCATCCGCTTCGCGTTGGCCAAGAACGCCCAGTACATCGTGCTAGTGCCGTGCTGCCAGGCCGAGGTGGCGTCGGTGCTGCGTCAGAAGAAGAACGAGACCTTCGGCAAGACGCCGTTGTCCGAGCTGTGGCGCCATCCCATCCATACTCGCGAGTTCGGCAGCCAGCTGACCAATGTGCTGCGCTGCCTGCAGCTGGAGGCGCGGGGCTACCAGCTGACCGTCACCGAGCTGGTGGGCTGGGAGCACTCGATGAAGAACGAGCTGATCATCGCCAAGAAGACCGGCAAGGGCAAGAACAGCGCCCGCGAGCGCCAGCTGGCCATTCTGGACGAATTGAACCTGATGGACCTGCGCGAACGCTTTGCCTATTGATGGCGTCGCGATGCGGCGGGACGTTCGTTCCGCCGTCTGGTTTTCTTCCTAGCGCGCCGCCGCCGGGACGAACTTGAACTCCTGTATCACCACTTCCACTTCCTTGCCGTCCGCCGGCGGCTTGCCCTGGAACAACCACAGGTTCAGATGCACCGGCAGCGGCTGTTGCGGCACGCGCCGCGCCGCGTCGACCGGGTTGAAGCGCCAATGAGCGATGGGATAAAGGTCGCCGTCCTGGAAACCGTGCAGCGACTGGTAGTCGACCGCGGCCGCGCTCCAGTCGAAGCGGTGGGTGCTGTAATCACCGCCCAGCGCGAAATCGAAGGTGTAGGAGGTGGGGGCCGGGCCCGGCCGCGCCGGGTAGACGGTGTAGTTGCCCATCGGATTGGCCGGGCTGCCCCAGCGCGAGAATTCGATGTCGATCTCGTTGCTGCCGTCGGGGCCGACGTCCGGCGTCGGGTAGTTGAACAGGCCCAGCACGATGTTGGGGTCGAACTGGTCGGGCCGGCCGATCAGCTTGAACTGGTAGCGGCCGAAGCCCAGTCGTTGCGGCAGGTAGAGTTCGGCGGCGGTCCATTGGCCGCCGTGCTTGGCGATTTTCAGGTGCAGCCGGCCCTGGGCGTCCAGCCAGACATTGTTCTCGTCCCAGACATTGGGGCCCGGGCCGCTGCTGCCCTGGTTGCGCACTTCCCAGTCGTAGCCGGAGAAGCGGAGGGTCTTGGCGGCGGCGGGCTGAGCGAAGGCCAGCGCGGCCGATAGCGCGCAGCCGAGCGCGAACGCGGTTTTCATGACGGCGGTTCCTGTGGGGGAAAACCGCCATGGTGCCACGGGCCGCGCTTGGCGGGCGGCCCTTCAGTTCGTCTGGACAGTCCGGTTGTGGACTTTTTTCTACAAGCGGAAGCGCGCGGTGACGTTCTGCAGATTGTGCGACAGCGCGTTCAGCTCGCTGGAGGTGGTGGCCAGTTCCTCTACGGTGGCGCTGTTGGATTCGGCCATCTGCGACACCTGCTCCATGCTCTGCGCCAGGCTGAGGCTGGCGGTGCGCTGCTCGCCCAAGGCGCTGGTGATGTTGCCTATGGTGCCGACGATGTCGCGGGTGCTGCCTTCTATCTCCCCCATCGAGTCGCTGGCCTCGCGCGCGCTGCCGGAGACGGCGTCTACGCTGGATAGGCTCTGCTCCATGCTGCCCACCACTTTTTCTACGCCCTGCTGGATCGCGCGGATCATCTGGGTGATTTCTTGCGCCGAGCTGGCGGTGCGCTCGGCCAGCTTGCGCACCTCGTCGGCCACCACGGCGAAGCCGCGTCCCATCTCGCCGGCGCGCGCCGCCTCGATCGCCGCGTTCAGCGCCAACAGGTTGGTCTGGTCGGCCACGTCGCGGATCACGGTGACGATGTTGCCGATGCGCTGCACCTCGCCGGTCAGGGTGCGCATTTCTTCCGAGGTGGCGGCCACCGCGGTGCTGACCGACTGGATCTTGCCGACCGAGGCCTGCACCGCGTGGCCGCCGCGGCCTGCGAGGTCGCCGGCGTCGCGGGCCTGGCGCGAGGCCTGGTCGGAGTTGTCGGCGACGTGGTTGATGCTGACGGTCAGCTGCTCGATGGTGGCGGCGGCTTCGGAGGTGGCTTCGGATTGCCGCTGCGCGCTGGTGGCCACTTGCTGCGCCATGCTGGACAGCTGGTGCGCGGAGTCGGATACCTGATTGGCGTTGTCCTGGATGCTGGCCACCACTTCGCGCAGTCCCTGGCGCATGTTCTGGACGTTGCGGGCGATCTCCATCGCCTCGTCGCGCGATACCGGCAGCGCTTCGTCGGGGCCGGACAGGTCGCCCTGCTGGATATTGCGCACCAGCGTCACCGATTTTTTCAGCGGGGTGGTCACCAGGTTGGAGATGAACAGCGCCACCGCCACCGACAACACCAGCGCCGCGGCGGCCGATCCCAGCAGAATGCCTATGGTTTGCCGGTACGCGCTCTTGCTGTCTTCCACCGCTTGCCGCACCCGATCGTTCTGGTAGGCGGTCAGTTCGGTCAGCGTTTTCATGAAGCCTTCGTTGGCGGGCACGAAATGCTGTTTGAGAAAGGCCTGGGCCTCGGCGTCCTTGTTGGCGCGCGTCAGCGCGTACAAGGGCGCGTATTGGGCGGACAGCGTTTCCCGCGCCTGCAGCGCCCGGGTCAGAATCTCGCGGCCTTTGGGCGAGACCAGCGTCCGGTCCAGTTCCTTCAGGTAATCGGTGTTCTGCGCGCGCAGCGTCTCGATCTTGGCGATGACGGCGTCGACTTCCTGAGGGCTGCTGGCCATGATGGCGTCGCGCACCTTGCGCGCCACGTCATAGCTGACCAGCACGATCTTGTTCGCCAGCTCGGCCTTCGGGTAGCGGTTCTCGGTGATGTCCTGGATCTGAGCTTCTATGATGTTGAGCTTGGAGATCGAGGACAGCACGATGGCGGCCAGGATCACGATCAGCAGGCCGTAGCCAGTCAGGAGCTTTTGTTTGACGGAGAGTTGCGACAGCATGGGTTTCTCCCATTGGGCGGCGCATGGCGGAGGGGAAATGTCTGTATATCAACTGCTTACATGCGTCGCATGCATGAAAAATAGCCAGATTCCGAGGGATAAGCAAAAAATCCCCCAGCCGTTCGGCCGATTAGCGGATGGACGGCGGCGGTTTCCCTTCCCTTCCCGGCGCGATTGCCTAAGCTCAAACCTGCTAAACCGGCAAGGGGAGAGCATCGATGCAGGTGGGCGAGATTTTCGACAAGGCCTCGGGCAAGCTGCCGATGGTTCCCAAGGTGGTGCAGGAGCTGGTGGCCAGCTTTCACCGGTCGGACGTCAATATCGGCGACATCACCGACAAGGTGATGCACGACCAGGTGCTCAGCGCGCGGGTGCTGCGGCTGGCCAACAGCGCGCGTTTCGGCAGCAGCCGCAGGGTCGGCTCGCTGGACGACGCGGTGATCCTGCTGGGCTTCGACAACCTGCGGGTGCTGGTGATCGCCTCCGGCGTCACCGGCGCCACGCTGGGCATCAGCGGCTTCGACATGAAGGCGTTCTGGCAGCGCAGCTTCGCGATGGCCAACACCGCCAAGCTGCTGGCCAGGCTAGCCGGGCTGGATCCGCAGCTGGGCTATACCTGCGGCCTGCTGGCCAATATCGGCGAGCTGGTGTTGTACGTCGCGGTGCCGGAGCAGGCGCAGCAGATAGACCGCATCGTCGCCGGCGGCGCTGACCGCATCGCCACCGAGCGCATGCTGCTGGGCCTGGATTTGACCGAGCTGGGCGCTGAGCTGGCGCGGCGCTGGAATTTCCCCGACGAGATCCAGGGGGCGATCTACCGCCAGCACGACCTCTTGAACGACGAGGCCTCCCCGTACGCGCTGCTGATCGGCCTGACCTCCTTCGTGGTGTCCGGCTTCCGCCACGGCATGAGTCCAGAGGACATGCTGTCCAGCCTGCCGGAGGGCGTGCTGGAGCGGCTGGGGCTGGACAGCGACCGCGTCGCCGGCTCGATCGAGCCGCTGCAGCAGTCCAGCACCCTGGTCGACGACCTGTTCTAGCGCCGGCCCGCCTCAGGCGGGCTGGCCGCTGCGCAATTCGCGGCGCAGGATCTTGCCGACGTTGGACTTGGGCAGCTCGTCGCGGAACTCGACGTGGCGCGGCACCTTGTAGGCGGTCATATTGTCGCGGCAGTGGCGCAGCAGCGCGTCGGCCGTCAGCGACGGATCCTTGCGCACCACCACGATCTTCACCGCCTCGCCGCTGCGCTCGTCCGGCACGCCGATGCAGGCCACCTCGCGCACGCCGGGATGCTGGGCCACCACGTCTTCCACTTCATTCGGATACACGTTGAAGCCGGATACCAGCACCATGTCCTTCTTGCGGTCCACCAGCTTGAGCAGGCCGTCGGCGGTGCGGACGCCGATGTCGCCGGTGGCGAAGAAGCCGTCGGCGTGGAACACCTTGGCCGTTTCCTCCGGCCGCTGCCAGTAGCCGGCCATCACCTGCGGCCCGCGCACGCAGACTTCGCCCGGCTCGCCGTCGGCGGAGGGCCGGCCGGCGTCGTCGCGCAGTTCGACTTCGGTGCCGGGCACCGGCATGCCGACGGTGCCGGTATAACGTTCCACCGCCAGCGCGTTCACCGATACCAGTGGCGAGGCCTCGGTCAGGCCGTAGCCTTCCAGCAGCACCAGGCCAGTTGTCCGCTGCCAGGCTTCGGCCACCGCCTGCTGCACTGCCGCGCCGCCGCCTATCGCCACCCTCCAGCGGCTGAAATCCAGCTTGGCGAAGCCGGCGTGGTGCGTCAGCGCGTTGAACAGGGTGTTGACGCCGGTGAAGGCGTTGACCGGATGGCGGGCGAGCTCGGCCACCAGGCCGTCCAGATCGCGCGGATTGGTGATCAGCAGGCTGTTGCCGCCCAGGCGGGCGATCAGCAGGCAGTTCACCGTCAGCGCGAACACGTGGTACAGCGGCAGCGGCGTCGCCACCACGGTCTGGCCTTCCAGCAGCGCGCCGCCCAGCACCAGCCTCGCCTGTTCGACGTTGGCCAGCAGATTGCGGTGGCTGAGCATCGCGCCCTTGGCCAGGCCGGTGGTGCCGCCGGTGTATTGCAGGATGGCCAGCGCGTCCGGCGCCAGCCTGGCGTCGCGCCAGCGTCCGGCGTCGCCGCCGGCCAGCGCCCGGCGGAAAGGAACGGCCCCCGGCAGATGGTAGGGCGGCACCAGCTTTTTAACGTAACGCACCGCGGCGTTGACCAGCCAGCGCTTGGGCGCCGGCAGCAGATCGCCGACTGCGGTGACGATCACATGCTGCAGCGAGGTGTCGGCGCGGGCTTCTTGCACCACTTGGGCGAAGTTCTCCAGCACCACGATGGCGCGGGCCTGGGAGTCGGCCAACTGGTGATGCAGCTCGCGCGCGGTGTACAGCGGATTGACGTTGACCGCCACTAGGCCGGCGCGCAGCACCGCGTACAAGGCCACCGGATATTGCAGCAGATTGGGCATCATCAGCGCCACCCGCTCGCCGGCGCGCAGGCCCAGGCCGCGGGTCAGATAGTCGGCCAGTTGGGCGCTTTGCCGGTCCAGCTCGCGGTAGCTGAGGTCGCGGCCCATATTGTGGAAGGCGGTGTGGTCGGGGTAGCGGGCGACGGTCTGCGCCAGCATCTCTCCCAGCGAGGCGGCCGGCAAGGCGTCGATCCGGTCGGGGGTGTCCGGGTGGCGGGCGAAATCCTGCATGTTTCCTCCTGTGCGTGCGGCGGAAGACGCGCCGCGGATGAATCTTGTTATCGTGGGATGCGGGTGATGCGACATGCGGCAAGACGGGATTGCACCCGGGACGTTAATCCAATGTCATTGCAATTTCAATCGAAGGTCCAGGCGAAACGTCCGCATGCGGGGCAGAAACCGGGAGAGCCCGCTTGTTGACGCGCGGATGCAACAGGCACGCGCCAGCCGGCCTTAAGCAGGTTCTTGGGCGGGCAAGCGCGAAAAAGCCGCCGGGCCTCGCGGCGCGGCGGCTTTCCATCAGGCGGGAAGAGCGCTCAGCTTTCCTCGTCCTCGCCGGCTTCTTCGACATGGTCGAGGCGGCCGGTGTAGCGCAGCTCCACGTCCTGGGTCAGCAGATCCACCTTCACCACCGACAGCTGCACGCGGTCGCCGCGCGCCAGTTCCGGCAGGCCCGGGATGCGCAGGCGCAGCGGCAGGCCGTCGATGCGCACCAGGTCTTCCTTGATCACGGACGCGGTCGGCTCGGTGATGTTTTCCTGCAGCAGGTACTTCAGGCACCAGTAGTGCTCCATCTTGTCCTGGAACGACAGGTAGGCGCCGTAAGTGGCGTCGAAGTCGCGCAGGATGGCGAACAGCATCGCGTCGCCCTGGGCGAACTGCGGCTTCTCGCCGCGGATCATGGATGCCAGCTGACGCTGGTTGATGAAGTCGCTGGCGCGGCGCAGCGGCGAGGTGCTCCACGCGTACTGGGCGACGCCCAGGCCCATGTGCGGCTCGGGGCGGGTGGTCATCCGCACCTTGCCCATGCTTTGCGCGCGGTACATCGCCGGGATGTCGGCCTCGGCCAGCATCCGGCCCCACTCGCTGTTGGCCAGGATCATCAGCTCGGACACCAGTTTGTCCATCGGCGCGCCGCGCTTGCGGATAGTGATGGACACCTGGCCGTCGACGACATCGATGTTGTAGTCGTGCTGCGCCGGGCGGCTGGGGTCGTGCTTGCCGCGGCGCTTCTCCAGCGCCTCGGCGAACTGCCACAGCCATACCAGTTCGCGCTTGAACGGGTAGTCGACGCCGGGGTCGTTGGCCAGCGTCTCTTCGTTGAACACCTGTTCCAGCTCGCCGTGGCGCAGGTTGGCTGCCACCGGCACCCGCTCGATGCGGTTTTCGAAGGCAACCAGCTCGAACTCCGGCGTCACCTCGGCGTACAGCGAGAAGGCCGGGCAGTCGCGGCCTTCCTGCAGCGTGAACGCCTGCACCACGTCGTCCGGCAGCATGGTGATCTTGTCGCCGGGGAAGTAGGCGGTGGACAGCCGCGACAGCACCATCTTCTCGATGTCGGAATCCAGCGGCACGCCCAGCGTCGGCGCGGCGATGTGGATGCCGACGCGCTTGTTGCCGTTGGGCAGGTCTTCCACCGACAGCGCGTCGTCGATCTCGGTGGTGTTGGCGTCGTCGATGGAGAAGGCGCGCACCGCGGCCACCGGCAGCTCCGGCTGCTCGGCCGGCGGCGCGTATTTGCCGAAGCCGGCGCCCTTGGGGAAGTACTCCATCAGGAAACCGGCCATCAGGTAGTCCGGCACCGACGGAATGCCGCCCACCTTGTGCGCCAGGCGCAGCGGCGGCAGGTTCTGTTCGCGGCTGGCCTGATCGAAGGCCTTGAACTCCAGCGTGTTCTTGTCGGGCTTCCACAGCAGTTGCATCAGCTGCGAGCGGATGGCTTCCGGCAGCGCGCCGGCCTTCAGCTCGCCCACCCAGCCGTCGATCTGCTCCTGCTCGCGCTTCTTGCGCTCGACGCCGGCCAGCGCGGCTTGCAGCGCGTCCTGCGGCGCTTTCTTGTAGCGGCCCTTGCCCTTCTTGTAGAAGTACATCGGCGCGCCGTGCAGCCGGCTGATCAGCGCGGCGGCCTCGATCACGGAGGGTTCGCGGCCGAAATAGTCGGCGGCCAGATCCTGGTAGCCGAACTCGTCGTCGGGGCTGCATTCCCACAGGAAATCCAGGTCGATGTCAGTGGCCAGGTTGTCGGCCGACGGCAGAAAATCCGCCAGCGAGGAACTAAACTCCAGAAAGACGTTGGCGCTCTTGATCTTGGCGCGTTTGCCGTGCTGGGTGTCCACCTGCAGGCTGGCGTCGCTGCGCGACACGATGCTGCCGACTTTGAAACTGCCGCTCTCTTCGTAAAAAACGTTCATCAAAACTTGCCAGGCCGTTGAATTTAAGGGCGGATTATAGCAGTTCGCTCCGGCGGCAGAGCCACAAACTTCGTCGTCCGCCTGGCCGAATCCAACAGAAAACGGAACCATCGCCCGATGAAACAGGCCGCATCCATCCATCCGGGCCAGCGCATCCATCTGGCGCGGGAAATCGACCGCATCGGCTATATGCTGGTGTCGCGCTGGGAGCGGCCGCTGGCCGCGCATCTGCTGTCGCTGGTGACGCGGATGGAAAACCTGGTGCGCGCCATCAGCCTGCTCGAGCTGGCCAAGGAGGCGCGCGCGTTGGCCGCGCTGCTGGAGCAGTGGCTGCAGCAGCCTGAGGCGGCGCCGTCGGAGCGGGTGCGCTACGGCCAGCTGCGCCATCATCTGGGTGTGGTTTGCCAGCTGGGGCTGATGGAGCGCCAGCAGAATCTGGGCAACCTGGACGGCTTGCTGCAGCCGGGCGCGGAGGATGCCACGCTGTACATGTGGCTGCCGGCCGGCCTGGACGATGGCAGGCTGCAGCGCCAGCTGGCCTGCTTCGGTTTCGAGGTGACGGTGATGTCGCAGGCGGCCAAGCTGGCCAAGGCGTTGCAGCGGCAGGCGCCGGCCGCGGTGGTGGCGTTCGCCGACTTCACCGACAACGATCCCATCCGCCAGCTGGCGTCGGCGATCAGCAGCAGCTGCCCGCTGGTGATCACCTCGCCGCGGCGGGACTTTCCGGCCCGGCTGGAGGCGGTGCGGATGGGGGCCTGCGGCTTTCTCGACTGGCCGCTGCAGGTCAACCAGCTGGTGGACCTGCTCAGCTTCGGCGACATCGGCGAGCGGCGCGATCCGCTGCGGGTGCTGATCGTCGAGGACATGGCGTCGCTGGCGGGGCTGTACTCGCGCGTGTTGGCGGCGCACGGCGTGGAGGCCGCCAGCGAGACCAATCCGGAGCGGGTGCCGGAGCGTATCCAGCAATTCAATCCGGACCTGATCCTGATGGACATGTACATGCCGCAGTGCAACGGCATCGAGCTGGCCAAGGTGATACGCCAGCAGCGGCTGCTGGACGGCATTCCCATCGTTTTCCTGTCGGTGGAAAAGCGCCAGACGGTGCAGCTGGACGCGCTGACGCTGGGCATAGACGGCTTCCTGACCAAGCCGGTGGCGCCGGAGGAACTGGTGGTGACGGTGGTGAACCGCGCGCGCCGCTACCGCAAGCTGCGTTCCTACATCGTCAACGACAGCCTGACCGGCCTGCTCAACCATTCCCATCTGCACGGCCAGCTGGACAGCGCCGTCGAGCGCGCCCGCCGCGCCGGGCAGCCGTTGTCGCTGGCGATGCTGGACCTCGACTATTTCAAGCAGGTGAACGACAACTACGGCCATCAGGTCGGCGACGAAGTGCTGCTCAATCTGGCGCGTTTCCTGAAGGAGAGGCTGCGGCGCACCGATCTGGTGGGCCGCTACGGCGGCGAAGAGTTCGCCATCGTGCTGGCGGGCACGCCGGCGGACAAGGCGTGCAGGATGCTGGAAACGCTGCGGCAGGATTTCTGCCGGCTGGAGCAGCAGGTGGGCGAGCGGACCTTCCGCCAGACTTTCAGCGTCGGCGTCAGCTCGCTGGCCAGCGCCGAAGACGCCACCAGCCTGGTGCAGCAGGCCGACGAAACGCTGTACCGCGCCAAGGCGGCCGGCCGCAACCGGGTGGAATGCCACGGCGGCTAGAAAAACAAAACCCCCGCGAGGCGGGGGCGTGCAAGCGGCGGACTAAGCCGCCGGCCCGTCCGGGGAGGGACGGGAAGGTCCATCAATTACTTGATGTTGTACTTGATCGAGTAGATCACGGCGTTCTGGTACGCGCTGCTGCCCAGCTTCTGGTCGGCGTAGCGGTACTGGATGCCAGTGGTGACCGCCTTGGTCGGGGTCCACCACAAAGCGACTGCGCCGTTCTGGCCTACACGCGGACGGTCGCCGGCTTTGTATGCGCCGATGAACTTGTCTTGGCGGTTGAACTCGGTTTCATGCCATTGGGTGAGCATCAGGTTCTGGCCGAAAGCCTGGAACGGATACAGCATCACGTAGCCGGTCATGAAGCCGTTGTAGCCGGATGCGGAACCAGCAGGCATCAAGGCATCCATTTGATTGTGAACGCCGAAGAACGGCTTGATGCTCAATGCGCCGAAGCTCAAGTCGGTGCCCAGGCCCAGTACGCGGTTTTGGGTGAAGAAGTGGCGGTCGGCAGGGCCGTTGCCACGGGTGTCGTAGATGTGGCCGTACAGCTGTACCGGCACGCCGCCGACTTCAGCCAGGTTGTAACGGCCGACTACTTTGGTGGTGAAACGACGGTCGCGGCCTTGAGTGTTGCCATTGCCTTTGCCCGGGTTTTCGATGTCGAAGAAGCCGTACAGCTCGCCCCACTTGGCGCCCAGGCCGCCTTCGGCTTCCAGATAGCCAAAATCTTGTTTGCCGGACTGTTGGGTAGTGCGATCCGACCAGTCCAGCCAGTTGGCGCTGACGTTTGCGAAAGAGTATTCACCACCGGCGTGAGCCAGTGCGGAGGCGGCCAACAAGGACAGGGCCAGCAGCGACTTGCGAGTATTCATTGTTTCACCAGACTATTTTCGTGTAGTAAGCATCCGACAAGGCGTCGGCGAGCGCGCGCAGATTAGACGCAGAACCGGACGTATGCAAACAATTTGTCATCTGTCTGTCGCTTTTCTGCAAAGAAACGTTGAGATGTTGTAGCAAAATGACATCAGAGTTACATCCTGTTGCCATAATGCCACATGGAAATATCTCTACGTGGAGATAAGTATCTGAGCGCGCGCCGGTTTCTGGCTTGTTTCAGGTCAAACCATCGGGTCGGGCCAGCCGAAAATCCTCAGGTCCACCTTGCCGCTGGCATTGAATTCCACGCCTTCCTCCTCCAGCTGCAGCCGCTGCCAGTCGGCGTGGTGGCTGCCCGGGCGCGACAGCCTGCCGCCGGCGCCCAGCACCCTATACCACGGCGCGGTGACGCCTTCCGGCAGGTTGCCCAGCAGACGGCCGACGTGGCGCGAGTGGCGCGGGTAGCCGGCCATCTCGGCCAGCGCGCCATAGGTGGTGACGCGGCCCGGCGGCACTTCGGCCAGCAGCGCCAGCACGCGGCGGGCGAATTCGGGCGGCATCAGCGGTAGCGCGGATCGGCGACGTAGGGATTGCCGCGCTTCTCCGCGCCTATGGTGGTGAACGGGCCGTGGCCGGGGATGACCACGGTGTCGTCGGGCAGGATGAACAGCTTCTGCTGGATCGCGTCTATCAGCTGCTGGTGGTTGCCCATCGGGAAGTCGGTGCGGCCGATCGAGCCCTGGAACAGCACGTCGCCGGCCACCAGCACCTTGGCCGCCGGGCTGTGGAATACCACGTGGCCGGGGGTGTGGCCCGGGCAGTGGATCACGTTCAAGGTTTCCTCGCCGACGGTAACGGCGTCGCCCTCTTCCAGCCAGCGCTGCGGCGTCAGCGGCTCGCTGCGCGGGAAGCCGAACATCTGGCCCTGGGTGGGCAGCTGGTCCAGCCAGAAGCTTTCCGCGCGCTGCGGGCCCTCTATCTCCACGCCCAGTTTTTCCGCCAGCTTGGCGGCGCCGCCGGCGTGGTCGATGTGGCCGTGGGTCAGCAGCAGCTTTTCCACCGCCAGGCCCTGGCCGTCCACCCAGGCCTGGATGCGGTCGATGTCGCCGCCGGCGTCGACGATGGCGGCCTTGCGGCTGGCGTCGCACCACAGCACGCTGCAGTTCTGGGCGAACGGGGTGACCGGGATCACGTGGTATTTCAGGGCCATGGCATTGCTCGCGGCGGAATCTCAATCCGCCATTTTGTCACGGCCGGCGGCGCTTGGGGAGCGCCGCTTACTGGTACAGCGCGCGTTCGATGAAGTGGCGCGGCACCTTGGGCTTGGGCACCCGCGCGTCGAACCAGCCGCGCACGTCGCCATCCAGGCCGATGCCGTGCATGAAGTTGTACAGCGCCTTGTTCAGCGCCTTTCCCATCAGCTCGTGGTCGGTGCCGGTGGGGTCGATGAAGCCGACGTCGTTCTTGGCGAAGTCGCCTTTCGGCAGCGGCACCAGCTTGACGCCGTATTCCTCCGGATTCTGCCCCACCGGCGAATGCACGGTGCAGGCGAAGCGGTGGAAGAAGCCGGACTGGATGCAGCCGTTGTCGAACAGCTGGCGCACGTATTCCAGCGCGTCCACTGTGTCCTGCTCGGTCTGGGTGGGAAAGCCGTACATCAGGTAGGCGTGCACCAGCACGCCGGCCTCGGCGAAGCCGTGGGTGACGCGCGCCACCTGCTCCACCGACACGCCCTTCTTCATCAGCTTGAGCAAGCGGTCCGAGGCCACCTCCAGGCCGCCGGAGATGGCGATGCAGCCGGATTCCGCCAACAGCTGGGCCAGTTCCGGCGTGAACGATTTTTCGAAGCGGATATTGCCCCACCAGGAGATGGACACCTTGCGCCGCAGCAGCTCCTCGGCCAGCGCCTTCAGCATCTTGGGCGGAGCGGCTTCGTCGACGAAGTGGAAGCCGGTCTGGCCGGTTTCGGCGATGATGGCTTCGATGCGGTCCACCAGCAGCTCGGCCGACGCGGTCTCGTAACGCGAGATGTAGTCCAGCGTCACGTCGCAGAAGCTGCACTTTTTCCAGTAACAGCCGTGGGCGATGGTCAGCTTGTTCCAGCGGCCGTCGCTCCACAGCCGGTGCATCGGGTTCAGCATGTCCAAGAGCGACAGGTAGCGGTCTATCGGCAGGCCGTCCCAGGTGGGGGTGCCCACTTCGGAGAACGGCACGTCGGCTTCCTGCATGTTCACATAGCGCACCGCGCCGTCCTGGCGCAGGAAGGTGCGCACCAGCCGGCTCGCGCCGCGCTTGCCTTCGATGTGTTCCATCAGCGCCAGCAGCGGTTTCTCGCCGTCGTCCAGCGTCACGTAGTCGAAGTAATCGAACACCCGCGGCTCGGCCAGCTCGCGCAGCTCGGTGTTGGCGTAGCCGCCGCCGAGGCAGACCTTGATGTCCGGCCAGTGGCGCTTGATGGTTTGGGCGATGCGGAAGGCCGCGTACACCGCGCCGGGGAAAGGCACCGAGATCAGCACCAGTTGCGGCTGGTGC
The DNA here is from genome assembly GCF_039708975.1 of Chromobacterium indicum. Lineage (NCBI taxonomy): Bacteria > Pseudomonadati > Pseudomonadota > Betaproteobacteria > Neisseriales > Chromobacteriaceae > Chromobacterium > Chromobacterium indicum. The sequence goes on from NZ_JAYFSJ010000005.1 coordinate 227,593, forward strand.
CGGTCGATCGCCTCGCGGGTCAGCGCGTCCAGCGTGTCGTCCACCCAGTTCGGCGCCGCCGCCAGCGCGCGGGCGAGCGGCTCGAAGCTGGGTTGCGACAGGGCCAGCGATTCGGCGTAGCGGACGAATTCGAAGCGCGGGTCCACCGCCTCGCGCAGCACGTCGGCGATGTCGTTCAGGTACAGCGTGGCCAGGTGGCGGGCGCGGTCTTGGGTGCCCAGCGCGCCGAAGGCCCAGGCCAGCGGATCGCCGCCGTCCGGATCGTCCGGGTCCACGTACACGTCCAGCGAGGCGAAGCGCGGGCCTTCCGGCAGGTAGTTGCGGCCGGCGATGCGGTAGGACAGCGTGGCGTCGCGGCCCTGCAGGAAGCCTATCGTCGCGTCCACGGTCGCGGCGTAGCGATCGTAGGAGATGTCGAACTGCATCATGCAATCGCTGCGCTGGCGCATCGGGATGCGGTGCACGTGTTCGCGCAGCGTGGCCAGGCCTTGGCGGGAGAACAGCCGCAGCACCAGCGCCAGCGCCAGGTCTTCCTGGAACGCCGCCACGCCGCGCGAGCGCAGGAAGCCGGTGAGGTAGGCGGTGGATGGGTAGGGCGTGTTCAGCTGCGTCATCGGCGGGATGAGCGACAGCACGCGCAGGGAGCTGGCAGACATGCGAAAAATCCGGCGGGTGGTTCAAAAAGCATAGCCGGGCGTAGGCCCGGCTGCGTGCGATTGTCCCACAGCGGACGATGCGAGACTAGGCGGTCTTGGCGCTGAACTGCTCGAAGGCGGCCAAAGCGTGGGCGGAATACATCAATGACGGGCCGCCGCCCATGTAGACGGCCATCGCCAGCGCCTCTTCCACTTCCGTCTTGCTGGCGCCCAGCTTGACCAATGCCTGGGCGTGGAAGCCCAGGCAGCCGTCGCAGCGCGCGGCCACGCCCAGCGCCAGCGCGATCAGCTCCTTGGTCTTCTTGTCCAGCGCGCCGTCGCGGGTGGCGGCGCGGGCCATGTCGTTGAAGCCCTGCATCACTTCGGGCACGTCGGCGCGCAGCGTGGCCAGGTGCTTGGAAATGGCGTGGGTCAGTTCCGGGTAGTTGACTTCATTGCTCATGCTCAGGACTCCCTGTTGTGAAGATGGGCGGCGAACCGCATATCGATATATTGATTTATATAATATCAATTGATATAGTGAAGTCAAGCCGTTACGCAAGAGAGTCCGTCATGAATCAAGCTTCTCCCAATCTCGCCGACATGCGCGCCGCCGCCGGCCAGGCTTGCGGCCTGCTGCGCGCGCTGGCCAATGAAGACCGCCTGCTGCTGCTGTGCCAGCTCAGCCAGGGGGAGCGGTCGGTGAGCGAGCTGGAGGAGACGGTGGGCATTCGCCAGCCGACCTTGTCGCAGCAACTGGGCGTGCTGCGCAAGGAGGGCCTGGTGGCCACCCGCCGCGACGGCAAGCGCATCCATTATTCGGTGGCCGACGCCGACGCGCTGGCGGTGCTGGCCACGCTGTATCAACGTTTCTGTCCCGGGGAGGCATGACGATGATGGATTGGAGCCACTTCACGCCGGAGAGCGCCCTGGCCGGCGGCGCGCTGATCGGCCTTGCCGCCGCCTGGCTGATTTTGCTGAACGGCCGCGTGGCCGGCATCAGCGGCATCGTCGGCAATCTGCTGGCGCCGGGCGGCGACAAGGGCTGGCGACTGGCCTTTGTCGCCGGCCTGGTGTTGTCGCCGTGGTTGTACCGGCTGTTCGCCGCGCCGCCGGACATCCAGCTGGACGACCGATGGTGGCTGTTGATCGCCGCCGGCCTGCTGGTCGGCTACGGCAGCCGGCTGGGTTTGGGCTGCACCAGCGGCCATGGCGTGTGCGGCTTGGCGCGGCTGTCGCCGCGTTCGCTGGCGGCGACGCTGGCCTTCATGGCCGCAGGCTTCGCCGCGGTGTGGCTGATGCGGCACTGGATCGGATAGGAGGACAAGATGAAGCTTGTCAGCGCTTTTTTGGCCGGGCTGGTGTTCGGCGTCGGCTTGATCGTTGCCGGCATGGCCAACCCGGCCAAGGTGTTGGGGTTCCTGGATATCGCCGGGAGCTGGGACCCATCGCTGGCGCTGGTGATGGCAGGCGCCGTCGTTGTGGCGCTGCCGGCGTTCGCCGTGGCGAAGCGGCGCAGCCGCGCGCTGCTGGGCGATGAAATGCAATTGCCGGCCACGCGGAGCGTGGATCGTCGCCTGCTGCTGGGCAGCCTGGTCTTCGGCTCGGGCTGGGGGCTGGCCGGCGTCTGCCCGGGGCCGGCGCTGGTGTTGGCGGGCAGCGGCTTGCCGTCCGGCCTGTTGTTCCTGGCGGCGATGCTGGCCGGAATGTGGGTCCATCGCGCCAGCGCGAGGTGAATGCTGCCGCAAAGGCATGGGCAGCGACGGGCGCGGCGATCTATATTCCTTTCCATGTCATTTGGATGGAGATGGCCATGAAGTTCTGGATAGGCATCGCGCTGATGGGAATGGGGGTGCTGGCGGGCGCGTTGGCGCGGGCCGAGCCGGCGCAGCTGGCCCGGCAATTGTGCGACAGTTGTCACGGCGCGGATGGCAACGGCCCGGGACCTGCGCCGCGGCTGGCCGGCCAGCAGGCTGGCTATATCGAGCAGCAATGGCAGGCGTTCCGTCTGCATCAGCGCGCCGACGGCGGCGCGCACAGCGCGGCGTTGGCTGCCATGAAGGGCGATGGCGACATCAAGGCGCTCGCCGCTTATTTCGCCGCGCAGCCGCCGGCTCCGGCGCGGCCCGCCGGCGGCGATCCGGCCTTGCTGGCCGCCGGACGCAAGCTGTATGCGGAGGGCAATCTGGCGGTGGGCACGCCGCCGTGCTTTTCCTGTCACGGCGACCGTGGCGAGGGCGGCAGCGCCGCGCCCCGGCTGGCGGGCCAGCATGCGGCCTACCTGGCCCGGCGCATGCGGGTGTCGGACGCGCCGCAGCCGGATTCGGCGATGGAGATGCAGGAAATCCTGAAGACGATGAGCGCCGACGACATCAAGGCGCTGCTGGCCTATCTGGCCACGCTGTAGCCGGACAAAAGAAAAGGCCACGCAAGGTGGCCTCAAGTTTCGGAGAAAAAAGTCCGTCCGGCACGGCAGTCCGGATGGACACGGGCCGCGAGCGGCCCGTCTTTTTCAGGCAATGATTCTAACGTCGACGATGGCGCGCGGCAATCGTTTCAGTCGCCCAGCGCGGCCAGCAGCTCCGCCTGCTGTTCGGCAATCAGCGCGCTGGTCAGTTCGACCAGGTCGCCGTCCATCACCTGATCCAGTTTGTACAGCGTCAGGTTGATGCGATGGTCGGTGATGCGGCCTTGCGGGTAGTTGTAGGTGCGGATGCGCTCGGAACGGTCGCCGGAGCCGATCAGGCTCTTGCGCTCGGCGGCCTCCTTCTGGTTCTTCTCGCGCAGCTGGATGTCGTAGATGCGCGCCGCCAGCACCTGCATCGCGCTGGCCTTGTTGGCGTGTTGCGAACGGCCGTCCTGGCACTCTGCCACAATCCCCGTCGGAATATGGGTGATGCGCACCGCGGAGTCGGTCTTGTTGATGTGCTGGCCCCCGGCGCCGCTGGCTCTGAACGTATCGATGCGCAGGTCGGCCGGGTTCAGCACCACCTCGGCGATCTCGTCGGCCTCGGCCATCACCGCCACCGTGCAGGCGCTGGTGTGGATGCGGCCCTGGGTTTCGGTGGCCGGCACGCGCTGCACGCGGTGGCCGCCGGATTCGAACTTCAGCCGCGAGTACGCGCCCTGGCCGACCAGGCGGACGATGGCTTCCTTGTAGCCGCCCAGGTCGGACTCGCTGGCGGAGACGATCTCCACCTGCCAGCGGTTGCGCTCGGCGTAGCGGGTGTACATGCGCAGCAGGTCGGCCGCGAACAGCGCCGCCTCGTCGCCGCCGGTGCCGGCGCGGATTTCGAGGAATATGTTCTTGTCGTCGTTGGGATCCTTGGGCAGCAGCAGTTTCTGCAGCTCGATGTCCAGCGCTTCCAGCCTGTCCTTGCCCTCGGCGATTTCCGCCTGGGCGAATTCCTTCATTTCCGGATCGGCCAGCATGTCCTCGGCGGCGGCGATGTCGCCCTCGCACTGCCGGTAGGCGGCGAAGGTTTCCACCACCGGCGTCAGCTCGGCGTGTTCGCGGGTAAGTTTGCGGAAGGCCTCCATGTCCTGGGTGGCCGTTTCGCTGGCAAGCAGGTGGGTCACCTCTTCCAGACGGTCGGCCAGCTGGGCGAGCCTGGCCGCGATAGACGCTTTCATTACGACTCCGGGTGTAAACGGTAAAGCCGCGCGATGGTCTGCACCTGCGCGTCATGCTCCGCGCCGCTGCCCGAGGACAGGGCCTGGGTCGGCGGGTGCATCAGTTTGTTGGTCAGCTGGACGGACAGGGCCTCCAGCACTTTTTCCGGCGCGTCGCCGCGCGCCAGTTGCTTCATCGCGCCTTCCAGCGCGTGGCGACGGGCGCGGTCGGCCTCGTCGCGCAAGGCGCGGATCAGGGGCACGGTTTCTCGTTTCTTCAGCCAGTCGGTGAACTCCGCCACCCGCGTCTGGATGATGGTTTCGGCCTCTTCGGCGGCGCTCTGCCGCGCCTCCTTGCCTACTTCTACGATGCCGGCGATGTCGTCGACGCTGTACAGGAACACGTCGTCCAGCTTGCCTACCTCCAGTTCGACGTCGCGCGGCACGGCGAGATCCAGCATGAACATCGGCCGATGGCGGCGCGCCTTGATCGCCCGCTCCACCATGCCCTTGCCGATGATGGGCAGCTGGCTGGCGGTGGAGGTCACCACCACGTCGTAGCGCGCCAGCGTTTCCGGCAGCTCGGCCAGCGTGACGGCATTGCCGCCGAACTGCTCGGCCAGCCGTTGCCCGCGCTCCAGCGTGCGGTTGGCCACGGTGATACAGGACGGGTTGCGGGCGGCGAAGTGGGTGGCCACCAGCTCGATCATCTCGCCGGCGCCGACGAACAGCACGTTCAGTTCGGCGATGGACGGAAAGATCTGCTCCGCCAGCTTCACCGCCGCCGCCGACATCGACACCGAGCTGGAGCCGACCGCGGTGTTGGACCGCACTTCCTTGGCCACCGCGAAGGTGCGCTGGAACAATCCGTTCAGCAGCGTGCCCAGCGTGCCGGCGTGTTCGGCGCTGCGCACCGCGTCCTTCAACTGGCCCAGGATCTGCGTCTCGCCCAGCACCATCGAGTCCAGCCCCGACGCGACACGGAAGGCGTGGCGCGCGGCTTGGGATGCTTCCAGCCGGTACAGATACGGCTCCAGCTCGGTCCGGTTCAGGCCGTGGAACTGGCAAAGCCAGTCCAGCGCGGCGTGCGGGTCCGGGCTGCTGCAGTAGATCTCGGTGCGGTTGCAGGTGGAGACGATGGCCGCTTCCCGCGCCGCTTGCGAAGCCAGCAGACTTTCCAGCGCGCGCGGCAGGGTTTCGGCCGGGAAAGCCAGCTTTTCCCGTATCGACAGCGGTGCGGTGTGATGGTTGAGTCCGAAGGCAAGCAGATGCATGGGCGGAAACGCCGCGGGACGAAAACAGGACATTTTAGCCTAAGTCGCCGATGCCGTCCCGCGAGGCGTGACGCGGGCATGGGTTTGGATGATCCGATGAGGCCGCCTGACCGGAATGATTGGGTGGGGAATGGGGATCATGACAAGTTGTTGTTTTGTTGACACAGTCTTCGCACTGAATATCGAGCGGCGTTAATGGAAAAACACACTTTTCATCAATGGATTAACAAATAGGATGCGGCATCTCCGCTCTTTCTGGCGAGAGACGGAAAGGCAAACAATTTGCCGTTGACATGTTTTGATGCCATTTTCATTCCCTGCCGCAGTGTTGCAACCATGTGACAACGACGGCATAGATTTGCGCCCACGCAGCGCAGACACCGTGATGAACAAAGGGAAACGAGATGAGAGTCAAGACTCTTGCCCAGGCGATCGCCGCGATCGGCCTGCTGGGCAGCGGCTTCGCGCACGCCGCGGACGACAACCAACTGGAACGGGTGACGATCACCGGCTCCAACATCAAGCGCAGCATCAAGCAGGAAAAAGCGCTGCCGGTCACCATCCTCAAAACGGAAGACCTTGCCAAGCAAGGCCTGACCACGGTTGAGCAAGTGGTCAACAGCATCGCAGCCAATCAATCCACGCAAGGCTCCTCGTATGCGGTGGGAGCATCCACCGGTGGCGGATCTTTCGCAAGCCTACGCGGTCTGGGTAACCAGTACACGCTGGTGTTGCTGGATGGCCGCCGCATGGCCAACCAGGCCATTGACGGCACTTCGGCCGACCTGAACGCCATCCCGTTGTCGGTGATCGATCGAGTGGAAGTGCTGCTGGACGGTGCGTCCGCGATCTATGGTACCGACGCCATCGGCGGCGTGATGAACTTCATCACCAAGAAGAGCATGAAGGGCTTCAGCATAGGCGGTAGCTTCACCGATACCCAGCACGGCGGCGGAGCTGAGAAACGCGTCAACGCGTCCTATGGCATCGGCGATTTGGCCAAGGATGGATTCAATGTCTATGGCGCTGTCGATTACCTGAAACACGACATGATCATGGCGAGCCAGCGTGGTTTTGCCAGCACAGTCACGCCGCAGACCGATATCGTGCCGAGCGTGAATGCCTGGCCGGGCAGCTATTACGATCAGGTGCAGAAGCAATATGTCCAGCCGTCTGCTCCCAACTGTCGTCCGCCGTATTCCCAGTTCATCAATGGCCGATGCCGCGAATACTTCTCGCTTTACCCAAGCATCGTGCCTGAGGTCGAGCAAGTTTCAGGTGTTTTCAAGGCGACTAAGCGGGTTGGCGATGATCATGAGCTATCGTTGCAATACACTCGGACCGAAACCATCACCACCGCGCAAAATGCGCCCCTGCCGACGGCGGGCGATGTTACCCGCGCCAATCTGACCAACCCGAGCCTCCGCGATCCACTGTATGTCCGCGCGGTGCCGTTGGGTAATCGCGAGACCGAGGCCAACTCGGTGACGCAGCGGCTGATGCTGAACCTAGAGGGTTTGATCGCTGGCTGGGATTACCGTGCGGGCATCGGACGTTCTGAAAACTTGATCAAAGAGAATCTGAACTCCGGCTATATCAGCAAGAGCAAAATGCAATCGGCGATCGACAGCGGCACGCTTGATCCGTTTGACCTTAGCGGCAATAACCTAGCAGCTTGGCGTTCGGTCAGTATGACGGGGCAAATCAAGGAGGCCAAGTCGACCATAGACATGGCCGACGCCAAGATCAGCAAGGAGCTGTTCGATCTGCCGGCCGGCAAGCTCGGCGTGGCGCTTGGAGCCGAGGTCCGCCGCGAGAGCCTGAGCACCGTGTATAACAAGGCCGTGACCCGCGATGCGCTCAGCACCGGCCAGGATAAAACGGAAGACTCCGCGGGCAGTCGCTCCGCCTATGCCCTTTACGGCGAAGCCGACATCCCGGTATTGAAAACCCTGGATGTGCAATTGGCTGCGCGTTATGACCACTACAGCGACACCGAGAGCTCGCTGAACCCCAAGGTGGCCTTCAAATTCCAGCCAGATCCCAAGGTAATGTTCCGTGGCTCGGCGAGCACCGGCTTCCGCGCCCCGTCTTTGTACAACATCTATCGTCCGAATCAGCTTCAGCTCACCGGCAAGTCCTTCAAGGACCCGGGGGCCTGCGTCAACGGCGTGCCTTTGCCGGGCACCAACGGCGATGCTTGTACCGAAATGCAGCGAAACAAGCGCATAGCCGGCAACAAGAACCTGCAGCCGGAAAAATCTTCGTCGTTGTCGTTCGGCATGGTGATCGAACCGACCAAGGACTTCACCGCAAGCGCCGACTTGTGGTGGACGATGATCAAAGATCAGATCAGCATTCTGGACGAGTCGCTGATCATCAACAATCCGTCTCTATATGCGGACCGTTATGTGCGCGACACGAATGGCAATTTGTCCTATCTGATCGATGACTATTCGAATCAGGGAAATCTGAGTGCGTCTGGCGTCGATTTGCGCTTGAGTTGGACCCTGCCGAAGACGTCGTTTGGCGTATTCACTGCAGGTCTCGATGGCACTTATCTGGCCAAATATGAATACCAGTACGAGAAGAACGGCGCTTATTACAGCAATCTGGGCACCTTCAAGGATGGCAGCCCAACTTTCCGCTGGCAGCACAATCTGACTTTGAACTGGCTGTACGGTCCTTGGAGCGCTATCCTGTCGCAAAACTACAAGTCTGGTTATACAGATGAAAATCCGAAGAAGGAGAATCATCTGGTTAAGCCTTACTCCACTTGGAATTTGTCGGCTTCGTATGCCTGGAGCAAACAGTTCACGCTGACTGCGGGCGTCAAGAATCTGTTCGATCAGGAGCCGCCATTTTCCAATCAACAGACCCGCTCGACCCAGATGAACTATGACCCGCGTCTGGCCGATCCGACGGGCCGCAGCTTCTTCCTGAAGGGCGCGTACAAGATGTAAGCTTGCTTCTCTTTCGCTGAAAGACGAAACGGACAACCTGAGGGTTGTCCGTTTTTTATGGCTGGCGGCGCTTACTCCCGCCGCATGTCCACATGCAGAATCCCGCCGTCGTCGTATGGCTCCGACACCGGCTGGAAACCGAATGACGCGTACAGCGCGCTGGCGTCCACCTGGGCCGACAGCATGACGGGCGCGTCCGGGAAGTGGGCCTGGCACTGTGCTACAGCCTGCTCCATCAGCGTTTTGCCCAGACCCCGGCCACGCGCTTCCGGCGCCACCACCACCCGGCCGATGGCCGCCGCGTCCGGGTATTTCTCGCCCGGGGCGATCAAGCGCGCGTAGGCGAGCAGCCGGCCGGCGTCGTCGCGGCCGGACAGGTGCAGGCAGCGGGTGTCCACGCCGTCCACGTCGCCGTAGATCGACTGCTGCTCCACCACGAATACCTGGTCTCGCAGTTGCAGCGCCTGGTACAGCGCGAGAGGCGTGAAGCCGTCGAAACCGTGGCAGTGCCACGCTATCTTGTTTGCCATAGTAGAATCCCCTCATTCCGGTAACGGTCGCCCCGATGTTATGCCATCCGGCGCGGCCATGTGCCCTTATCCAGATCAAGACACCAACATCAAGAATATGAACGACCACGATCTCTTCGCCCAGCCGGACGCTGCCGGCGATAACCTGCCGCCGCCGCCCGCCGCGCCGGATGCCGTCGGCGGCGACTGGATTCCGCTCGACCTCTACGCCGAGCGCGCCTATCTGGAATACGCGATGAGCGTGGTCAAGGGCCGCGCGCTGCCGGAGGTGGCCGACGGCCAGAAGCCGGTGCAGCGCCGCATCCTGTACGCGATGCGCGACATGGGCCTGGTTCACGGCGCCAAGCCGGTGAAGTCGGCCCGCGTGGTGGGCGAAATCCTGGGTAAATACCACCCGCACGGCGACAGCTCGGCCTACGAGGCGCTGGTGCGGATGGCGCAGGACTTCACGCTGCGTTATCCGCTGATCGACGGCCAGGGCAACTTCGGCTCCCGCGACGGCGACGGCGCGGCGGCGATGCGTTACACCGAGGCGCGGCTGACGCCGATCGCCGAACTGCTGCTGTCAGAGATCGACATGGGCACGGTGGATTTCGTCCCCAATTACGACGGCGCCTTCGAAGAGCCCTCGCTGCTGCCGGCCCGGCTGCCGATGGTGCTGCTCAACGGCGCCTCCGGCATCGCCGTCGGCATGGCGACGGAAATCCCGCCGCACAATCTGACCGAGGTGGCCGCCGCCTGCGTGGCGTTGCTGGACGATCCGACGCTCGATACCGCGGCGTTGATGCGATACGTGCCCGGCCCGGACTTCCCCGGCGGCGGCCAGATCATCACCCCGGCCGCCGACATCCTGGCCGCCTACGAAACCGGCAGGGGCAGCGTGCGGGTGCGCGCCAAGTGGGAAATCGACAAGCTGGCGCGCGGCCAGTGGCGCGCCATCGTCACCGAATTGCCGCCCGGCTCGTCGGCGCAGAAGGTGCTGGCGGAGATCGAGGAAGCGACCAATCCCAAGCTGAAGGCCGGCAAGAAGCAGCTGTCGCAGGATCAGCAAAACCTGAAGAAGCTGATGCTGGACCTGCTGGACCGCGTCCGCGACGAGTCCGACAGCGAAAGCCCGGTGCGGCTGGTGTTCGAGCCCAAGTCCAGCCGCCAGGACCCGGACGAGTTCATGAACATCCTGCTGGCGCAGACCAGCCTGGAAGGCAACGCCTCGCTGAACCTGGTGATGATAGGCTTGGACGGCCGCCCGGGACAGAAGGGCCTGAAGCCGATTCTCACCGAGTGGATAGACTTCCGCCGCACCACGGTCACCCGCCGGCTGGCGCACCGCTTGGCCCAGGTGGACAAGCGCATCCACATCCTGGAAGGCCGGATGGTCGCCTTCATCCATATTGATGAAGTGATCCGGGTGATCCGCGAGTCGGACGAGCCCAAGCCTGACCTGATCAAGGCCTTCGGCCTGACCGAAATCCAGGCCGAGGACATCCTGGAAATCCGCCTGCGCCAGCTGGCGCGGCTGGAAGGCTTCAAGCTGGAAAAGGAGCTGTCCGATCTGCGCGAGGAGCGTGAGGGCCTGCGCCACATTCTGGACACCCCGGACGCGCTCACCCGCCTGATCCGCGACGAGATCCAGGCCGACGCCGCCAAGTACGGCGACAAGCGCCGCAGCGAGATCAAGGCCGCCGAGCGCGCGGTGCTGACCCAGACCACCGCCGACGAGCCGGTGACGCTGATCCTGTCGCAAAAGGGCTGGATCCGCGCCCGCGTCGGCCACAATGTCGATCTGGAAACGCTGAGCTTCAAGGATGGCGACGCGCTGGCCGCGGTGGTGGAGACGCGCACGGTGTGGAACGCCATCGTGCTCGACCACAATGGCCGCGCCTATACCATCGATCCGGCCACGGTGCCGACCGGCCGCGGCGACGGCGTGCCGGTGGCGTCCCTGGTGGACCTGCAGGACGGCGCCAAGCCGGCGCAGCTGATCTCCGGCCGCGACGAGGATCGATTCGTGGTGGCCGGCAGCGGCGGCTACGGCTTCATCGCCAAGATCGGCGACATGGCCGGACGGGTGAAGGCCGGCAAGGCCTTCATCGCGCTGGACGCCGGCGAGATGGTGCTGGCGCCGGTGAAACTGCCTGCCGCGCCGCTGGAGCAGCTGCAACTGGTGGCCGCCAGCGACAGCGACCGCCTGCTGGCTTTCCCGGCAGCCGAGCTGAAGGAGCTGGCCAAGGGCCGCGGCCTGATGCTGATGGCGCTGGACGATGGCGCGGCCTTGACCGCGATCGGCCTGGTGGCCGGCGACAAGGCGCTGCTGTCCACCACCTCGGTGCGCGGCAAGGAGGCTGAAGAGAAGCTGGCGTTGGAGGAGTTCGTCGGCAAGCGCGCCAAGAAAGGCAAGCTGATGCCGAAGAAGTGGCGGGTGAGCAGGATTCGGGAGCTGCCGATGTGATGTTCAGGACAGCCCAGCCGCAAACGCTCAGTCCCCGCGCCGCCTTGTTGTTCGTCAACGGCTTCCGCGCGTTGCTGCTGCTGGTGCTATTCACGCTGTCGCTGCTGCCCGGCAGCGACGGCCAGTCGCTGATCGAGGGCGGCCGGCAGTTCTATGCCTGGTCCGGCATCTACCTGTTGCTGATCGGCGTCTGGTATCTGTTGCGCGAAGGCAAGCTGGGCCATACGCTGCAGCTGACGCTGGCCATCGCCGCCGACATCGCGATGATGGTATGGCTGATGGCGATGAACGACGGCATCCACGGCGGCTTCGGCCTGCTGCTGCTGCCCTACCTCGCCGCCGCCGGCCTGTTGTCCACTGGCCGCTACGCGCTGTTCTACGCCGCCATCGCCACGCTGGCGCTGTTCAGCTATTCCGGTTTTGAGCACTGGCTGGGCTTGGCCCGCCAGTTTGACCTGTCCTACAGCGCGCTGCTGGCTTCCGCCTGCTTCGTCACCGCCATCGCCACCTGGCGGCTGGGCAGGATGGCGCGGGCGTCGGAGGCGCTGGCGGCGCAGCGCGGCGGCGAAATCGCCAACCTCCACCACCTGAACGAACTGATCCTGCAAAGCCAGCGCGACGCGGTGGTGGTGCTGGACGAGGATGGCCACCTGCGCCAGTTCAACCTGCAGGCCGAGCGCTATTTCAACCGGCTGCAGCGCGGCCAGCTGTTGCCCGAGCTGCTGCCGCTGGTAAGCCGCTGGCGCGACGACGGCTCGCCGGCTCTGTCCACCTTCGTCGAGCACAGCGCGCGCGGCCGACAGCTGGTGGGGCGGCTGGTGCCGGTGCCGGTGCCCGAAGGCCAGATGCGCGGCGTGGTGTTGTTCATGCGCGACATGGCCGACATGGCCGAGGAAGCCAAGCGGGTGAAGCTGGCGGCGCTGGGCCGCCTCACCGCCAACATCGCGCATGAGATCCGCAATCCGCTGTCCGCCATCAGCCATGCCGGCGACCTGCTGGCCGAGGATGAGACCGACCCGGCGCGGCAGCGCCTGCTGCGCATCGTTCAGGACAACGCCCGCCGCATCAACGGCATGGTGGAGGATGTGCTGACGCTGGGCCGGCGCGATCGCGTCCGCCGCGAACCGATAGAACTCGCCCCCTTCGTCGCCCAGCAGCTTGAGCATTTTTCGATGTCGCAGCCCGACGCCGCCGGCGCCGTGCGCTGCGAGCTGGCCGACGATTGCCGGCTGAGCTTCGATCGCGGCCATCTGGCCCAGATACTGGGCAATCTGCTGGCCAACGCCTGGCGCCACGGCAGCCGCCGGCCCGGCTCGGTGCGGCTGCAGGCCGGCATCGCCGAAAACCACCTGATCCTGCGCGTGATCGACGACGGCTCCGGCGTGGCCGAAGCCGACCAGGCGCGGCTGTTCGAACCCTTTTTCACCACGGAAAGCGCCGGCAGCGGCCTGGGGCTGTACATCGCCCGCGAGCTGGCCGAAGCCAACGGCGCGCGGCTGGACTACAGCCCGCCCGGCGGCGTTTTCCGGCTGATCTGTCAACTGGCCCATGACTAAGACACTGCGCGTATTGATCGTCGACGACGAACCGGACATCCGGGAGCTGCTGGAGCTGACCTTGCTGAAAATGGGCCTCGCGCCGGCATGCGCCGGCAGCGTGGCCGAAGCGCGCGCCGCGCTGGACGCCGGCGGCTTCGATCTGGCGCTGACCGATATGCGCCTGCCTGACGGCGAGGGCCTGGACGTGGTCAACCACATCGGCGAGGCTGGACTGGACGTGCCCATCGCCGTGATCACCGCTTACGGCAGCGCCGACAACGCGGTGCGGGCGATGAAGGCCGGCGCGTTCGACTATTTGCAGAAGCCGGTCAGCCTAGCGCAGCTGCGCAGTCTGGTGAAGACCGCGTTGAAGGTGGAAACGCCGGTCGCCAAGGCGGTAGCGCAGCAAAGGCTGCTCGGCGAGTCGCCGGCGATCCAGGAGGCGCTGCGGCTGGCGGACAAGTTGTCGCGCAGCCAGGCGGCGGTGTATATCGGCGGCGAGTCCGGCACCGGCAAGGAACAGGCGGCGCGGCTGATCCACGAGCTGGGCCCGCGCGCGGACAAGCCCTTCGTCGCCGTCAACTGCGGCGCGATTCCGGAAACCTTGATGGAGAGCGAATTCTTCGGCTGTCGCAAAGGCGCGTTCACCGGCGCCGACGCCGACCGCGACGGCTTCTTCCAGCAGGCCCAAGGCGGCACGCTGTTCTTGGACGAGGTGGCGGAGCTGCCGCTGGCGATGCAGGTGAAGCTGCTGCGCGCGATTCAGGAAAAGACGGTGCGCAAGCTGGGCGCCAGCCAGGAGGAGGCGGCGGATGTCCGCATCATCTGCGCCACCCACCGCGACCTAGCGGCGAGGGTGGAGGCCGGGCAGTTCCGCCAGGACTTGTACTATCGCCTCAATGTGCTGCCGCTGAAGATGCCGCCGCTGCGCGAGCTGCGCGACGATATCCCCTTGTTCGCCGAGCGGCTGCTGCAGCGTTTCGGCGGCGCGTCGGCGCCGCAGCTGTCCGCCGACGCGCGGCGGGCTTTGCAGGACTATGCCTATCCCGGCAACTTCCGCGAGCTGGAAAACATTCTGGAACGGGCGGTGGCATTGGCAGCGGGCCCTTCGCTGTCGCGCGATGACCTGCAACTGACGCCCTGCGCCGACCACAGCCCGGAGCCTGGCAGCGGCGAGCCGCTGCAGGATTATCTGGATCGAGTCGAGCGAGAAGCCATCGTCAAGGCGCTGGAAGGCACCCGCTACAACCGTACCCAGGCCGCGAAAAAACTGGGCGTCACCTTCCGCTCATTGCGCTACCGGATGGAGCGGCTGGGGGTGAAGTAGGCTGCGGTTGCGCCGCAGCCCGCCGCATCGGATGCGGCTATCGGGCCGGGGGCGAATGCCGAGTCGCCCTTCCGGCGCGCCGGGCGGAGCAACCTACGCCGCCGCGTCGACGATCCTGATGCCGTGGCAACGGTGCAGCTCGCTCAGGATATAGATCCCGATATTGGGACTCCAACTCGCGTCCAGCAAATTCAGCAAGGCGTCCACGCGAAGGATCTCGCCGTCATTGATCTTCGCGATGAATGGAATCAGGCAGGAGAAGTACCTGAATTCGATTTTGTGGCCTCGGACATAGATATACATCTTCTCGGTGGCGATGGATTCGCGCAGCAGGATATTGTACGGTTTTTCAATCTGAATCCAGTCCTGCAGCGCAAGATTGACGCGGTCTTCCCGCGGGAAGGGCGCGTTCCTGTAGCCGGCGTTGCTATGCACGCAGTAACGCCAGTCCTGATAGGTTTTCCTGAGCAGCTCGCTGTAGCTCAGCTGCTTGTACTCATCGGCAACCTGGTATTTTTCGACGATGTGGTCAATCCCGCTGGTGTCGTCGAGCGGGGTGGTGTCGTATTGAAAATCGTCGGTGGCTTCAACGGGAATCTGCTTGATGATGCGCTGATGCAGATGTTTTGCCAGATGGTCATCGGTATGGTTGTAGCGCCAGATAGTGATGCCGATGGATAGGTCATCCTGCTGGCCGATATGGTAAGTGCCTTCCGGCATGTAATAGATGTCGCCGCTTTCAAATTGATACTCTTTCGCGTACGGCCGCAGCTCATTGAAATTTTTCTTGGTCAAGCCATGCGTCGCCAGAAGGTCGCGATACTGTTTGGGGTCCCAGACATACATGGTCTTGCCGGCGGGACCAAGATGGAAGTGCATGACGCTCTCACCTCTTTTATCCTGATGTATGCCAAGCGGGGTCTTGTCGTAGTTGCCGACGAAGATGGTGAACTGGGCTCCGCCGCGCGGATACCCTATTTTCTCAAAAAATGGGGACAAGCAAATGGCTATCTCGCTTGTCAATTTCAGATCGAATTTTTCGCCGGAGTTAAGAATGATGCCGAATTTCTTGCCGCCAAAAACGCGATCCGTCCACTGTTCCAATGTTTCCGCATCGTGGGGAGCACGTTCGAAGAAATCCTCCATCTCTTCGAAATCCAATTGCCGGCCTTCAACGTAAACCCGATACCCGAACTGGGTGGTTTTTAGTTTTCCAAGCTGGGAAAGTATGCCCATCACGCTCTGTTTGTATGATTCCACCCTGTCCTGGCTGATGGCGTTTTTTATTACAGCCGGTTGGTTGAGGCTGTCAGTTTGAGTAATGAATTTATCCCACCAGGTGTTGCTGAATTCTGTATTGTGAGTTTTTTTCTCGGATTCAGTCACTGTAGTCTTTCCAGAGGCGCGTGGTTCGATACTGCGGTGAGGGACAGGCTGGTCGAAAGCAAGCGCGATATGGAACTTCATATCGCAGCTTGCTTTCAAGTGTTGGAATCAGCTGGGTTGCCCAGGCGATTCCTCACTTTGCGGCATTAGTCTTGTTGCTGTTGTTGTTGCTCTTGCTGTTCCACCTGGTTAAGGCGGCCGCCGGAAACAGAGATTTCTTCCGCGGGAGTCAGGACCTGGATACCCAGAAAGTCCTTGATGTCTTCTTCTTTGGTGAAGTCGGCAACTTGCTTTTGATTCGACATGGTTTTTCCTCTAGTGATGTAAGTTGTTATGACGGACAACTTTTCCGTTACTGCCACATCTACCCAGGCGAATCGCGCCTGGGCAAATTTTGAATCGCGCTGCCAGCCTGTCAAAATAGAAGGCCGCTTTAGCTAAAAGGCAGGGATGCCAGAATCATGTCAATGAATGTGACGGAGTCTGATTAATTCGAGGATTATGTTTTCATGATGTCATTGTCATTACTTTTGCAAGTTGCGATCGACTTTGTCAATGCGCACGAATATGACGATGGGCTTGTTGCGGCGGGGTGTCTCAACATCACAACAAGCAGCTGGCCGAGCCTCCACTCTGCTGGAGGAGGCTATGGGCATGCGGAATAAGACCGTGCGGCGATGCCACGCGACGATCCGCTTCCGCAGTCGGCTTGCCGGCGCGCATGGGGTGAAGGGGCGGCATGGCGCTGGAGGCTAGCCGGCAGTGGCCGGCTCCGCTTGCGCGCTGCGCTTGCGTCGGCGCATCCAGTAGTCCAGCACCAGTCGTTCCGGCAGGTTCAGCTTGAATGACGGGCAGCCGGTTTCGCCGTTGTACCACAGCTTGGCGCAGCCGCCGCCGCAGACGGGAAACAGCGGGCAGCGGGGACAGGGCGACAGGCCGGTCCGGATATCGGTGTACCACTCTCTGGTGACCGCTTTGTCGTTGCGGACTTGGTCGATATTGCGGATGTGGCCGATCTTGTATTTGGGCGCATCGTATTTGGGCGTATACGGAAACTCGTAGCAGGGGTAGATATTGCCGTAGGCGTCGTAGACCTCGGCGTCGGGCATCACCACCATGCAGGGCGCGATGGAGCGGGCCGGCAGGATGCGGTCGAATTCAAAACCCCGCCGGATCGCATGCGCCGTCCAGTCTATTTCCCGAGCGGCGAAGTCCGCCGCCGCCAGGCTGTCGCGGTCGGCCTGGTTGCCGCCCCAATCCACCACCGGGCGAAAATCCAGCCCCACATTGCGCGCCGCCAGTCCCCGACCGGCCAGCAGGTCTATCAGATCGGCAACCTTGTCCTGGTTGTGGCGGTTGATATTGATGCGGATCGTGACGCCGCTGCGATTGGCGCTGAATTCGGGCATGCCGGTCACGTCGACCAGATTTTGCAGGATGATGTCGAAACTGCCGCCGCCGGCCTTGACCGGCCGCATCAGGTCGTGGGTGTGGCCGATGCCGTCCAGCGTGATCTGGAAGCTGTTGACGCGTTGTCGCTGCAGGCGCAGATACACGTCGGGTTTGAAGCTGAGCCCGTTGGTGACCATGGAGGCGAAGAAATGGACGCCGGCCGGCCCGCATTGTTCAATCAGCTGGCCGCTGATGTCCTCTATCTGCTTCAGCGCCAGAATGGGCTCGCCGCCATACCAGTTGATCGCCAGCCTGGTGTAGGACTTGCGCCGCAGCGTGTCCATGATGCGGGCGACGATGCGGGCGGAGGTGTCGTCATCCAGGTTCTTCTTGACGTGCTGCTGGCCGCAGTACCCGCAGCCCAGCTGGCAATTGGCGGTAGGCTGCAATGTCAGGCTGAGGGTATGGGTTTCGCGTATGCCGCGCTGGTTCTTTTCCAGCAGGTCCAGGAATTCGTCGCTGGTGGGCGGGACCAGCACCTCGTCGGCCCGCAATTGCTGCAGCGTCGCCTGATCGATGCGGTCGAACTCGCCGGCGAGCAGGTTGCGATAGATCCTTTCCTTGACCAGCAGCGACTTGCCGGTCCGGCTGGCGAACAGCAGGCGGGAAGGATCGGAATGGTGGGCCGGACTGACGATGTCCGAGGCGATCAGGTATCGGGACAGAACGTATTCGCCATGCATGCTGGCTCTCCCAGGTCATCGGAACGGCAAGGCCATGCGGGCGACGCAGGCGGCCCGGCCACTGCCATGGCCTGGGGCGGGCCGCCTTTGTCGTTTCGGAGCGGCGGGCTGAAGGGCGCATCGCGTATTTTCCCGCTTCGCGCGGCGCGCCGAATCCTGCCTGCCGCGGTCAGCCGGCTGGGCCTGCCTTAGCCGGAGAAGCCCTTGTCACACCTGACATAACCCGAGTCGCATTGCGTCGGATCCTCTTCCATTTCGCCGCCGGAAACGAATTCTAGGTCCTGGTCGGCGATTTCGTGCATGGTCGACGACGATTCTTCGCCCAGCTCGTCCAGCATGGTTTGCAAGCTCTGATTCTTCATATGCGTCTCCTAAGTGGCTCAGGCTGCTAGTTTTGCGACATCAAGCCCGGATCGGTCGCATGGCAAAGGATGTTCCGGCATCGGCCCGCGATCAGCCCGGCGTGACGGCGATGCCGCGATAACGGTGCAGCAGGCCGAGCAGGTAGTGGACTTTCTTTTCGGCCAGCGGGTCGTCGACCATCGCGACGATGTCTGCGACGGCGAGTTTGCCGCCGCCGTTCAACCTGTCGACGATGCCCTCCAGCCCCGGGAAGTTGCCGAGTGAGATCTTGGTGCCGCGGACATAGAGCTCCAGCCGGCCGGCTTCGGGCGCCGGGCGGCACAGCATCCGGTACGGCGGTTCGATGGCGATGCGGCTGTCGGCATGCATCGTGGGTTTGTCCTCGCGCGGCACCGGGCTGTTGCGGTAGCCGCCATTGCTGAACAGCGAGTAGCGCAGGTCGCGATAGACATCGCGCATCAGCGCGCGCAGATCGCCGTCGCTCGGCAGCGCCAGCAGCGACAGCGCGGATTCGACGGCGCCGATATCGTCTATCGGCCGCCGGTCGGCCTTCAGCATGATCCCGGATGGCCGCAGATGGGCTTCCCGGACGCGGTGCAGCAGTTCGCAGGCGAAGTCGTGATCGGAGCGGTTGTAGAACCAGCAGGCGATGCCGATGGACAGCTGGTCCTGCATGCCCAGATGGAACATGTTCTCCGGCATGAAGTAGAGCTGGCCCTCGCCGAAGGTGTGGCGGACTGCGCTGGGCAGGTGCGGCGCGATGTTCATATTGTTGAGGCGCTTCTCGCCGGGCGCGGTGACATAGTCGTCGTCGCCCCAGGTGTACATGGTTTTGGGACCGGGGCCGAGGTGGAAATGGATCACGCTCTTGCCGGGCGAGTCCTTGTGTATGCCCAGCGGCGTCATGTCGTAGTTGCCGAGGAATACCGTGAACAGAATGCCTTCGGTCGGCATGCCTATCATTTTCAGCGCCGGCTCCAGGATGTGCGCGATCGCCTGGGACAGGCCGGGGCTGAACTTTTCGCCCCGGTTCAGGATGATGCCGAACTTGCGCTCGCCGAAGGCGCGGCGCACCCAGTCCTCGATGTCTTCATGGGGCTGCGGATGCAGGGAGAAGTGTTCGTCAATATCGTCCACCTGCCGGCCGTCCAGCCACAGGCGGTAGCCGTATTTCGCCTGGTGCACCTGGCCGACCTCGGCCAGGATGTCCAGCACCTGGCGGCGCATGATGCGCGCCTGCCGCGCGTCCAGCGCGTCGGTGAAGACGCAGGGCCGGCTCATCTGTTCGGTGCGGGCAAGGAAGCCGGTCCACCAGTCGGCATCGAATTGTTGCCGCAAGCGGTCCGGAGTGAGGCTGTCGTCTATCGTTTCATTCTCGCGGGGGTGATACATGCTTGGCTCCCTGGCGCGGGTGCGAGTGGGGGAAGGCGATCAGTCCGATGGCGGGTCTAGCCGGCGGATGCCGCGCCAGCGGAGCAGCTCGGCCAGGAGGTGCAGGCCTATCTTGTCTGGCCAGCGCGGGTCTAACAGGCCCAGCAGGTCTGCCACGACGCAGGCTTCGCCCTGGTTCAGCCTGTCCAGCAATGAGATCAGGCCGGGATGGCGGTTCATTTCCAGCTTGTTGCCGCGTACGTAGACGGCCATCCGGCCTGGCATCGTATCCCGCGTCAGGATGCGGTACGGAGTTTCCGCCTGCACCAGGTCGGATCGGGTCAGCAGGGCTGCCGGCTCCAGGGGAAAGGGCGAATTGCGATAGCCGGCGTTGCTGGCCAGGCAATGGCGCCAGTCCAGATAGGCCTTGCGCAGCAGCTGTTCGTAATTCGATGCGCGGTACTCTTCCGGCAGGTGGCGCGCAGCGAGGACGGCGTCCAGACCGCCGGCCTGATTCGGCGGCGAGGGGTCATGGACGATGGCTTCGTCCGGCGGTCCGGCTATCTGCTTGAGCAGGAAGGCGTGCAGACTCTCGGCCAGGGCCTGGTTGGTATGGGTGTATTGCCAGACGGTGATGCCTATCGACAATTCGCTCTGCGCGCCGATGTGGAAAGTGCCTTCCGGCATGAAGAACAGGTCGCCGGTTTCGAAGTGGAAGGTCCTGGCGTGGGGGCGCAATGCGGAAAAGTCGCGTTTGTTCATGCCTGCTGCTTCGGTCAGCCCGCGGTACTGTTCCGGGTCCCACAGGTACATGGTTTTGGCGCCGGGGCCGACATGGAAATGGATGACGTTTTCGCCGCGCCGGTCCTGATGGATGCCGAGCGGGGTTTTGTCGTAATTGCCAATGAAGATGCTGAATTGGACGCCGTCCCGCGGCAGGCCGATTTTCTCGAACAGCGGCGCCAGCATCCGCGCGATGTCGCGCGATAGCTCGTGGTGGAATTTCTCTCCGGCGTTGAGAATGATGCCGAAGGGCGTGTCGGGAAATACCCGGCCGCTCCAGTCCTCCAGGCTTTCGCCCGGCTGTGGAGGATTGTCGTAGATGCGCTCCATTTCATCGCGGCCCAGCAGCCGGCCCGCCGCGTATATGCGGAGGCCATAACGATTGGTGCGCAGATTCGCCAGGGTGGCGAGGATGTCCAGCACGGCCTGCCGAAATGCCACGACATGGCTCGGGCCGAGAGCGGCCTTGAACACGATGGGGCTGCTCAGTTGCCTGGACTCTTGCAGAAAGTCTTCCCACCATGCGTCGCTGAAGCTTGGAGCGTGTCTGTCCATCGCATGCATTCCTCGAATGGCGGTCGGCTGAGCAGGGGGCGGAGCGCCCGGCCCCGCGAGGGGGCGGGCATCGGAACGGTGTTCCTCAAGGCGGGCTCAATGATGGGTGAGCCGGCCTGGCATGGATCATTGCGCCTTGTGGACGTGATCGTGATCCTCGTGCTGTACCTCGCCGCCGGAAACAGCGGCTTCCTCCAGCGGGGACAGAACGGTGATGCCGAGGATGTCGGCGATTTCCTGGTCCTGGTCCAGTTCGGTCTGCTCCACTTGCTTGTCGGTTTGCATGGTGTTTCTCCTAATGCGTGTGTGGGGGTCGACAAAGGCCGGCCCGAACGCGTCACCGAATGGATCCCGAAGCCTAGTTGTGGCCGAGCGGTGGGTGCGGCATGGATCAATTCCATTGATGACAGTGAACTATTGGACGGGGCCGATGGGGAAACAACCCGGGCGATTACGGATACGCGGCAGCGGTGAAACTGCGCCGCCTTGTCTGCATCGCGCAACAGATCAGTAATCCTTGCCCAGCATGGTTATTGCCGATGGAGGAGGCGGAGCTTGTTCGAAATGACGGTTATCGGCCAGTCCTAATGGACAGTGTGGCGCGCATGTAGTCCGTGATGAGAATTTAAAGAAGGAGACCAAGTTGCCGCGGCGGCCGTCCAAACATTATGGAGCGGGGGTGCCGGTGCGCGTCTCTTGTTGCTTAAAATGCCAATGGAATTAATGGTAGAGTGTCGAATCTCCGCATGCCGCAGCGCGGCATGCCTACCAAAGGCGTCCTATCCGTGCCACTTTTTCGTTCCGCCGCTCTCAGCCACGCCTCCGACCGGCGTTATGGCCGCATCGTGCTGCTGCGTCCCGCCAGCTTCGCCTGGCTGACCGGCGTGTTTGCGCTGATCGCCATCGCCATCGTCCTGTTCTTCGTATTGGCTAGTTACACCCGCAAGGCACAGGTGCCGGGCGTACTGCTGCC
Source organism: Chromobacterium indicum (assembly GCF_039708975.1). Lineage (NCBI taxonomy): Bacteria > Pseudomonadati > Pseudomonadota > Betaproteobacteria > Neisseriales > Chromobacteriaceae > Chromobacterium > Chromobacterium indicum. The sequence goes on from NZ_JAYFSJ010000005.1 coordinate 249,487, forward strand.
CAGCCTGGGCCTGATCCGGCTGCAGCCGGCGCAGTCCGGCGTGGTGGCCGAGGTGAGGGTGCGCGAGGGCCAGCAAGTGCGGGCCGGCGATGTGCTGTTCGTGCTCGGCAACGAGCGCGAGAGCGCCACCCGCGGCGACGCCGGGCGCGAGATCACCGCGCTGCTGCAATCGCGGCGCGACAGCCTGGCCGGCGACCAGGCGATGCTGCGCATGCAGGCCAGGCAAAAACAGGAGACGCTGCGGCGCAAGGCGGACGACCTGGCGCGCGAGCTGCAGCGGATGGACGAACAGATCGGCCTGCAGCGGCGGCGGGTGGCGCTGGCCGAGGACACGCTGCAGCGCAACCGCAAGCTGCTGGCGTCGCAGTTCATCTCCGCCGCCGCGCTGCAGGACAAGCAAGCGGAGGTGATAGACCAGCAGACCAAGCTGGCCGATCTGCAGCGCAGCCGCGCCGCCCTGCAGAGCGAGCACGACGCGGCCTTGTCCGATCTGGGCGACCTGCAGCTGCAAGCCAAACGCGACGAGGCGGCGGCGCAGCGCGGCATGGCGGAGCTGGAGCAGGACCTGACCGAGAACGAAGCCAAGCGCAAATTGCTGGTGCGGGCGCCGCAGGCCGGCATGGTCAGCGGCATCGCCGCCCAGGCCGGCCAGACTGTGGCGTCCGGACAGACGCTGGCGAATCTGTCGCCGGCCGGCTCGCCGCTGGAGGCGGAGCTGTACGCGCCGTCGCGCGCCGCCGGCTTCGTCAAGCCGGGCATGGCGGTGCTGATCCGCTACCAGGCTTATCCCTACCAGAAGTTCGGCCAGTTCAAGGGCACGGTGCGCGAAGTGTCGCGCAGCGCGCTGCGGCCGGAGGAGCTGTACCTGCCCGGCGGCCAGGGCGGCTCCGGCGAGCAGCTGTACCGGGTGCGGGTGAGGCTGGAGCGCCAGAGCGTCATCACCTACGGCCAGAACCAGTCCTTGAAGGCCGGCATGGCGCTGGACGCCAGCGTGCTGCTGGAGCGGCGCAAGCTGTACGAATGGGTGCTGGAGCCGCTCTACAGCATCAGCGGAAAGGTGTGAGATGAGCCATCAGCAACCGACCTTGCGATTCTGGGGCCGCCGCCGGCTGCCGCTGCTGTTGCAGACCGAGGCCGCCGAATGCGGCCTGGCCAGCCTGGCGATGGTGGCCGGCTATTGGGGGCACCGCATCGATCTGGCCAATATGCGCCGCCGTTTCTCGGTATCGCTGAAGGGCAGCACGCTGAAGAGCCTGATCGCGATGGCCCAGGGGCTGGGCTTGGCGTCGCGGCCGCTGAAGCTGGACCTGCAGCACCTGCCGCAGTTGAAGCTGCCCTGCGTGCTGCATTGGGACATGAACCATTTCGTGGTGTTGAAACAGGTGTCGGCGCGACACATCGTCATCCACGATCCGGGAGTGGGCGAGCGCAAGCTGAGCCTGGACGAGGCGTCCAAGCATTTCACCGGCGTGGCGCTGGAACTGACGCCGGACACCTCGTTCCGCAAGACCGAGGAGAAGCTGCAGTTCAGCTTGCTGTCGCTGATGGGCCGGGTGGACGGCCTGGGCGGTGGCTTGCTCCAGTTGCTGTTGCTGGGCCTGGCGCTGCAGGTATGCGCGCTGGCCGCGCCGTTCTATTTGCAGTGGGTGGTGGACGAGGCGCTGGTGGCCGCCGACCGCGACCTGATCACCGTGCTGGGCATCGGTTTCCTGCTGCTGGTGCTGTTGCAGACCGCGATCGGCGCGGTGCGTTCCTGGGCGACCACGGCGCTGGCCACCAGCCTCAATTTCCAGTGGCTGGGCAACGCCTTCGCCCACCTGATGCGCTTGCCGCTGCCGTGGTTCGAGAAGCGCCATCTGGGCGACATCACTTCGCGCTTCGGCTCGATCCAGACCATCCAGAAAAGCCTGACCACCCAGTTCGTGGAAGGGGTGATCGATGGTTTGCTGGTGATCGCCACGCTGATCGTGATGCTGCTGTACAGCGCGCCGCTGGCCATGGTGAGCCTGATCGCGGTGGCCTTGTACGCGCTGCTGCGCTGGAGCATCTTCCGCGCGCTGCGCGAGGCCACCGCCGAGCAGATCATCCACGCGTCGCGGCAGAGCACCCATTTCATCGAATCGGCGCGCGGCGCGCAGAGCGTGCGGCTGTTCGGCCGCCAGGAGGAGCGGCGCATCGGCTGGATGAACGCGCTGGCCGAGCAGTTCAACGCCGATTTGCGCATCGCCCGGCTCAGCCTGTCGTTCCAGACCGCCAATGCGCTGCTGTTCAACGCCGAGCGGGTGATCGTGGTGTGGCTGGCGGCGCTGGCGGTGATGGATGGCCGCTTCTCGGCGGGCATGCTGTTCGCCTTCCTCAGCTACAAGGACCAGTTCAGCCAGCGCATCGCCGCGCTGATAGACAAGCTGTTCGAGCTGCGCATGCTGCGGCTGCACGGCGAACGCGTCGCCGACATCCTGCTGACCGAGCCGGAGCCGGAACTGAACGACGTCGAGATCGATCCGGCCCATGTCCAGGCGGCGATCGAGCTGCGCAACGTGTCCTTTCGCTACTCCGACAGCGAACCCTATGTGCTGCGCGAGCTGAGCCTGGCGATTCCGGCCGGCCAGTGCCTGGCCGTCACCGGCGCCTCCGGCTGCGGCAAGACTACGTTGCTGAAGCTGATCCTGGGCCTGATGGAGCCGACCGAGGGTGAGGTGCTGATTGGCGGCGTGCCGCTCAGGCAGCTGGGCCTGGGCAATTATCGCCAAATGCTGGGCACGGTGATGCAGGACGATCTGCTGTTCTCCGGCTCCATCGCCGACAACATCTGTTTTTTCGATCCGCAACCTGATCAGGAGCGCATCCGCCGTTGCGCCGGTTTCGCCGCCATCCACGACGAAATCATGGAAATGCCGATGAACTACAACACCCTGGTCGGCGACATCGGCTCCGGCCTGTCCGGCGGCCAGAAGCAGCGCGTGCTGCTGGCGCGGGCGCTGTACAAGCAGCCGCGGCTGTTGGTGCTGGACGAGGCCACCAGCCATCTGGACGTATGGAACGAGCAACTGGTCAACGCCGCGGTGCGGGATATCGACATGACGCGCATCCTGGTCGCCCACCGGCCGGAAACCATCGCGATGGCCGAGCGGGTGGTGGTGCTGGAACAGGGGCGTATCGTGCAGGATTCTCCGGCGGCGGCTGCGGCGGAACAGCGGAGGGCGAGGGCCGGCGGCGGTCCCGGGCGGGCCGGCGATCATGTAGAATGACCGGGCCCGGCGGCACCCGCAGACGCTCCGCCGCGCATCCCCATATTCCGCGGCGCGGCCCGCGCCGCCAGACAAGGAAAACCTCATGTCCCGCAATCTGGAACTGTTCGAACGTGGCAAGCAAGTGATCCCCGGCGGCGTCAATTCGCCGGTGCGCGCCTTTGGCCAAGTCGGCGGCACGCCGCGTTTCGTCGCCCGCGCCGAGGGCGCCTATTTCTGGGACGCCGACGGCAAACAGTATCTGGATTATGTCGGCTCCTGGGGGCCTGCCATCGTCGGCCACGCTCATCCCGAGGTGGTGAAGGCGGTGCAGGACGCCGCCGTCGGTGGCCTGTCGTTCGGCGCGCCGACCGAGGGCGAAGTGGTGATCGCCGAGGAAATCTGCAAGCTGCTGCCGTCGGTCGAGCAGGTGCGCCTGGTGTCGTCCGGCACCGAGGCGACCATGACCGCGATCCGCCTGGCGCGCGGCTTCACCGGCCGCGACCTGATCGTCAAGTTCGAGGGCTGCTACCACGGCCATTCCGACAGCCTGCTGGTCAAGGCCGGCTCCGGCCTGCTGACTTTCGGCAATCCGTCCTCCGGCGGCGTGCCGGCCGACTTCACCAAGCACACGCTGGTGCTGCAGTACAACGACGTGGAGCAACTGGCGCGCACCTTCGCCGAAATCGGCGACAAGATCGCCTGCGTGATCCTGGAGCCGATCGCCGGGAACATGAATCTGATCCAGCCGTCGGCCGAGTTCGTGCAGGCGCTGCGCAGCCTGACCGAGCAACATGGCGCGGTGCTGATCTACGACGAAGTGATGACCGGCTTCCGCGTGGCGAAAGGCTGCGCCCAGGGCCTGCATGGCGTCACGCCGGATCTGACCACCTTGGGCAAGGTGGTGGGCGGCGGCATGCCGCTGGCGGCCTTTGGCGGCCGTGCCGACATCATGGGCAAGATCGCGCCGCTGGGCACCGTCTACCAGGCCGGCACCCTGTCCGGAAACCCGCTGTCCGTCGCCGCCGGCATGGCCACGCTGAAGCTGATCCAGCAGCCTGGATTCTATGAAACGCTGGGCAGCCGCACCGCCCGACTGGCCCAGGGCCTGGCCGAAGAAGCGCGGAAAGCCGGCGTCACGCTGTCCACCGACAGCGTCGGCGGCATGTTCGGCTTCTATTTCAGCGACAAGGCGCCCAAGTCCTACGCCGAGGCCACCGGTTGCGACATCGAGCGCTTCAAGCGCTTCTTCCACGCGATGCTGGACGAGGGCATCTACTTCGCGCCGTCGGCCTACGAGGCCGGCTTCGTCTCCGCCGCGCACAGCGACGACATGATCGAGCAAACCCTCGCCGCTGCCGGCAGGGCTTTCGCCCGCATCTGAGCGATTCGCGGCAGAAAAGAACCAGGGAGCTTCGGCTCCCTTTTTTCATGGCGCTGGAAAAAACGGGGCGAGTTGGTAATATTGCCCCGAATGAAAAAAATATTCGGACCCGATGGGTCCACGGGACATTGCGGCAGTGAAGGGGATGTGGATGGAAAGGAAGACCAGGCTGCGCCTGGCCGCCGGCGGCGTCGCGCTGGCGGTCGCGATCCTGGCCGGAGGCTTGCTGCTGCGAGGCGGCGATCAGGTCAAAGTGGAGAGATTGGCGCTGGCGGACGCGTCCGCGCGGAGGCTGGCGGCCGGCATCATGAACCGCGCTTACGGCGGCGAGCAGCATGATCCTCAACGGAACTGCTGGCATTATCTGCGCGAGGACGGCGGCGATTACTGCCTGCGGCCATTGACGCTGGACCGCGTCGCGTCCGGCGGCGAACGCCGGCTGTATCTGTTGGCCAGCGGTGCCAAGGATGCCGCGCGCGACGAAGACCTGAGCGGCCTGGTCGGCGCTTTCGTTGTCGACGCCGACACCCTGGCGCCGATCGCCGGCAGCCGGGAGCTGGATTTCCTCAACCATCGCGCCGCCGGCCCCGAGCAGGCGCAGCTGCTGCGCCTGTCCCGCGACGGCTATATGGGCTGGTTCGCGGCCGGAAGCGACGCATCCGAGGATTTCCCGCAGTTTTACGCGCCCAAAGACGACAAGGTGGTGGCAATCGGCGGCGACGTGTTCGGCCGCGACGCCGATACCATCGCCGGGATGAAGTTCGTTTACCAGCTCGACAGCGCCCGGGGCGAGGCCGCGGCCTACCCCTTGTCGGCGATCGTCCGCGACGGCAAAGGCAAGCAGCTGGCCAGCTTCGATTTCCGCTTCGACCGCCGCCGTTGGGAATATGTCTGCGCCGATGTCGACTGCCGGGTGCGCGCCGGCCTGCCGACGCGGCCGGAGCGCGAGGCGCAGGCCCAGGGGCCGGACACGCCGGCGGCCGATGCCAACGAGGCCTTGTTCGGCAAGGGGCGCAAGCTGTCGGATGTCGATCTGCAAGATGTACTGGCGCAGCTCGATATGCGCTACGTCTCGCAGGACGGCGAGGCGGGATTCGTCGGCCCGAACGGTTGCGACGATCCCTATCCATTGAATGGCCATTTCGAACGCGACGGCGGACAAGAGCAGTTATGGGTGCGCGGCGGAAATGGCTGCACCTCGGGCGCGGCCGGCGCTTCCGTCTGGGTCTTCGTCCGCGACGGCGGGGGCCGCCTGCGCGCCAATCTGGGCATGCCGGCCGCCCAGGTGCGCCGCACGCGGGACGTGTCGGCGGGCGTGCATGATCTGCGCGCCGGCTCGGCGGGTTTTTGCGACCGCTTGTGGCGCTGGAACGGCAAGGCCTTCGTTCATCTGTTGAACATTCCCACCCAGACAGGCGGCTGCGACGGCGGCAGCGCGTAGCGGTTCAGTGAGATGACGGCAGCCCAGGCTGCCGTTTCTCATGGCGCTTTGCAGCGCGGGCCGAATCCGGCAACATCGGCCCACCTTCCGTTTCTCGATGCGCAATGACCGAACCGCAATCCTCTTCCCGCCTGATCTGGCGCTTGCGCCTGGCCGACTCCGGCGCCCAGCTGCAGCCCTTGCTGCAAACCGCCGGCCCCGAGGGCTGGAGCCGCGGCCGCGCCTGTTCGCTGTCCGGCCTGCTGCAAGACCAGGCCGAGGCGGTGCGGCCGCACGACCTGCCGTTGTTGCGCCAGCTGCTGGCCCTGCTGGAGAGGCACGACGGCGACGCCGGCCTGATAGACGCCGCGCCGTTGCTGCCGGCGCTGGTCGACCATCCGCTGCTGTTCGACGCCGACGCGCCGGCGCGGCGCATCCGCGTCGAGGCCGGCCAAGCGGCGCTGCAGATGGAGCGGGTTGGCGCGGAGTTGCGGCTGAAGCTGCTGCCGGAAGGCCTGGCCAATTGCGGCGGCGCGCTTTGGCGGCGGCCGCAGCCGGAGCGGCTGCTGGTCTACCAGCTGACCGACGAGCTGAAAGCGCTGGCCGATCTGGTCGGCCACGGCCTGGCCGTGCCGTGGCAGGCGCGGCAGCGGGTGCTGGAGGCGATACGCGATGTCGCGCCCGGCCTGCCGCTGGTGGACGCCAGTCCGGCTTTCGATCCGGAACTGCCCAGCGAAGCGGCCGATCCGGCCTTGTACGCGCTGCTGACCCGCCAGCCGGAAGGCCTGCGGCTACAGCTCAAGGTCAAGCCGCATCCGGCTGCCGGCTGGAGCGCGCCGGGCCGCGGCGCGGCAGGGCTGGTGCTGGACATCGACGGCGAGTACCGCCAATTCGTCCGCGACCTGGCCGGTGAAGCCTCCCGCCTGCGCGCGCTGCGCGAGGCCTGCCCGGCGATCGGACGCGGCCAGCGCGACGGCGACGGCTGGCTGTTCGCAGACCAGCATTCGGCCTTGTCGCTGCTGGCGCAATTGCAGGCGGCCGGCGAGGCGCGCGTCGTCTGCCTGTGGCCGCATGGCGACAAGATCCGCCTGGCCGCCGCCGACGGCATGCCGCAGCTGAAGCTGAAAGTGAAGCGGCGCGGCGGCTGGCTGCAGGCCGACGGCGAGCTGGAGCTGGACGACGGCCGCATCCTGACCTTGCGCCATCTGCTGGCGGCGCTGGCCAGCCAGAAGGGCAAGTATCTGCAACTGTCCGACGGCGACTGGCTGATGCTGTCCGGCAGCCTGGGCGAGCGCCTGGGCGAGCTGGCCCGCCTGGTGGACCACGCCGGCCCGGACGGATTGGCGATCAGTCCGCTGGCCGGCCCGCGCCTGCAGGCGCTGGGCGAGGACGCCGGGCAATTCGATGGCGACGACGGCTGGCAGCGACAGGCGGCGCGCTGGCGCGAGGCGGCTGTTTTCGATCCCGAGGTCCCGGCGACGCTGAACGCCACGCTGCGGCCTTACCAACTGCAAGGCTTTGCCTGGATGGCGCGGCTGGCGCACTGGGGCATGGGGGCGTGCCTCGCCGACGACATGGGCCTGGGCAAGACGGTGCAGACGCTGTCCTTGTTGCTGACCCGCGCCCATCTGGGTCCGCAGCTGGCGGTGGCGCCGACTTCGGTGGCGCTGAACTGGCTGGCCGAGGCCGCCCGCTTCGCGCCCAGCCTGCGCTTGCGCGCCTACCATCAGCAGCGGCGCTTGGACGATGTTGGGCCGGGCGATCTGGTGATCGTCAGCTACGGCCTGCTGCAGCGGGAGGCCGAGGCGTTCGGCGACGTGCATTGGGCGTCGGTGGTGCTGGACGAGGCGCAGGCGATCAAGAACCCGCAAAGCCAGCGCGCCCTGGTGGCACAAAGCCTGCGCGCCGATTTTCGCCTGGCCGCCAGCGGCACGCCGGTGGAAAACCATCTGGGCGAGCTGTGGAGCCTGTTCCGCTTCATCGCGCCCGGGCTGCTCGGCAATCTGGCGCAGTTCGAGCAGCGCTACGCCCAGCCGATCGCCGACGGCGACGAAACCGCGCGCGCGCAATTGAAGGCGTTGATCCAGCCCTATCTGCTGCGCCGGACCAAGCGGGAGGTGCTGACCGAGCTGCCGCCCAAGACCGAGACTACGCGCTTGATCGAATTGTCCGAACAGGAGCGCCACGTCTACGAGGCGATGCGGCAGGAAGCCCTGGCCCGCGTGGCCGAGGCCGATCCGGCCGCCGGCGGCCAGAGCATGCAGGCGCTGGCCGAACTGACCCGGCTGCGGCGCTTTTGCTGCCATCCCAGGCTCACCCAGCCCGACAGCGCGCTGCCGGCCAGCAAGCTGGCGGCTTTCGCCGAGATTTGCGAGGAACTGCTGGACAACGGCCACAAGGCGCTGGTGTTCAGCCAGTTCGTCGACCACCTGGCGCTGGCGGCCGAGCACCTGAAGCAGCAAGGCATCCGCTTCCATTATCTGGACGGCGGCACGCCGACCAAGCAGCGCAAGGCCAGCATGGACGCCTTCCAGGCCGGCGACGGCGACATGTTCCTGATCAGCTTGAAGGCCGGCGGCACCGGCCTCAACCTCACCGCCGCCGACTACGTGATCCATCTGGACCCGTGGTGGAACCCGGCGGTGGAAGACCAGGCATCCGATCGCGCCTACCGCATGGGCCAGCAGCGGCCGGTGACGGTGTACCGGCTGGTGGCGGCCGGCACTATCGAAGAAAAGATTGTCGAGCTGCACCGCGACAAGCGGGCATTGGCCGACAGCCTGCTGGCCGGCGGCGACGCCAGCGCCAGGCTGGACGGCGAGGCGTTGCTGGCCTTGCTGCGCGGCGATGTCCGGTAATGGGACAATTGCCTGTTTACAATTGAATTGGCATGATGGCAGCCATCTTCATGACACCAAGGTTGCATCATGTCGCGTTACTCCCTGTTGGCCGGCGCTGTGCTGCTGGCCGCTTCCTGGCCCGCGTTGGCGGATCCCTCCATCGGCAATAACGGCTCGCAAACCATAGGTATGGGGGCCTTGTCCATCCTGGCCGCGCCTGTGGTGAGCGTGGGCGGCGCGTCGCAGGGCCATGGCGAATCGGCATTGGGCCCAGTGTTGGCGGTGACCGGCAGCGCCTATGTGATCGCCGGCATCGTCCAGGGCGTGGGCGATGTGGCCGAGCTGACGCTGGACTCGGTGCAGGGCGGCGCCAAGCTGCTGGTCAAGGTTTCCGGCTCCGCGGTGAAGGCGTCCGGCGCGGCGGTCGGCGCTTCGGTGCAGGTGACCGCCACCGCCAGCGGCACGCTGCTGGTGGCCTCGGGCAAGGTGCTGGCCTTCATCCCCAACAAGGTGGGCGAGGCGCTGCTGGAGCACTCGAGGATTCCGGGATGAAGCCGGCGCGCTTGCTTGCCGCGCTCGCGCTGACGCTGCCGGCTTTGGCCGTCGCCGGCCAGAGTTGCGAGGAGAAGCCGCTGACGCCGGAGACTTTCCGCATGGCGATGCAGACCGCGCAGAAAGTGCAGCAGCGGCTGGATCAGCTGGGCAGCGACGTGGTGGTGCTGGGCCGCATGGGCCAGGACCTCAGCCAGTACAATCTGCGCTACACCCATGCCGGCATCGTCTATCGCGCCGAGCCGGACCGCCGTTGGCGGGTGGCGCATTTGCTGAACGATTGCGGCACCGACCGCTCCGAGCTGTGGTACGAGGGGCTGGGCAATTTCTTCCTCGACGACATGTTCCGTTTCGACTCGGTGGCGCTGGTGCCGCCGCCCCAGGTGGCATCGCGCTTGCTGGCGCGGCTGAACCAGCCGGCCAAGCTGCGCGAGCTGCACACCGCGAAGTACAACCTGCTGGCCTATCCGTTCTCCACCCGTTACGAGAATTCCAACGTCTGGGTGCTGGAGCAGCTGGTGGCGGCGGAAAGCCACGAGACGGCGATACGCAGCCGCGAGCAGGCGCAGATGTGGCTGAAGCTGAACGGTTACCAGCCCACCGAGCTGAAGCTGGGGCCGATGACCCGGCTGGGCGGCCGCATGTTCAAGGCTAACGTCGCCTTCGACGACCACCCCAACGAACTGCGTTTCGCCGATCGCATCCAGACGGTGTCGGTCGATTCCATCATCCAGTTTCTCGACGCGCGCGAAGAAGGCTGGAAGGTGGAGGAGATCGCCGGGGCGCAGCCGCGCCGCTACTGAGACTTTCCTGGCTACCAGAGCTGAACGGCCCCGCGGGGCCGTTTTTGCGTTTGGCCGCATCATGAGCGTGGTGTTTAGGCCTTGCTCGCGGCGGGAGCGGGAAATGGCTGAGACGCTGCTTTTTGTTCCCGCGCCGCCAGCCAGGCACCCAGGCTGACGCTGACGAGGCCCGCCGCCAGGCTGGCGGTCAGCGGCTCGCCCAGCAGTGGCGCGGCCAGTAGGCCGGCCAGAATCGGAATCAGCGCGAACAGCACGCCCATCTTCACCGCGCCCAGCACGGCCGCCGCCCGCAGGTAGAACAGCATCGCCAGGATCGCCGCGCCCACGCCCTGGTACAGCGCCTGGAAGGCCAGCATGCCCCACGACGCCTCCGCCAGATGCTTGGGCAGCCACAACAGATAAATGGGCAGATAGAGCAGCGCGGCCATGATGGTGATCGCGCGCGTCAGCGGCCAGGCCGCGAAGCCCCAGCGCCGGGCCAGTACGCCGAACACCGCCCAGCTGACCGAAGCCGCGAGCAACATCAGATCGCCTATCCAGGCCTGGCCGGCATCGTGTCCGCCCAACTGCGGCAGCGCGCTCAGCAGCAGGCCCAGCGCGATCAGCGCATAGCCGGGCAGCTTGCGCCGTTGCGGTTTTTCACCCAGCAACGGCCAGGCGGCCAATGCCACCAGGAAGGGCTGCATGCCGGGCAACAGCAGGCCGCCGTGCGCCGCCGGCGCGAATTTGAACGCGCAATAGGCGAAGATGCTGACGCCAAGCCCGCCGAGCAAGGTCAGCAGCCACAGCCTGGCGTCGCGCAGCGCGCCGCGCGGTAGGCCGCCGCAGGCCAGCAGGATCAGCGCGGCGGTGCCGACGCGCAGCGCCAGGATGTCGGTGCCGGCCAGCGCGCTTTTGCCGGCCAGCCGCGACACGATGTTGAAGCCGGTCCAGATGGCGACGGCGCCCGCCGCCGCCAGATAGCCCTGCCTGATGCTTGGTGAGGTCATGATGATTCTCCAGATGGGTTTCCCGCATCCTAGACCGCTTCATTATTCTTAAAAAATGAATTATTGTGATTGAAATAATCTCTGGAAAAGAATGATGGAACTGGACGAGCTGAGAATCTTCCAGGCGGTGCTGCAGGAGGGCGGCATCACCCGCGCCGCGCAGCGGCTGCACCGGGTGCAGTCCAATGTCACCACCCGGCTGCGCCAGCTGGAGGACAAGCTGGGCGTGGCGCTGTTTCTGCGCGAGGGCAAGCGGCTGGTGCCCACCGCCGTCGCCTGGCGGCTCAACGATTACGCCCAGCGGCTGCTGGACCTGGCCGAGGAGGCCAGGCTGGCGATGGCGGACGCCGCGCCCAGCGGACGGCTGCGGCTGGGCGCGATGGAGAGCACGGCGGCGGCCAGGTTGGCACCGGTGCTGGCCGATTACCACGCGCGCTATCCGGCGGTGCAACTGGAATTGCAGACCGGGGAGTCGCGGACCCTGACCGTCGCGGTGCTGGACGGGCGGCTGGACGCGGCGCTGGTCAGCGGGCCGCTTGACGACGACAGGCTGGAGCAGACCGTGGTGGCGGTGGAGGATATCGTGCTGGTGGCCGCCGCCGCGCGGGGCGCGCCGTCGCTGGAAGAACTGGCCGATTCCACGCTGCTGACCTTTGGCAGCGGCTGCTCGTACCGCCAGCGGCTGGAGGCGTGGCTGCGGCGCCAGGGCGTGCAGCCGCGGCGCATCGTCGAACTGGGCTCCTACCATGCGATGCTCAGCTGCGTGGCTTGCGGCATGGGCCTGGCCTTGCTGCCCCAGGCTTTGCTGGACAGCATGCCGCAGATGGCGGCCCAGGTGTCGACGCACGCGCTGCCGGACGACCTGTCCCGCGCGCCGACCCTGCTGATCCGCCGCCGGCAGGCGCGCCAGCCGGCCTTGCAAGCGTTGGAAACGATGCTGCTGGAGCGCGCGTGGAAAGGGGGAGGCCGCCTGGGAGCTTACGCAAATAATTGATTTAAAATATTTCCCGAATGGAAAATAAATTGTAGAACTAGTTCGATGTGAAAATATTTATCCAATTTTCATATTTGTCCCGTATGATGCGCCGCGCTGGCATTTCGCCAGCCATCAAAACAAAAGCAATCATCCGGGAGAGAACATGAAGAAGGCACTCGCACTGCTGTTGTCCGCCGCTTTCGCCGCCAGCAGCGCCCAGGCGCTGGCCTGGGGCCAGGAAGGCCACCGCATCACCGGTTACATCGCCCAGCAATTGCTGAGCGCCAAGGCCAAGGCCGAAGTGGCCAAGCTGGTTCCCAACGCCGATTTCGCCCAGCTGGCGCTGTACATGGACCAGCACAAGCAGGATCTGAAGCAGACCCTGCCGGGCTCCGACCAGTGGCATTACAACGACGAGCCGGTCTGCAGCGGCGTGACCGAGGACGAGTGCCCGGACGGCAACTGCGCGTCCAACCAGATCGACCATTACCGCAAGGTGCTGGCCGACCGCGCCGCCAGCAAGGCCGACCGCGCGCAGGCGCTGACCTTCCTGATCCACATGGTGGGCGACATCCATCAGCCGCTGCACGCGGCCGACAACCTGGACCGCGGCGGCAACGACTTCAAGGTGCAGCTGCCGGGCAGCAAGAAGGTCAGCAATCTGCACTCGGTGTGGGATACCGCGCTGGTGCAGCAGGAGCTGAACGGCGCCAACGAGAAGACCTGGGCCGCCAGTGATCTGCAGCAGTACCAGCGCAACGTCGCCGGCTGGCAAAGCGGCAGCGTGATGGACTGGGTGCATGAGTCCAACCAGTACGCGCGCGCCGACGTCTACGGCCCGCTGGCCGGCTTCAGCTGCGGCGCGTCGCCGTCCACGCCGGTTTATCTGGACAATACCTATCTGCGCGCCGGCGGCTTGCTGGTGGACCAACAGCTGGCCAAGGCCGGCGCCCGCATCGCGGCGGTGATCAACCAGGCGCTGAACTAAGCGCCGCGCCGGTTCAGGTTCCACCTGTAGCGGGCGGAACCTGATCGCGCGCATTTCCGGCGCGGCCGCGTTCGACTAAGATGGACGGCCAAGGAGGAAACATGTCGCTGAACCTTGCCGATATCCGTCTGGAATACTCGAAGAAAGAATTGTCGCCGGAAGACTGCCTGCCCGACGCGGCGGCGCAGTTCGAAGTCTGGCTGAACGAGGCGATCGCCGCGCAGGTGCCGGAGCCGACGGCGATGAACCTCGCCGCGGTCGGAGCCGATGGCCGGCCGTCGTCCCGCATCGTCTTGCTCAAGGGCGTGGAGGATGGCCAGCTGCTGTTCTACACCAACTACCACAGCCGCAAGGGGCAGGCGCTGGAAGCCAATCCCTACGTCGCCCTGAATTTCTTCTGGCCGGAACTGGAGCGCCAGGTGAGGGTGGAGGGCAAGGCCGCGCGCGTGGCGCCGGAGGTGTCCGACGCCTACTTCGCCAGCCGGCCGTATACCAGCCGCCTGGGGGCATGGGCCAGCGAGCAGAGCAGCGAGATCGCGTCCAAGGCCGTGCTGGTGACGCGGGCCGCGATGTTCGGCGCCCGGCACCCCATCAATGTGCCGCGCCCGCCGCATTGGGGCGGCTACGCGGTGGCGCCGGAGCGGGTCGAGTTCTGGCAGGGCCGCCCCAGCCGCCTGCACGACCGGGTGCTGTACACGCTGCAGCCTGACGGCATCTGGCGCCGCTCCCGCCTCGCGCCCTGACTTCCGGATCGTGTTCGCGGTCCGCTTTTCTCCCCCCTGCCATTGAAAAGGCCCGGTCAGCCGGGCCTTTGCCATTTCTGGGTCTCGGCGGTTCTCGCTATCGCGTGGCGTATCTGCAAGTGTCATATTTTTGCAAATAGGACCGGTACAGAAAAACCAGTGTGTGAATATTTATTGTTTTCCAGTTTGAATCAGAACTCCAAGATCATCACGTAATGCATTGATTGGCAATTGATTCAGCTCAGTCTTTTTCTACAAGGCTCCCAGCAACTGCTCAAAAGTACAGATGAATCTCAGCAAGAAAAATCCAATACATAATTTATGCATTTGGGATTTAACGGGCCGGGATAATCCGGGTTAAGTCCGGAGGCGTGGCAGACGCTTCCAGCTCGTCCCAAGGCTAGTCGCAGGCCTGTCCGGCAGCAGTACCGGGCGGCGGCCGGCGGCGGCAGACGATGCGCACGGCCCGCACAGAATGGCGCCGGCGGCCACCATCGTCCGTCGCGGCCATCCGCCTTCTCCGACGGCGTTTCCGCCGCGGGGCGACCCGCCCGACCCGGCCAGATCGCGGCTCCCGGTACCGCCGGCCATGAGCTGGCGGTGTTGCGCGGGACGCATCCCGTCCCGCTCCGTCTACATTTGGAGTTCCGTGATGAGAAAACAGCAACTGATGCTGCGTGGTTTGGTCCTGTCCGCTTTGGCTGTCTTCAGCGCCTCGGCGATCGCTGCCGAGCGTATCGACCTGGAAAAGCTGGGCAAGGCCCAGGCCAGCAGCGCTACGGCGTTCGCCGGCGTCAACCAGTCGGATCTGAAGCCGCTGCGCAGCACCCAATTCGCCTCCGGCAAGGTGGTGACCCGCTATCAGCAGTACTACCAGGGCGTCCCGGTCTGGGGCGAAGCCGTGGTGGAAGAGAAGCCGGCCGCCGCACTGAAGGCGGTTCAAGGCAAGCTGTCCGGCAGCTACATCGCCGGCATTCAGTCAGATCTGGCTTCGGCCAAGCCGACGCTGAGCGGCGCACAGGTGCTGAGCCAGGCCAAGTCGCTGAAGGCCAACGGCAACCCCACCTACAACGACAAGGCCGAGCTGGTGGTGCGCCTGAACGAGCGCAGTGTCGCCCAGCTGGTCTACCTGGTGTCCTTCGTGGTCGACGGCAAGGAGCCTAGCCGCCCGCACCTGATCATCGACGCCAACAGCGGCCAGGTGCTCAAGCAATGGGAAGGCCTGAACCACGCCGAAGCCAATGGCCCCGGCGGCAACACCAAGACTGGCAAATACCTGTATGGCACCGATTATGGTCCGCTGGTGGTCACCAGCGACTGCAAGATGGACAGCGGCAACGTCGCCACCGTCAACCTCAACGGCGGCACCAGCGGCACCACTCCGTACAAGTTCGCTTGCCCGACCAATACCTACAAGGCCATCAACGGCGCCTATTCGCCGCTGAACGACGCGCATTATTTCGGCAACGTGGTGTTCAACCTGTACAAGGACTGGTTCAACCTGAAGCCGATCACCCAGAAGCTGCTGATGAAGGTGCACTACAGCCGCAACTACGAGAACGCGTTCTGGGACGGCACCGCGATGACCTTCGGCGACGGCGCCAGCACCTTCTATCCGCTGGTGTCGCTGGACGTGTCCGCGCATGAAGTCAGCCACGGCTTCACCGAGCAGAACTCCGGCCTGGTCTACAGCGGCCAGTCCGGCGGCATCAACGAGGCGTTCTCCGACATGGCCGGCGAAGCCGCCGAGTACTACATGAAGGGCAAGAACGACTTCCTGGTCGGCGCGGAAATCTTCAAGAAGACCGGCGCGCTGCGCTACTTCGCCGATCCGACCAAGGACGGCCAGTCGATCGGCAACGCCAAGGACTACTACAACGGTCTGGACGTGCACTACTCCAGCGGCGTGTACAACAAGGCGTTCTACCTGATCGCCACCAGCCCGAACTGGAACACCCGCAAGGCTTTTGAAGTGTTCGTCGACGCCAACCGCCTGTACTGGACCGCCAACGCCACCTACAACAGCGCCGCTTGCGGCGTGGTCAAGGCGGCCGATGCCCGCGGCTACAACAGCGCCGATGTCACCAAGGCCTTCACCGCGGTCGGCGTGACTTGCCAATAAGCCATCGTCGCCAACGCGGCCCCGTCCGGGGCCGCATCTGACTGCCCGGCCGGCGCCGTGAGGCGCCGGCCTTCGCTCGGGAGTCCCTCATATGTTGAAACTGCGTCAAAGCGCCTTGCTGGTCCTGTTGGGCCTGGCCGGCGCCGCCCAGGCCCAGCCGGTCTGGATTTCGGTAGGCGATCAGGGCTACCAGCTGCTGCGCAAGCTGGATGCCGGCGCCAAGAGCCGGGAAAGCCGCCAGCTGGCGGCGGACGGCCGTCTCGCCAAAGGAGCCGCCGGAGAAACCGTGCATCTGGTTCAGGTGGACGAGGCCTTGCTGCCCAAGCTGTCCGACTCCATCCATGAAAACCTGCGCCATTGCGGCGGCTTCATCGTCCATCGCGACCTGAAGGAGGCCCAGGCCGCGTTGAAAGGCTCGGCCGCGCCGCTGGCCGGCCTCGTCGCGCCCAGCTACGCGATAGACAATCAGGCCGCGGTCAACCAGCTGCTGCCGCAACTGCAGGACAGCAACATCCTCGGCACCATCCAGTCGCTGTCCAACTATCAGAACCGCTTCTACACCACCAGCCACGGCGTCAACGCGTCCAACTGGATCGCCGCCCAATGGAAGCAGCTCGCCGGAAACCGCGGCGACGTCACCGTCGAGCAGTTCGCCCACGCCAGCTGGCCGCAGAAATCGGTGATTCTGACCATCAAGGGTACCGATAACTCGGCTGAGACCATCGTGCTGGGTGGCCATCTGGACTCCACCGTCGGTAGCGGCACCGGCGAGAGCAGCCGCGCGCCGGGCGCCGACGACGACGCTTCCGGCGTGGCCAGCCTGACCGAGGTGATCCGCGTGTTGCTGGCCGGCAACTATCAGCCGCGCCGCACCATCAAGTTCATGGCGTACTCGGCGGAAGAAGTGGGCCTGCGCGGCTCGGCCGACATCGCCAAGCGCTTCAAGCAGCAGCAGGCCAAGGTGGTGGGCGCGCTGCAGCTGGACATGACCAACTATCAGGGCGATGCGCAGGACATCTTCCTGTTCACCGACTACACCAACGCCGCGCAGAACACCTTCCTGGCCAATCTGGCCAAGGTCTACCTGCCCAGCTTGAAGGTCGGCTACAGCCAGTGCGGCTACGCTTGCTCCGACCACGCTTCGTGGAACGCGCAGGGCTATGCGGCATCGTTCCCGTTCGAGTCCAGCTTCAACAACTCCAATCCCTACATCCATAGCCGCAACGATACGCTGGCGAGCTCGGGCAACCAGGCCAAGCATGCGCTGAAATTCTCGCAGCTGGCGCTGGCCTACGCGGTTGAGCTGGGCAGCGACGGCCCGGCGGCCAAGCTGCGCTGAGTCTGTTTTCGCCGCGGCGGCGCTCCTGCCGCGGCGGTTGCCGCGACGCGGAGCCGGTTTTGCCGGCCCCGCGTTCTTTTTGTCGGCAACCACCCGCCGGTTCGCGGCGGGCCTCCAGACGAATCGCCAGGAAGCTTGATGCCGCGCTTGGCGGACGCTCAGCCGGTGTTGCGCAGGCCGGCCGAGGTGCCGTTGATGGTCAGGTGGATCGCGTACAGCGTGTCCTCGTTGTCCGGCTCGGCGCGCAGCCTGGCCAGCAAGTCGGCTTGCAGCAGGCCCAGCGCGTCGAGGAAGGGCAGCCGCGTTTCCAGGCTGCGGCGCAGCGTCGGGTTGCTTTCCAACAGCTCGGCCTGGCCGGTGATGGCGAAGAAGGCGTCGTGGGTCTTGCGCCATTCGGCCTCGATCGCGCCGAACAGCCGCGCCGCCAGCTCGCGGTCGTCCACCAGCTCGGAGAAGCGGCGGGCGATGCCCAGGTCGGCCTTGGCCAGCACCTGCTCCATATTGGACAGCACCACCTGGAAGAACGGCGAATGACGGTACAGATGCTGCAGCTTGGCCAGGCCGGCATCGCCGTGCTTCTGCACGTAGGCGGCCACCGCCGAGCCGACGCCGAACCAGCCCGGCAGCATCAGCCGCGACTGCGACCACGAGAACACCCACGGAATCGCCCGCAGGTCGCCGATGGAGGACAGGCTCTTGCGCGAGGCCGGCCGGCTGCCGATGTTGAGCCGGGCGATCGCGGTCACCGGCGTCGCTTCCAGGAAGTACTGCATGAAGCCCGGCGTTTCCACTAGCGCGCGGTAGGCGGAGAAGGCGCTGGCCGACAGCTCGTCGAACAGCGCGGTGTCGACCTCGCCGCCCGGAATGTTGCCCAGGCTGGCCTCCAGCGTCGCCGCCACCAGCGCCTCCAGATTGCGGCCGGCGATGGCCGGATCGGAATACTTGGCGGTGATCACCTCGCCTTGCTCGGTGATGCGGATGCGGCCGGCCACGCTGCCGGCCGGCTGGGCGACGATGGCCTCGTACGACGGGCCGCCGCCACGGCCGACCGAGCCGCCGCGGCCGTGGAACAGCTGCAGCCGCGCGCCGGCGTCGGCGAACACCCGCACCAGCCGCGTTTCCGCTTGCCACAGCTGCCATTGGCTGGTCAGGTAGCCGCCGTCCTTGTTGCTGTCGGAATAGCCCAGCATCACTTCCTGCACCCGCTCGCGGCTGTCCAAGAGCTGCTTGTACCAGGGCAGCGCGAACAGCGCGCGCATCACCGTTTCGCTGTTTTCCAGGTCGGCGATGGTTTCGAACAGCGGCACCAGGTTGACGCTGGCGCGCGGCAGGTCGTCTTCCAGGCGGATCAGGCCGGCTTCCTTGCACAGCAGCGCCAGCGCCAGGATGTCGCTGACGCTGGCGCAGTTGGAGATGATGCATTGGCCGATGGCCTCGACGCCGAACTCGCGCTGGATCGCCGCCGCCTCACGGAAGATGGCCAGCTCTTTCTCGGTTTGCTCGCCGTAGCGCAGGTAGGGCGAGAACAGCAGCCGCGGCGTCGCCAGTTCGCGGGTCAGCACCCGCACCCGCGCCGCCTCGTCCAGCGCGCGGTATTCCTCCAGGCCGGCGGCGCTGAACAGCTCGGCCACCACGCCTTCGTGCACCGCCGCGTGCTGGCGCAGGTCCAGCGGCATCAGGAAGAAGCCGAACACATCGACGCTGCGGATCAGCCGCGACAGCCGGCCGTCGGCCAGCAGCGCGCTGCTGTGGGCGCGCAGCGAGGCGGACAGACTGGCTAGGTCCTGGATCAGCTCGCGGTGGTCGCGGTAGGGCGCGCGCTCGTCCCAGCGGCAGGCCAGCTCGACGCCGCGCAGCCGGGCCGTGGCGCGCAGCTTGCCCTGCATCGTCGCCAGCGCGCGGCGGTACGGTTCTTCGCCGCGGCTGACCGCCTGGTCCGGCGAGCGCTCGGCCAGCGCCAGCACCTCGGCGCCGGCGTCGACCAGCCGCGACGACAGCGACAGCTCGCGGTACAGGCTTTTCAATTCCTGCAGATAGTGTTCGAACGCCTGCTGCGACTGGCGCGTCACCGCGTGGCGCAGCAGGCCGGCGTCGACATTGGGGTTGCCGTCGCGGTCGCCGCCTATCCAGCTGCCGACGCGGATGAACGACGGCAGCCGCGCTTCCTCGCCCCACAGCTGGCCGATCTCGCGCTCCAGCCGGCGGTACAGCGCCGGCAGCGCCTCGAAGAAGGCCAGCGGGTGGTAGGCGACGCCGTTGGTGATTTCGTCGCGCACAGTCATCTTGAAGTGGCGGATCTCGGAGGTTTGCCATAGGGCGAGGATGGCCCGCTTCAGCTTGGCCTCCAGCTCCTCGCGTTCTTCCGGCGTCAGGTCCGGCGCGTTCAGCTGCGACAGGAAGCGGCGCACCGCGCGGTGGCCGTCCAGCACGCTTTGGCGCTGCACTTCGGTCGGGTGGGCGGTGAGGATGGCGCCTACCCTGGCGTGGCTGAGCAGCTGGTGCAGCGCGTGGAAGCTGACGCCGTCCTGGCGCAGCCGCTGCAGCGCGCGCGGCAGGCTGCCCTGCTGCGGCGCGGAACCGGCCAGCTGGTGGGCGCGGCGGCGGCGGTTGTGGTGCAGGTCCTCGGCGATGTTGAACAGCTGCGCGTACAGGCCGCAGGCGCGCAGCAGCGAGGCTGCCGCCTCCGGCGCCAGCTGCGGCAGCGGATGGCTGCGCTCGTCGCCGCGGCGCAACGCGATCGCCTGCACCGCGCCGGACACCACCGCGCCCTCCTGTTCGCCCACCACTTCCGACAGCAGCCGGTCCAGACAGGCCAGGTCGGCCCGCAGGGGCAGGTCCTTGTCGTGATCGCTCATATTCTTGTTCCCGTGTTCGACTTGTCAGGCATGGCCACGGCTTCCATGGCCATGCCTCACCGGCCGCGGGCAAACATTCATCATAAGCAGCTTCCGCGCCGTAGTGGACACGCTACGGCATTTTTCCGCGTCTTGCCTTGATCTTGCTGCGTCGCAGCAACAACCGGGCCAAGCCCATGACGGCAGCGTGGTAGAATCCTGAGCTGATTACACCCTCTCTATCGGGATCCGGTTTCATGGACAAGATCGTCATCGCCAGCCGCGAAAGCCGGCTGGCCATGTGGCAGGCCGAGCACATCCAGGCCCGGCTGCAAGCGCTGTACCCGCATCTGACAGTGGAAATCCTGGGCATGACCACCCAGGGCGACCAGATTCTGGACAAGACGCTGTCCAAGATCGGCGGCAAGGGGCTGTTCGTCAAGGAGCTGGAGCAGGCGCTGCTGGAAGGCCGCGCCGACCTGGCTGTGCATTCGCTGAAGGATGTGCCGATGACGCTGCCGGACGGCTTCGCGCTGGCCGCGGTGTGCGAGCGCGAAGACCCGCGAGACGCCTTCGTCTCCAACCGCTACCAGAGCCTGTCCGAGCTGCCGGCCGGCAGCGTGGTCGGCACCTCCAGCCTGCGCCGCGAGGCCCAGCTGCGCGCCCGCTTCCCGCAACTGGCGGTGAAACCTTTGCGGGGCAATGTGCAGACCCGGCTGAGGAAGCTGGACGACGGCGAGTTCGACGCCATCATCCTGGCCGCCGCCGGCCTGAAGCGCCTGGGCCTGGCCGAGCGCATCAAGGGCGAGCTCGCGCCGTCGGAAAGCCTGCCCGCCGCAGGACAGGGCGCGCTGGGCATCGAGATCCGCGAAGGCCGCGCCGACCTGCTGGCGCTGCTGGCGCCGCTGAACCACCCGGACACCCGCGCCTGTACCGCCGCCGAGCGCGCGCTGGCCAAGGAGCTGGGCGGCAGCTGCCAGGTGCCACTGGGCGCGTTCGCCACGCTGGCCGACGGCGCGCTGACCCTGGGCGGCTTAGTCGCCCATCCGGACGGCTCGGTGGTGCTGACCGCCAGCGCCAGCGCGCCGGCCGACTATGCCGAAGCGCTGGGCCGCGCGGTGGCGAAGAAGCTGATCGACGCCGGCGCCCGTCCGCTGATTGACGCGGTGCTGGCCGAGCCGCGCTGAGCCGGCGATGACACGCGTACTCGCCGCCCGTCCGCTGGCGCAGTGCGCCGGCCTGCTCGGGAAACTGCGCGCCGAGGGCTGGCAGGCCGAGCATCTGCCGCTGATGGAGATCGAGCCGCTGCCCGCCGCGCTGGCCGCGCTGCCGCGGCAGGCGGCGCAGGCCGACGCGCTGTTCTGGGTCAGCCCCAGCGCGATAGACGCGGCCTGGCCGGCGTTGGCGGGCCTGGATCTGTCCGGCAAGCGCCTGGCCTGCGTCGGCGCGGCCAGCGCGAAGCGGCTGGCCGATCTGTCCGGCCTGCCGGTGTTGCATCCGGCCGCGGGCAGCGACAGCGAGGCGCTGCTGGCGCTGCCGGAGCTGGCCGACGTGTCCGGCCAGCGCTGGCTGATCGTCCGCGGCGAGGGCGGCCGCGCGCTGCTGGCGGATACGCTGGCCGCGCGGGGCGCCGGGGTGGAGGTCGCCGAGGTCTATCGCCGCGTCGACGGCGCGCCGGACTGGACCGCGTTCGACGCCGCTCCGCCCGATGCCGTCATCATCACTTCCGGCGAAATGGTAGAGCAATTGTTCCGACTGGCTGGCCCGCGCCGGATGGGAACGCTACAATGCCTGCTGTACTGCGTGCCGCATCCGCGTATCGCCGAGCGCCTGGACGCTTTCGGCGCGACACGCATCGTGACAACCCGAGCCGACGATGCCGCACTGGTCGCCGGCCTCAAAGAATGGTTCCGTCGTCACCCATGAGCGAATCCCAGATCAACGAAGCCATCCCGGCCCAGGCCGCCCCGTCCCGCAAACGCCCCGGCCTCGCCGTGTGGCTGGCCGTCGCCGCCCTGGGGGTGGCCGGCTGGCAGTTCTACACCACCCAGCAGCAGCTGGATTCGATGCGCCAGGAACTGGCGCGCCGTCTGGCCGAAGGCAGCGGCGCCGGCAAGGAGCAGCGCGCCATCGCCGAGCAGGCGATGCTGGCCGCCCGCGCCACCGACGGCAAGCTGGCGCTGGTGGAGGCGCGCGTCAACGAGGCCGCCGGCCAGTACGCGACGCTGAACGGCATGTACCAGGAACTGACCAAGAACCGCACCGACTGGCTGCTGTCCGAGATCGAGCACACGCTCGCCATCGCCAGCCAGCAGTTGCAGCTGGCAGGCAACGTCAGCGCCGCCGTCTCCGCGCTGGAGATGGTGGACGCGCGGCTGGCCAAGTTCGACCGCCCGCAGCTGATCGGGGTGAAGAAGGCCGTGGCCACCGATCTGGAAAAACTGAAGGCGCTGCCCTATCTCGACACCGTCGGCCTGACCGTCAAGATCGACCGGCTGATGCTGAGCGTGGATTCGCTGCCACTGGTGGTGGATTCGCACCGCCTGGGCGGCGCGCAGCCGGGCAAGCCGGCGCAGCCGGCGGCGGATGCCCCGTGGTGGGAGCGGCTGTCCGCCGAGATCAGCGGCAGCCTGGGCGAGCTGATCCACATCCGCCGCATGGACAAGCCTGAGGCGCTGCTGCTGTCGCCGGAGCAGGCCTTCTTCCTGCGCGAGAACCTGAAGATGCGCTTGCTGGATGCGCGCCTGGCGCTGATGCAGCGCGACGGCAAGACCTACGCCGCCGACATCGCCGCCGCGCGCAGCTACGTGCAGCGTTATTTCGACCGCGACGCGGCCGCCTCCTCGCAGTGGCTGGCGACGCTGGGCGAGCTGGAAGGCGCGCCCCTGGACATCAGCCTGCCTGACATGAGCGCTAGCCTGAAGGCTGTGCGCGACGCCCAAGGCAACAGCGGGGAGTAAACGGTGAGATTCGCATTGTGGATAACCGGCCTGTTCGCATTGGCCGTGCTGGTGGGGCTGGCCTCCACCCTGAATACCGGCTACGCCATCCTGTTTCTGCCGCCTTACCGGATGGAAGTGTCGTTCAATCTGATGATCGTGCTGGTGGTGGCGCTGATCGTCGTCACCCACATCGCGCTGCGGCTGATCGCGCTGGCCGCCGATCTGCCGCGCCAGGTGCAGCGCTTCCAGCGCCAGAAGAAGCTGAAAGCCGCCCGCCACGCACTGCGCGAGGCCGGCATCGCCTTCTTCGAGGGCCGTTTCCAGAAGGCCGAGCGCGAGGCGTCCAAATCGTTGCCCGACGAATACTCGGCCGAGAACCGCGCGCTGGCGCTGCTGATCGCCGCCCGCGCGGCCGGCTCCGCCGGCGACGGCGGCAAGCGCGACGAATACCTGAACCAGCTGGACCAGCTGCCGGCGCGGCTGCAACTGGCGCGCCACATGCTGGACGCCGAGCTGAGGCTGGAGGACAAGGACGCGCTGGGCGCGCTGGCCGCCATCGAGCGAGCCCGCGCGCTGTCGCCCAATCTGACCAACGCGCTGCGGCTGGAGCTGAAGGTGCGCCTGCTGCAGAAGCAGCCGGAAGCCATCCTGCTGCTGACCGAAAAACTGCTGAAGGCCGACGCGCTGGAGCCGGAGCAGGCGCGCCGCTACCGGCTGGCCGCCTACCAGCAGCAGCTGTCCGGGCTGTTGTCCGAGCGCGAAGTGCGCGACTGGCTGCGCCGCATCCCCGACGCCGAGCGCGGCAATCCGCAACTGCTGCAGCAGGTGGTGTCCCACCTGATTCGCTTGCAGGAATACGACTACGCCGCCACGCTGCTGGCCGGCGCGCTGTCCAGCGACGAAATGGAGCTGCCGGAACTGGCGCGCGAACTGGGCCAGCTGGCTGCCCACCTCAGCGTGGAAAAGCGGCTGGCGCTGCTGAAGGACGCCGAAAACTGGCTGAAGCTGCGCCCGCGCGACCACTGGCTGTTGCTGGCGCTGGGCCGTCTGGCGCAGGCGCAGCAGCTGTGGGGCAAGGCGCAGAGCTATCTGGAGGCCAGCGTGTCGATCCAGCCCACGCTGTGCGCGCACGCCGAGCTGGCGCGGCTGTTTGAGGCCACCGGCAAGGAAGAGGCTTCGCAGCTGCATTACCAGAAGAGCCTGGAGCTGGCGCTGAGCCAGGGCTGCTGAGCGCAGCCGGCCAAGCTCGCCGTCCGCGATGCCGCCCGCCATTTCGGCCGGCGGCATTTTTCTTGGCCGCGCGCCGGCGGCGGGCAAAAAAAATCGGACCCCGAGGGGCCCGTGCATGCCAACGTGGACTGGCAGACAATCAATCGATACGAGAGCGCGGGCGGTATCCTGTCTGACAATAAGGATGCCGAACGACGAAAGCTGTGCCAGAATCAACCATTATGCATGGCTGACCTCAGACCTATGCATGGCGCTTGCTTTCGCCGCGATGGTACCGTCCGCGACAATGTCCACCAGCATACGTGGAGGCGGCGGTTTGCACAAAGCAGTTAATCTCATGAAAACTATGAAGAAAAGGCATGTAACAGCATGAAGCTGCCTCCGCTGAATGCCCTGCGCGTGTTCGTCGTCGCTGCCGAGCACCTGTCGTTCACCCGCGCCGCCGCCGCGCTCAGCCTCACCCAGGGCGCGATCAGCCGCCACGTCCAGACCTTGGAAGAGTATTACGGCGCCACGCTTTTCACCCGCCAGGCGCGCGGCTTGGCGCTGACCGCCGAAGGCGAGGCGCTGGTGAAGCCGGCGCGCGAGGCGTTCCAGCTGTTGAACGAGGCCAGCGAGGCGCTGCGCCTGCGCCAGAGCGATCTGCGGGTGCGGATGCCGCCGACGCCGGCGATGCGCTGGGTGCTGCCCAATCTGGCCGACTTCCAGGCGCGGCACCCGGAGTACACGCTGCACTTGCTGACCCAGCTGATACACAACAAGCCGTTCAACCGCGCCGAATACGATCTGGCGGTAGTGGGCCTGTCCAGCCCGGAGGCGGCGGCCGATCTCCGGCTGGAATGCATCTGCCGCGAAAAGCTGATCCCGGTGTGCTCGCCCAGCCTGCTGGCCGGCAAGCACCCGCTGCACGTGCCGGACGACCTGAGGCACCACACGCTGCTGCACCCGTGGCGCGACCAGAACACCTGGAAGCGCTGGCTGACGCTGGCCGGCGTGTCCGGCGTCAACCCGGAGAGCGGCGTCACCTTCGACGCGCTGGAATACGCGCTGCACGCCGCAGTGGCCGGCATGGGCGTGACGCTGGCCCAGGCGTCGATGGTCACCCAGGACCTGGACAGCGGCCGGCTGGTGATCCCGTTCGACACCGTGCTGGAAACCGAGTGGGCTTACTACCTGGTCTATCCGCACGAGCTGGCCGAGCTGCCCAAGGTGCGGGCCTTCCGCGACTGGCTGGTGCACACCGTCGCCAACAGCGAGGAAGCCAGCTGGCTGGCGCGCCAGGGCTATTGAGCGGCGCCGGCGTCCGCCGCCGCTTCCCCGCGGCGGCCTTCCCCTTTTCCGCCAACATTTGTTAACCGCTGGGGCGTGGCGCGCCGGTCCGGCGTTCCGCATAATGATTGACATAGCAACTATTGCCTTATCAATCATGAACGCTCCTTCCTCTCCAGCCGGTCTGGCCGCCGGTCTGGACTTCCGCCAGCGGCTGATGGCGATGCTGGGCCTGTGCTGCGTGTTGATCATGGTGGCGCTGGACCAGACCGTGGTCGGCACCGCGATGCCCACCGTGGTGGCCGACCTGCATGGTTTCGCGCTGTACGCCTGGGTCGGCACCTCCTATCTGCTGACGTCGGTGATCACCGTCCCCGTCTTCGGCAAGCTGGGCGACGACCATGGCCGCAAGCCTTTCGTGCTGACCGCCATCGTGCTGTTCACCGCCGCCTCCATGCTGTGCGGGCTGGCCCAGGACATGCTGCAGCTGGTGCTGGCGCGCGCCTTGCAGGGCGTCGGCGGCGGCATGCTGGTGGCCACCACTTTCGCCTGCGTGCCGGATCTGTTTCCCCATACCCGCGAGCGGCTGCGCTGGCAGGTGATGCTGTCGGCGTCCTTCGGCCTGGCCAACGCCATCGGGCCGTCGCTGGGCGGTTTTCTCACCGAGTACCTGGGCTGGCGCTGGGTGTTCTTCGTCAATTTGCCGGTCGGCGTGGTCAGCCTGTGGCTGGTCTGGCGCTTCCTGCCGGTGATCCGCCACGACGAGCGGCCGCCGTCGCGGCTGGACTGGCAGGGCGCGGTGCTGATCGCGCTGTTCCTCGGCTCGCTGCAGCTGACGGTGGAGTGGCTGCCGCAGCACAAATCGCCGCTGCTGCTAACCGCGCTGGCGGGATTGAGCGTCGCCGCGCTGGCGGCGCTGGTCTGGTGGGAAAAGCGCAGCCCCAATCCGCTGCTGCCGCCCAGCATGCTGTCGCACAAGGGCCTGGCGCCGCTGTTCGGGCTGTCCTTGCTGATGGGTTTCGGCATGTTCGCGGTGATGTATTACGCGCCCTTGATGTTCCAGGCCGGCTTCGGCTTGTCGCCCAACCAGGCCGGCCTGCTGGTGACGCCGCTGGTGGTGTTCATCACCATCGGCAGCATGCTCAACGGCCGCATCGTGCAGCGGATGAAGCATCCGACGCGGCTGCTGGGCCTGGGGCTATTGATGTTCGCGGCCACTGCTGCGCTGTTGGCGCGCACTTCGCCGTCCACGCCGCACGCGTTGATTTTCGCCAACATGATGATGGGCGGGCTGGGTCTGGGCCTGCTGATGCCTAACCTGACCATCTTCGTCCAGCAACTGGCGCCGCGCCAGCAGCTAGGGGTGTCCACCGCGATGCTGCAGTCGACGCGGATGGTGGGCGGCATGCTGGGCACGGCGGTGATGGGCGCGGTGGTCAGCCACAGCTTCCGGCAGAGCGTGGAGGCGATGCTGACCGCGCGCCACGGCGAGAGCTGGCGGTCCTGGCTGGCCGATCCGCAGACCCTGCTGAACGCCGACAGCCTGGAGCAGTTCCGCCACGCGGCGGCCGGCGCCGACGGCTTGCTGGCCGCCAGCCGCGAATTGCTGGTGGACGCCATCCATTACAGCCAGTGGCTGGTGGCGCTAGGGTTGCTGCTGGGCCTGTGGCTGGTGCGCAAGGTGCCGGCGGTGAGGCTGGACAGCGCGGTCCCGGAACAGGAGCTGCGGCATGAATGAGCATCCCCCCAATCTGCTGCAGCAGCTGGGCCGCAGCAGCCGCGCGATGTACAGCGCCTTTGAGGGCCGGGTCGGCGAGGCGCTGCCGCGCTGGCGCATCCTGAAGGCGCTGGACGATCTGGGCACCGCCAGCCAGAAGCGGCTGGCCTGCCACCTGCAGATGGACCCCGGCGCGCTGACGCGGCAGTTGAAGCCGATGGAGGCCGAGAAGCTGGTGCGGCGGGATACCGATCCGGCCGACAACCGCCAGACGCTGGTGACGCTGGACGAGGCCGGCGCGGCGCTGCTGCGCGCGGCGGCCCCGCAGAGGCAGGCGTTTTTCGACCAGGCCTTGAACGGCATCGACGCTGAGGAACTGGCGGCGACGTTGCGGGTGCTGCGCTTGCTTGAGGAACGGTTCCGCGGCATGGCCGCCGCCGCGCGCTAGCGGCCGGCCGTCGCCTCGTCGCGTCCAGCGATCACCAGCCGGTTGCGGCCCTGCTGCTTGGCGCGGTAGAGCTCGCGGTCGGCGGCCTCGATCAGCTGGCGGCTGTCCACCACCTCGCGCGGATGCACGGTGGCGCCGCCGATGCTGATGGTGACGATGCTGGCCACCGACGAGCCGGCGTGCGGCAGCTGCAATTCGCGCACCGCCTCCAGCACCGCCTCGCCGACGACGGCTACGCCGTCGGCGCCGGTGTCCGGCAACAGGCAGATGATCTCCTCGCCGCCGTAGCGCGCCACCAGGTCCTGCGGGCGGCGCACGCTGCCGCGTATCGCCTGCGCCACCTCGCGCAGGCAGTAATCGCCGCTGACGTGGCCGTAGTGGTCGTTGTAGAGCTTAAAGTAGTCGATGTCTATCATCAGCATGCCCAGCGGCGCGCCCAGCCGCCGCGCTCGCCGCCATTCGCCGTCCAGGCTTTCCTCGAAGCAGCGGCGGTTGGCGATGCCGGTCACTGAATCCACCCGCGACAGCGCCAGCACCTCGGCATGCGATTGCTCCAGCGCCAGCGTGCGGATGCGCACCTGCTGCTCCAGCTGTTCCTGCTGCCGCCCCAGTTCCTGCTTGATATGGCGCTGCTCGCTCATCAGCGCGGCGACGCACAGCGCCACCACGGTCAGGATGCCGATATAGGTCTGCAGGATGATCAAGGTGCTGTAGGCGGAAAAGCCCAGATAGGGGCCGCCGCCGTGGCGGGTGCCCCATAGCGCCAGCAGGGTGATCAGCAGCAGCGCCAGCGCCACCTCCCGCGGGCTGAAGCGGAACGCCGCCCAGGCCACCAGCGGCAGCACCAGCATGTCCAGCGGATAAGTGGTGTCCATGGTGGGGTGCCACCAGATGAAGATGCTGGCGGTCAGCAGCGCCACCGTGCCGAAGTAGGCCAGCATCTCGTACCAGGCTTCGCGGCCCAGCCTGGGCCAGCCGTGGTAGTAGAGATTGAGCAGCAGGCTGCCGAACAGCAGCGTGCCGCTGGCATTGCACAGCCACCACAGGCAGCCTTGCGCCAGCAGCATTTTTTGCGGCACCAGTTGGCCCAGATAGGCGGAGGCGATGGCGATCAGCGTGCCCAGCAGCGCGGACGCCGCCACGATCAGGCAGAACAGCAGGCAATGGCCGAAGCTGCCCAGCGGATTGCCGGCGCCGAGATGGCGGCGCACCAGCCAGGCGCCGGCCAGCGTCTGCGCCAGCACGCCGGCGGCGATGCCCAGCGCCGGCAGCAGCCAGTTCAGGCCGGCGGTCTGGCCCGACCAGCGCCAGCCCTCCGCCAGCAGCGCGCCCAGCAGCACGCCCGGCCATACCCGCCGGCCTCGCAGCAGCAGGGCGGCCAGCGCCAGCGCGGGCTGCGGCCACAGCACGGTGTCCATGCCGAGTTCCAGCATCAAAAAGCGGTCGCCCAGCCACGCCGCCGCGCAATACAGCAGCGCCACCAGAACATTGGGCAGCCAGTCCGGGACAGCCGGAGGGCGCGTGAGAGTGCCGCGCATAGATTCCCTTCTACCGATGGCTGCGGAGCGACGTGGCCGCCGCAGCGTGCTCTTCTTAATTTTTATCGTAGTTTGCGAATGGCGGCGGCGCAGCCGCGAGGCGGAAGAAGGGAATAAAAAAACGGCCGCAGCGGGGCCGCGGCCGTCTGGAATGGCGGATGGGCGGCTTACATTTTCACGCCGAGCTCGCGCAGGCGCTCGTCCAGATAGGCGCCGGCGGTGTAGCGGTCGGACAGGATCACGTCCGGGCGCGGATGCAGGAACAGCGGCAGCGAGATGCGGCTTTTCTTCGCGCCTTCGCCGATGGGATTGACCACGCGGTGCTGGGTGGACGGGTAGTAGCCGGCCGACGCTTCCTGCAGCATGTCGCCGATGTTGACCACCAGGGTGCCGAAGTCGCAGGGCACGTCCAGCCACTCGCCGTTCTTGTCTTGCACTTGCAGGCCCGGCTCGTTGGCGGCGGGCAGGATGGTCAGCAGGTTGATGTCGCCGTGCGCGGCGGCGCGCAGCGAGCCGGCTGGTTCGTCGCCGGTCAGCGGCGGGTAGCGCAGCACGCGCAACAGCGTCTGCTGGCTGTCCTGGATCATGTGGGACAGCGGTTCGCGGTAGTTGGCGGCGATGTCGGCCGGGCTGTATTGCTGCACCCAGGACAGCAGCTCTTGCGCCAGCTGGTTGGCGATGCCGTAGTAGCGGTCGGCGTCGGCCTTGAGCTGGGCCGGCGCGCGGCCCCATGGGTAGATGTGGAAGTATTCCTTGATGTCCTTGAGCGTGGCGCCCTTGGCGGTTTCCGACACTTCAGGCGAGAACCAGCCGTCCTGCTTTTCCACCGAGAAGGCGTAGTCGAACTTCTCTTCGCTGTTGAAAAAGCCCAGCCAGTCGGCGTAGATCTTTTCAACCAGGTCTTGCGGGATCGGGTGGTTGGTCAGCACGCCGAAGCCGGTTTCGTGCAGGGAACGGGTGAACTGCTCCGCGGCGTCCGGGGCGCGGTAGTCGACAACTCTGACGTTCATGGGGTGGTTTTCCTGATGAACCCGGCGCCGCCATGCAATATCGGGGCGGTCGCCGGCCGCGCGCATTGTAGCGGCTAAGCTACACAGCGCCAAGCCGTTGGCATCTGTACTGTTGGAAAACTACCAAAACAGCGGTGACCTTGCCGCGCAAGGCCGCAAGCGAGATGCCGCGGGTCCGGCTTCAGGAGGCGTCGGCTGGATAGGGCGGGTTGTCCGGCGGCGCCGGGGCGCAGGCCCCGGTGTACTTTAATTACAGAATGCTGGCGTTTATACCCGCTGGTCCATGTCCAGCGCCGGGGTGCCCGGACAGGCCTGGGCCACGATGCGGGCCGGCACGCCGGCCACCGTCGCGTGCGGCGGCACGTCTTCCAGCACCACGCTGCCGGCGCCCACTTTCGCGCATTCGCCGACGCGGATATTGCCCAGCACCGCGGCGCCCGCGCCCAGCATCACGCCATCGCCTATCTTGGGATGGCGGTCGCCGCGTTCCTTGCCGGAGCCGCCCAGGGTGACGCCATGCAGGATGGACACGTTATTGCCGATGACGGCGGTTTCGCCGACCACCAGCCCGGTGCCGTGGTCCAGCATCACGCCCTGGCCGACGCGCGCGGCGGGATGGATGTCGGCCCCGGTCACCTCGGAGATGCGGTTCTGCAGGAACAGCGCCAGCGTGGTCCGGCCTTGCTGCCACAGCCAATGGGTGACGCGCTGGCTCTGGATCGCGTGGAAGCCCTTGAAATACAGCAGCGGCGTGGAGTAGCGGTCGCAGGCGGGGTCGCGCTCGAAACAGGCGCGGATGTCGGCGCGCAGCGCGGCGCTGATCGCCGGATCGGCCTGGAAGGCCTCGCGGAACAGCTCCTGCAGCGCGCGCGGATCCATCACCGGGCTGGCGAGCTTGGTGGACAGGTGGAAGGCCAGCACGTCTTCCAGCGTGGCGTGGCGCAGAACGGTCATGTGCAGGAAACTGGCCAGCAGCGGTTCGTCGTTGACCGCCGCCAGCGTTTCGTCGCGGATGGCCGACCACAGCGGATCAACCAGGGTGGAACTCATCGGGGACTCCGGATAATGACATCTAGTCGAAATATTGTAGCCTGCCGCGGTCCGCGCCGTCAGCCCAAGGCGAAGCGGCGTCAGGATTCGCGCCATGCGGCGACCAACCGGCATGGATGGGGAGAACGCTTATGAGATCGGTAATGATGCTGGCGCTGCTGCTGGCGGCATGGGGCGCGAACGCGGCCGAGCCGGAGGTGCCGGGCTGGAGCGAATACCAGGCCGGCCATCTGGCCGCCGCCCGCATCGCCTTTTGGCAGGCGGCGGAGCGCGGCGACCGGGTGGCGGCCTTCGACTTGGCGATGATGGACTGGAAGGGCGAGGCCGGCGCGGTGGACAAGGCGCGGGCGGTGTATTGGCTGAAGCGCTCGGCGGAGCAGGGGCTGGACCGGGCGCAGCATGCGCTGGGCTTGCTGGCCGAACGCGGCGATGGCCTGCCCAAGTCGCTGGCCGAGGCCACGCGCTGGTTCGCGCTGGCGGCGCGCCAGGGTTATCTGCCGGCGCAGATCGACCTCGCCACCCAATATTTCCTCGGCCGCGGCGCGCCGCAGGACGACCGTCTGGCCGCCTACTGGTACGAGGAGGCGGCCAAGCAGGGCGATGCCGGCGCGCAGTATCTGATCGCCAGCATGTACGAGCATGGCCAAGGCGTGAAGCGGGACATTCCGGCGGCGATACGCTGGTACGCCCGGGCCGGCGCGCAGGGCGACGCGGCCGCGCGCGCCAAGGCGCTGGATCTGGCGAAGCGCGAAAGCGCCCGCCGCGCTCAGAACGCGTCCAGTGGCAGCCTCAGGTAGCGGACGCCGTTGTCGTCGGCTGGCGGCGGCATGCCGGCGCGGATGTTGACCTGCACCGCCGGCAGCAGCAACTGCGGCATGGCCAGCGTCGCGTCGCGCGCTTTGCGCATCTCGACAAAGGCCGCTTCGTCCACGCCGTCGCGCGCGTGCAGATTGGCGCGGCGCTGCTCGGCCACCGTCGCGCACCAGGCTGGTTCGCGGCCTGGCGGCGGATAGTCGTGGCACAGCAGCAGCCGGGTGGCGTCCGGCAGCGCCAAGAGCTTGCGGATGGAGCGGTACAGCTGGGCGGGATCGCCGCCGGGAAAGTCGCAGCGGGCGGTGCCCACGTCAGGCATGAACAGCGTGTCGCCGACGAAGACCGTGTCTCCCACCTGGTAGCCGACGTCGGCCGGCGTATGGCCGGGCAGCGCGATCACGGCCGCCTCAAGCTCGCCGATGCGGAAGGTCTCGCCGTCCTGGAACAGATGGTCGAACTGGGAGCCGTCGCTGCGGAAGGCCGGCTCCAGATTGAACACGCGGCCGAAAATGGCCTGCACCTCGACGATGCGCGCGCCGATGGCGATGCGGCCGCCGGCCTGCCGCTTCAGATAGGGGGCCGCGGACAGGTGGTCGGCGTGGGCGTGGGTTTCCAGTATCCATTGCAGCGTCAGCCGCTGTTCGGCCAGGAAGGCCAGCAGCCGGTCGGCCGACGCGCGCGAGGTGCGGCCGGAGCGGAAATCAAAGTCCAGCACCGGATCGATCGCCGCGGCGCAGCCGCCGGGGCGGTCGTAGACGATGTGGCTGACGGTGCCGGTGGCGGCGTCGAAGAAGCTGGCGATCTGGGCGGTCATCTTGTCCTCCGGGCATGGCGCGCTGGCCGGCTGAAATAATATACTGTTATAAGCATATTTCTTTTAGAAATTTCATTGTGACGATTTTACGACTCAGACTGCCATGCCGCTGACCTTATTGCTGGGCGCGCTGGTGGGTGCGGTATTGGGCCTGACCGGTGCCGGCGGCGGCATCCTGGCGGTGCCGGCGTTGATGGCGTCCCAGGGCTGGAGTGTGGGGCAGGCGGCGCCGGTGGCGCTACTGGCCGTGGCGGCCGGCGCGGCGCTGGGCGCCTGGGAGGGCTGGCGGCGGGGCGAGGTGCGTTACCGCGCCGCCGCGCTGATGGCGCTGTGCGGCCTGCCGGGTTCGGCGCTGGGCGTGCGGGCGGCGTATCTGTTGCCGGCCGCTTGGCTGGCGGCGGGTTTCGCGCTGGTGTTGCTGATCGTCGCCTGGCGCGCCTGGTTCGGCGCGGGAGACGGGCCGGAGGCGCGGGACGGGTGCGGAGCCTTGTGCCGGGTGAGGCCGGAAACCGGCCGCCTGGCGTGGCGGCCGGCCAGCATCGCCGCGCTGGCCGGCGTCGGCGCGTTCACCGGGTTCCTGACCGGCCTGCTGGGCGTCGGCGGCGGCTTCGTCATCGTACCGGCGCTGCGCCGGCTCAGCGACCTGGGCATGCACGCCATCGTCGCCACCTCGCTGCTGGTGATCGCGCTGGTCGGCGGCGGCAGCGCGCTGGCCGCCTATTGGCACGGGGCGAGGCCGCCGGCGCTGCCCACGCTGGCCTTCGTCGCCGCCGCGCTGGCCGGCATGGCGGCCGGCCGTTGGCTGATACGGCGGCTGGCGCAGCGGCAGGTGTCGCGCGGCTTCGCGATCCTGGCTGCCGGCGTGGCGGTGGCGATGCTGCGTCATGCCGTCGCCGGCTGAGGCTCAGTCCGCGAAGTCGAACGCTTCGCCGCTGCCGGCGCGGATGGCTTCGGCCAGCGTCGCGTAGAATTCCGCGCCGTCGCGGCTGGCGATCCAGTCTTCGCCGCGGCGCGAGAAGTGGTAGCCGCCGCTCTTGGCGGCGATCCACATTTCCTGATTGGCGGCGTGGCGGTTGACGATCACCTTGTCGCCGCTGTCGAACTCGATCTCCAGCACATTGCCCTGGCGCAGCGTGTCGGCGTCCAGTCCGTGTTGGTCTATCGACTGTTCGATGCGGTCGAAGATGTCGTCGCTCAGTTGCAGGAATTCGCTTTCAGTCATGATGTTTCCCTGATGGCGCCGGCGGCGGCAACACCGCCCGGCAAGGTTTTGCTAGTATGTCGATTTTGCCATATCGGATTGCCATCAGTATGCGTACCCTGCTCGCTTGCGCAAGTTTGACCCTGATCCTGGCCGCTTGCGGCTACAAAGGCCCGCTGGTGTTGCCGCAGCAGCCCAAGAAGGCGCCGCCGCCGGCCGCCCATGCCGTCAAGCCCGACGCTTCCGCGCCGAAGGCGGACGCTTCGGCTTCCCGTTGATCGCGGCGACATAAGGATATTTCCAAGCAATCGCTTGTCTGACCGGGGCTTCGCCTAGAATGGGCCGTCGTTTCCCGGGAATAGGAGCCGCCATGCCCCATTACGCGCGTCATCTGGAACACCATACCATCGTCAACCCGTTTCCCGGCATCGCCAAGCTGGAGGCCGCGCTGGGCCGCAAGGTGGTCAGCCGGCTGGGCGCCAACGAGAGCATGGTGAAGCCGGCTTCGCCGTTGCTGGAACAGTGGGGCGAGGCGCTGGCCGAGCTGGCCCGGCTGTATCCGGACCCTTACGCGCTGGCGCTGCGCGAGCGGGTGTCGCAGCGGCTGGGATTGGAGAGCAGCCAGGTGCTGTTCGATTGCGGCGCCGACAGCCTGATCCTGCTGGCGCTGCGGCTGCGCTGCAACGCCGGCGACGCGGTGGTGTGCAGCGCCGGCACCTATCCGGCCTTCCGCTATTTCGCCGAGGGCGTCGGCGCCCGCATTCTGGAAGTGCCCTACCAGGCGCAGGGCGTGGGCCTGCGGCCCGATCTGGCGCGCCTGTGCGACGTGGCGCAGGCCGAGCGCGCGGTGGTGGTCTACCTGGCCAATCCCGACAATCCCACCGGCCATTATTGGTCGGCGGCCGACATTCAGGCGCTGCGCCAGCAGCTGCCGTCGCAGACGCTGCTGATCCTGGACGAAGCGTATATCGATTTCTGTACCCTGCCGGAGGACGCCCCGCCCTCCGGCGTGCTGCCCAACACGCTGCGGCTGCGCACGCTGTCCAAGGCCTACGCCCTGGCCGGTTTGCGCGTGGGTTTCGCGCTGGCGCCGGCGGACATCATCGCCAAGGCTGATCAGATCCGGCCGCAGTACGCGCTGTCGGGCATCGCCCAGCACGCGGCGGCGACGGTGCTGGACGCGCCGGACTACGCCAGCCAGCTGGTGCAGGCCACGGTGCTGCTGCGCGACAAGCTGGCCGACGCGCTGCGCGAGCGCGATCTGACCGTGCTGCCCTCGCACACCAATTTCGTCAGCGTCGTCTATCCCAACGCCGCGCAGTCGGAGGCCATCCAGCGCCAGATGCTGACGGAAGGCATCGCCGTGCACAGGCCGCCGCACCCCGCGCTGCGCCATCTGCTGCGCGTCACCGCCCAGCCGCAGGCTTTGTCCAGCAAGGTGCTGGAGGGCTTGGCCGGCCGCTGACGGGCATAGTTACATTGACAGGCGGAAACGCCGATGACATAAGCGGTGGGGTAGTAAAACCCATCGCTTGTTTTTTGCGGCCTGGCGAGCCGCCCCCACGTTCCGCCAAGAGAACCATGACACATCATCGCACCCGCCTGATCGCCAGCCTGTGCCTGCTGGCCAACTGCCATGCCGCCGCCGCCATGCCGGTGCGCGCCGACGGCGAAACCCGCCTCACGCTGCGCGGCACCGTGACCGGGCCGATTTCCACCGGCAGCAAGACCGAGGGCACGCTGTTCCGCGCCCATTATCTGAGGCTGCGCCGCCCGCTGCGGCTCAATGACGGCGCGGCCTGCGGCGGGCAGACGCTGGGCCGGCTGGCCTTGAATCAGGAGGGAATGGCGCGCTACCGGGGACGGACCGTCACCGTGGAGGCCAGGGTGTTCTGCCAGGAGAGCCGCACCGGCACTTACCACCTGGCGGACATCGAGATCCGCTGAGAGTCGCGGGCGCTCAGGGTTGCCGCAGCCGCGCGTCCAGCGGCGCGGCGATGGCTTGCAGAATCCGGCAACGACCGGCGTCCGGGTGCAGCGGGTTGAGCAGCAGGTTCCAGCCATCCACCGCCAGCGCGCTCGGCACCCGCAGCAAGGCGCTGGGCGCTTGCGCGAGCCAGGCGTCGCCCAGCCGCCGGGTGTCTTCCTGGCGCGCGCGCCAGTCGGCGGACAGCGCGGCCGGGTCCAGATCCAGCATGGCGTCGTCCGGCAGCTCCACTTTCAGCAGCTGGAAGCTGGCCGGCAGCCGGCGCAGCTCGCTGTGCACCAGCATTTCCAGCATCGCGCTGGCGGCGTGGTCGGCCAGGTAGACGACGGGCCGGCCGGCATGGTGCCAGCGGCCGTCGGCGCGCAGCCCGCCCAGGCCGTTCAGATCGGCGTAATTGCTGATCCGCCAGGCGATCACGCGACGTAGCCCTCGTCGATCTGGACCAGTAGGTTTTCCACCAGCCGTGCGCCCTGCTCGGTCTGCGCCATTGCCAGCGGGCTGGCGTCGTCGAAGCGGCGCAGCGGCTGCCGCAGCCAGCCGGTGGCCTCCTCGCCCAGCACCTGCTGCGCCAGCACCAGCAGGCTGGCCACCCGCACCCCGCGCTCGGATTCGTCGCGGCTCAGCTTTTCATGCTTTTTGATGCGGTGGGACAGCGTGCGCGCCGGAATCACGAATTCCAGCTCCTTGCGGGTGAGTCCTTCGCCGGCCAGATGGTCGATCAGGTCGGTGTCGGCGCCGTTGGCGACATAGCGCGCCACTTCCAGGTCGGAGCGCACTCTCTGACCGATGATGCGCGACAGGCGGGCGAAACGCAGCGTCGGCGCGCGCGGTTGCTCCGGCAGCGAGTCGGCATCGGGTTTGAACAGGGCTTGGGACATGGCGGCCTCCATAGGCATTTGCCTATTTAGTATTGGCATTTTGCCAGGAAGTGGCAAGCCGGTTGAGTAGGGACCGTGTTTTTACGCAGCTGGCGAGACAGCTGGTGGGTCGGGGCGTATCATCGCCCCCCTTGCGCGGCATCGGTAATCATTCCTTTGTGCTAGAACGTTTCCTGCGTTACCTTCCAAGCTGGGGGAGCGGGCGCCTGGGGCGACTATCGATTCTCATTCCGCGATGAATACGCAGACAATCGGACGGACCGTCATCGGGCGGGCGGTTTATCCGGCAAGAGGTGAACCATGATTGCAACCATCAAGGGCAAGATACTGGCCGGCTCCGGCCTATTGATCCTGATCGGCTTTACCGTGCTGGCGGGGGCCAATATCTACAACAGTTACCGCAACGCGGAAAGCGCGGTGCTGGAGCATGCCCGCCTGCTGGCGGGCAGCGAGGCGGGCCGCGTGCAGCGCATGTTGGGCAAGACCTATGATTCCGCGCAGGCGATGGCCGAGGCCGCCGCCGGCGTGAAGGCGGCGCTGCCGTCTAACGGGCGTTCGCTGCTGTCCGAGGTGGTGAAGCGCCAGCTGCCCAACAACCCGGACGCGGTCGGCTACTGGGTGGATTGGGAGCCCAATGCCTTCGACGGCCGCGACGCCGAGCTGGCCGGCAAGCCGGAAAACGACCACACCGGCCGTTACGGCGTGTACTGGTTCCGCAAGGCGGGCAAGGTGGACGTGGTATGGGGCAGCGACGGCGTGGACGAAAGCGCCTACTACACCGAGCCGCGCAAGACCGGCAAGCCGATGCTGACCGAGCCCTATGTCGATCCGGACGTGAAGATCCTGATGGGCACCATCTCCTTCCCGCTCAATATCGGCGGCAAGGTGCTGGGCGTGGCCGGCTGCGACATCGCGCTGGGCCATCTGCAGGAAATGGCGGCCAAGGTGCAGCCTTACGGCGCCGGCTTCATGAGCCTGTATTCCAACGGCGGCGTGCAGCTGGCCGGCCGCCAGCCGGGCTTGAACGGCAAGCCGGCGGCGGATCTGCCGGCCGAGGCCAAGGCGGCGATCAAGGACGGCCGCCCGGCCGAATACCGCAGCGACGACGGCTTCCGCCACTTCATCATGCCCATCGTGGTGGGCGAGGCCGGCACGCCGTGGGCGGTGCGCATCTCCATCCCGGAGGACGAGGCCTTCGCGCCGGTGCGCGCGGCCAGCTGGCAGTCCGCCTTCATCAGCCTGGGCATCCTGGCGCTGATCCTGCTGCTTTTGGGCGCCACGCTTAACCAGCTACTGCGTCCGCTGGGCCGGCTGCAAGGGGCGATGACCGAGCTGGCCTCCGGCAGCGGCGACCTCACCCGCGAGCTGTCCATCGCCAGCCGCGACGAGATCGGCCAGGCCGCCGGCGCGTTCAATACCTTTACCGGCTCGCTGCGCCGGATGATGCTGGATGTGCGCGGCCACGCCGGCGGCATGCTGGGATCGGTGCGCCAGCTGACCGGCGACGTGGGCCAGATCCGCGACAGCTCCGCCCGCCAGTCGCAGGCGGCCAACGCCACCGCCGCCAGCGTGGAGCAGCTGTCGGTCAGCGTCACTCATATCGCCGAATCGGCGCGGGTGGCCGAGCAGCGCGCCCGCGAGGCGGACACCCTGTCCAACCAGGCCGCCGCCAATGTGGACGCCACCGCGGCGGAGATCGGCCGCATCGCCAATACCGTGCGCCAGCTGGCCGACGTGCTGGGCGGCATGCAGCAGCGTTCCGACCGCATCTCCGGCATCGTGTCGGTGATCCGCGACATCGCCGACCAGACCAATCTCTTGGCGCTGAACGCGGCGATCGAGGCCGCCCGCGCCGGCGAGCAGGGCCGCGGCTTCGCGGTGGTGGCGGACGAGGTGCGCAAGCTGGCCGAGCGCACCGCCAAGGCCACGCTGGAAATCTCCGACGTGATCCAGACCATGCAGAAAGACACCACCCACGCCTCCGACAGCATGAACGGCGCGCTGGAGCAGGTGGAGCAGGGCGTGAGGCTGGCCGGCGAATCGTCGCAGTCGATCCAGCAGATCAGCGGCCAGGCGCAGCAGGTGGTGCGCGCGGTGGGCGACATCGCCGTCTCCACCGCCGAGCAATCCAGCGCCAGCCAGGAGATCGCCCGCCATATCGAAAACATCCACGGCATGCTGCTGCAGACCGACGACTCCATCCACCAGGCGCAGCAGGCCACGGTGGCGCTGGCGCGGCTGGGCGAGGAGCTGGAAAGCCTGATCGGGCGGTTCAAGCTGTAGCGGGCAGGTTGGCCGAGCATGCGAAACGAGGCGGAAAACCGCCTCGTTTTTTTATGGCCGGCGCACGCAGGTTAGCGGCAGATGTCCGGCCGGCCCGGCGCGATCACGTCCACCGCGTAATCCACGTCCTCCAAACTTTCCACATGCGCCACCAGATTGCCGCCCTTGCGGCGGTATTCCGGCCAGCGCATGTCGTCTCCTGGGCTGGCGGCGAGCGTATCGGCGCAGGCGTAGCGGTCCAGCACGGGAAGCAGTTCGCGGCGCAGCCGCTCCTCGGTCCATTGCCGGTATTGCGCGGGCGGTTGGCTGCTGTTGAACGTGAAATAGAGATGGTAGCTGTCGCCCATGATCAGATCGTGATGCGTCAGCGGCGTGTTGCTTGTGCCGGGATGGAGATGTTCCAGGAAGTCTGACGCTTGGGCGATGTCTTTGGCGGCCAGGCTTTGGCCCGTGAGGGCCAGCAGGCTGAGAGCGAGCAATGCGCGGCGCTTCATGGGCATGGATTTCTATCGGTGGGTGGAGGATTGTTTGACGCCGCTCGGGGAGCGTTCGCCGTCATGGCTTGTTTCGGCAAGGCTGGACAGGTTCTGCGTCTCTCCCATGGTTTGGTGCAAGCTTTCGATGAAGCGCGCCAGCGCCGGGTTGCCGCTTCCACGCTTCCAGGCGAAGCACAGCGGCAGCGGCACCGACAGGTTCTGCAGCCGGTAAAACCTTGCCTGCGCCGGCGGGCGCGCCAGATTGGCGGCGTTGACGATGGCGGCGCCGATGCCGGCGCAGACCAGTGACAGCATCGCCGCCTCGGTGGGTTGCTCCTGCACCACGTTCAGCCGGATGCCGGCCTGCTGGCAGGCGCTGAACAGGCGGTCATGGTAGGCGGGATAGACGGCGCGCGGGAACGAGACGAAGGGCCGCCCGGCCAGCGCGCGCAGGTCGAACGGCTGCGTCTCGTCGTGTTCTATCCGCCAGGCGCGCGGCAGCGCCAGCACCACGTCCTGCTCCAGCAATGGCAGCGAGGCGAAGCCGTCCGGCAGCGGGTCCAGCTGGTAGATGAAGCCGCCGTCCAGCACGTTCTGGCCGATGGCGTCTAGCTGTTCCGGGCTGTTCAGCGTGGACAGCGACAGGCTCACCTCCGGCGCGTCGGCTTGAAAACGGTGCAGCGCCTGCGGCACCGCGCCGTCCCAGCCGGCGTTTTCCACATAGCCTAGCCGCAGCTGTCCGGCCGCGCCGTCGGCGACCCGGCGCGCGGCCGCAGCAGCGGCGTCGAGCGCCGCCAGGATCTTGCCGATATCGCGCAGATAGCA
This sequence comes from Chromobacterium indicum, assembly GCF_039708975.1. Taxonomy (NCBI): domain Bacteria; kingdom Pseudomonadati; phylum Pseudomonadota; class Betaproteobacteria; order Neisseriales; family Chromobacteriaceae; genus Chromobacterium; species Chromobacterium indicum. Next base: position 290,185 of record NZ_JAYFSJ010000005.1, read on the forward strand.
TTCCCCGGCCGGCGTCAGCCGCAGCCCCCGTGGTGAGCGCGTGAACAGCGCAAAGCCCAACTCATCTTCCAGATCCTGCACCTGGCGTGAAATGGCCGGTTGGGTGATGTGCAGCCGCTCCGACGCGGCGCGCATGCTGGCATGTTCGGCCACCGCCGCGAAGTAACGCAGATGCCGCAGCTCCATGATGGCGCTCCCGATTTAGTGATGCTTATAAATTATCACAAAATCATAAATCGGTATTGGAAGGCATGTCTGTTTTCCGGGATAGTAGACCCATATCCCGCGACACCCAGGCAATCGAGAGAACCATGATGAACGCCCAAACCTACCGCGTCGGCAACGCCCGCGTGACGCGCGTGACCGACACCCTGCTCACCGGCATCACCCCGGCCTACCTGTACGCCGACTGGCGCGACGGCGTGCTGGACGAGCAGCCGCAATTGCGCGGCCTGCTGGACGACAGCGGCGAGCACATCATCCTCAGCGTGCATACCTGGGTGGTGGAACTGGGCGGCAAGGTGTTTCTGATCGATACCGGGCTAGGCAACGACAAGGAGCGGCCGTTCAGCGCCATGTTCCACCGGCTGCGCACGCCGTTTCTGGAACGCCTGGCAGCCCTGGGCATAGCGCCGGATGACGTGGACCACGTACTGTTGACGCATCTGCACGCCGACCACGTGGGTTGGAATACCCGGCTGGTGGAGGGCCGCTGGGTGCCAACCTTCCCCAATGCCCGCTACGCGATGCCGCAGGGCGAGCTGGACTTCTTCGCCACGTCGGAGGCCGACAAGCGCCGCATCGTGTTTGACGACAGCGTGGCGCCGGTGCTGGCCAGCGGCCAAGGAGTGGGCATTGATGCGGCGGGGGACGATTACGAAGAAGCCTTCCATTTTTACCCGACGCCTGGCCATTGCGCCGGCCACATGTCCATCTCGCTGCGCTCGGCAGGAGAAACCGCCATCTTCACCGGCGACGCGATGCACTCGCTGGTTCAGGTCTACCACCCGGAATGGAACTCCGCCTTCTGCCGGGAACAAGACGGCGCGCGGGCCTCCCGCCGCTGGCTGTTGGACTACGCCTGTGAACACAAGGCCACCGTATTCACCGCTCACTTTGGCGCGTCGTCTGCGGGCGTGGTGAGCCGGGAGGGTGATGGTTATGGGTGGCGGTTTCTGTGAAATCAGCGGTGTTGCGTAGTGTTGAGTAGGTTAAGGAGTATTTCTGTTATTCAGTGGCTCTGCTGCTTCAATCAATTTGGATGGATTGAACATAGTTGTCGCCATTGTTTTAGCGATGGCTTAGAGGCGTTGAGTTGGTGAAGAGTTTTATCTGCATCCATCCGTTACTGAGTAAACAATTTCCCTAAATTTCTTGATAGAATTTGTTTTGTAAACATCGGATATTTTATTCAACTCTTCGAAAGAAATTGATCCTGCATTTATTTCTAAGTCAGAGTTTTTTCCTATTATTCTGGCGCTATAGCACAGCCCTGTTCCTGACATGCCATTCTTGTACGTTATACCACATATTTCCGTTGCTTCGTAGATGGAAAAACCATTCTTTCTAGTTAGTAAGGCAGGGCCTGATGTGCCATCAACACCACCTAGATACCAACTCCCCCTGACACCAAGCCCCTCCTGCGCATCCGAGTCTGATATAGGTATAATGTTTGGCTTTTCTTTTTTTGTTACGCTGATAAGTAGGTTTTGATTTGTAAGGTAACTATTTTTCCTTACTAGTTTTGCACCTAGTCTATTCCAGTTTGCCGCTGAATAGAGAAATTTAACATCTTTGATGCAGACCTTCTCATTCGCAAAAGATGAATGCGGCAATAGTAATGCTAAGGTGATTAGTATTCGTATGCTAAAAAGAAATGAATTTTGCACTGGATTAAAATCTTGGTGAGTCATCAAATCATTTTGACGATAGAGCATCGACAAATTTTATACCTTTCAATTCCAATTCACTTGTAGTGATAAGAAAAATCTTTCTAAGGAGTTCAGCATTGCTGCATCGTCCATATCATCTGGATTTGCTTTGTAGGCTGCATAAATAGAGTAAGTGTCTTTCTTTGAAAAGTAAAAGTCTTTTTCTATAGATTCAACGCTTCCATCTTTATTTTTCTTGATAAAAGTATCTACTTTTACATCACCATTTTGATGTTTCACAAAATAGCTTTGGTAGATTATTTCAGCACTTTTTCCTTTTATTTCATCAAGCACTTCCTTGGTTGGTGGCGTTGCATCTAATTGATTGCTTTCGCTTGGAAAGCTGAGCTTTACTGCTTTTTTGCCATTTTGTAATTTAACAGTCAGCTCGCTCTTGCAGTTGTCTAGCTTTGACTGTTTTTTAATAAAGTTGATATCTAAGGTTTTGGGCGGGATGAAGGTGAATATTCCATTGCAGTAAGAAATTCTATCAGATGCGATCGCATTGCATGAGATAAATAGTAATATAATCCAGAATAGTTTCATGCCTACTCTCCTATGGGTCTGAAATTTTTTGGAGGGGCAGTCTCATCATTTGATGCGTACCATGCATGCTGAAAGCATGGCCATCTGACTTCATTGAAATGATGTGCTGCAGTATTAATGCATTTTGTAACTTGTTTTGATGATTCTAAATCAGCCCCTTTGTCTGCCCAGGAATTTATACCTAAGTCTCCCAAGGGAACCATTTTTTTCTTTTCATTAATTTTGTTTCTCTGTTTTGAAGCCCAAAAATAACCTGCAGCATCACATGTTTTGTAGGCACTCGTTAGAAGTGTTTGCGATTGGTTTTCTATAGAAAAATCAATTCTTCTATATTTGCCGTACCTTATATAATTTTCTCTGCCGGTTAGTTGGATCAAACCTCTTCCCTTGAATTTCTTTCCATCCCCTTTGGCAGTATTCCCCAGCTTTTTCCCTTGATCTGTTCCGGGTTCATACTTGTCAAAATATGAATCGGGTCCGCCCTCCACCATTGCTTTTAGTCGGCCAGTTTCTTCTGCTAACTGAGAGATGAGATGAGATATTCGCAATGGTGTTACAATAAGATACTTTCTCATAACAGTCGATATGTTTGGATATAATTGTGCAGGTCGCTTTTCATCGGCTGTAGAAAGATATTCGTATATGTTTCCTTTTGTCAGTGCGCTGTTTTGGTCTTCTCTATTTATCACGCTTGGATTGGGTAAAGTTTTCCTAATTAATCTGGAGATGTCATCTTTTCCCATCCATCCACATCTTCTAAAGTGTGAAAAAAATAGTCTTGGATGAAAGTGCCAATGGTTACTATTTAGCTCCAGTCCAGCCTCCTCCCAGAAGGACAAAGCCTCCACGTATGCTTTGAAATCAGCATACTGTTCCTCAGTCATTGGCTCATTCAGCACATCGCTCTTCTTTTTCAACCAATCATATCGCGTATCTATATGTCCCTTTTCCCATTCGGTTGGGAACTTGCAAATCGCGTGTGAGAGCCGAGATTGGGTTTTTGCATCCCCTAGCGCGGCCGTTAGCGCACCTGCTGTCAACTTGCTGCCTGAGCTCCCGACGATCCATTTCTCAAGCGTTGGGGAGTTGCACTGGCTGTCGGGTGTTGGGTCGTCATCGATCAAGGCCCAGCCTAGCCAGTGGGGGAAGTCGGCGTCACTGAATTTTTTCACGCCTGCCGCATTCAGATCGACCCAGGCTTGGCCGCCGGGATAGTTGACCTTGTGCCAATGCGGAACGGCCCCGGCTGCGATGGGTGTTTCGTTCTCCGTATTGATGACTCTGCCAAAGCGGAGCAATTCATAAGCAGCGCTCGGCGCGATATGGAAGGCATCGCCTAGAGTGGCCGCTCTGCTGTAAAGGTTGTATTCGTATTTGTCATCGCTATTGGCCAACGGCGGGTCTAACTCGATATATAAGCCTGCTTGCTGCGGGTCTTCCTGGCGTGTCGTCAGCAAGCACTTGCCGCGCTCGAATCGCATCGTCACAAACAAAGGCACCGCAGAAGTATGCACAGGCGCTCCGCTGCCTGTGGGGGCCTGTGGCGAGGCAATGGCGGCAAAGAAGGACGTGCCTGGCGGCAGGTAGAAGTGCATGTCGCCATAGATGATCATGTCCCGGCCATCGGCGCCGATGTCCAGCTTGCCAGAGCTTCTGCCGACGATCTTCTTCAAATTGGCGTCGTCGCAGATGATTTCCAGATGAATGGCGTTCTTGCCGTTGCAGCTGCCGACGCTGCCCAGGCTGTCCTTGCGGTTCACCGGCTGCTTGTTTTTGACGAAAACCTCTTTCAGATGCATGTAGATGGAGTAGTACTCAATCTGGCCATCCGGCCCTTCGCCGATTTCCGTACTGTGTTTGATCACCACGCAGCCGTTGTCGGTCTCTCCTTGATACGCCAGCGGCTTTTTGTCGGCATCTGGTGACGGCGTTCTTTTGTATACGACTGTGCCGTCGGCGATGGCGCGAACCGGTTCGCCTTGCGCGCCGGTGTCCGTATGTTCGATGTGTTGGCCGCCATGCCACGCCATGCGGCTGGCGATGGGGAAGCCACCTCGGGAAGAGAACGGCATCAGGTTGGCAAGCCATTGTTCGTCGCTGGCGTTGCCTTGAGGTGTTTTGAGGATGGGAGGGCTGATAATCATGCTGTTATCCGCTTATTCCGAGAACGGATGGGTATTGGGAGGGGTGTACTTGTCCTTGGGGAGCGTCGGCAATGGCGGGTTCATGCTCGCTGGCCCGCTCAGATCATGGCTGGCACCCTTGACGCTGACCGTGCCGGGGCAGTGCACCTCGATGTTGCCGCCGGCGATGCGGATATAGCCGCCGCCGGCGGTGACCAGGATTTCCTGCTTGGCGTTGACGACGACCCGCTCCTTGCATGAAGTAATCGTCACATCCTGATCCGCCGTGATTTCCATCGCATCGCTCTGCGCTTGCACCTGCACTTTGCCTTTGGCGGCAATCAGCTTCAGTGCCACCTTGTCTTTTACTCCCGCTACGAACAGGCTGATGCTTTTACCGACATTGTGGAGCCAGCGCCGGCCGGTGGTGTGGTTGGCGTCGCGTTGCGCAACGATGTTCAGATTGGTCCCGGCCGCCAATGTCTGGCTCAGCTCGGTCAGGCTGGCGATGCCTGCTGGCGCGGACAGGATTAGCTGCGGCTGTTGGCCCGATTGATCTTTCGCCATTTTGCCGTCTTTGTCGGTATTGCTTCCCGCCTCCCAGGCGGCCAGGGCGTCCAGCTGATGTTGCGCGTGGCCGGTGGTTTTTTTACCGGCTTTGGCGTTGCCCTCGCCAATCTCATCCGGCCCGGTTTCCATGGTGTCGGCCAACTGGGTGGTGGCGGTTTCCGCCAGAGCCTGGCTTAGGGCAACAGCCGATTGCAGCTGGCTTTGCGCGTGCTCGCGCGCCAGCTGCTTGCCAGAAGCGCCGCTTTGCGCCTCGGTGGACAGCAGCAAGCCGTGCCCGGCGCGGATGGCGCCGTGGTGGTCGGTGCGCAGTTCGAAACCTTCGCCGAGCGGCTGAGCCTTACCGTTGCTTCTGGGATGTGTGAGGAAACCTTGGTTGAGCTGGGTCTTGCCGGGTTCGGTACTGAGCTTGGCCCGCACTTCACCCGGGGTGTCGTCGAACAGCAGTTCGTTGTAGCCGCCGCCCTGGTGTTCCTTGCTCTTGATGCCGGACAGGGTTTTGTTGGCGGGGAGCGCGCCGGCGCCGCTGAAGTCTGGTGTTGAGTGACTGCCGTTGTAGAGCACCCCTTTAACGATTGGACGGTCGATGTCGCCTTCGATGAAGTCAATCATCACCTCCTGGCCGATGCGAGGGATGAACTGGTGGCCCCAGCCGACGCCGGCCGATGGCATGGCGACGCGCAGCCAGCAGGAGGATTTGTCGTCGAGGCCGGCACCAATGGCAGGGTGTTCATCCGGCCGCTGCCAATGGAATTGGATCTTGATCCGGCCTTGTTCGTCGGTGTGGACTTCCTCGCCGGCCGGGCCAACCACGGTGGCGGTTTGCATGCCGTGGGATTTTGGCTTGGAGTGTTCGGTACCGGCATAGGCCGGTGTCAAGGGGATGCCGCGGCGTTGGGTGTGTATCGAGGTGGTGAAGGGAGCCGCGTTTTGCTCCGCGCCGACATGTTGGGCCAGGTCTGTCGGCAGGTTGTTGCGGACTTGGAAGGTTTGGCCGGTGACGACGAATTCGCGCTGCTCGTGGCTGTCGCCATCGTGCGCCGGGTGGTCGTCCAGGCGGAACCACTCGCCCGGTAACAACCCGCGCACCGATCCGCTGCCGCTGAACGACTTGGCTTGCAGATCGTTAGCCTGTTGCCGCAGCTCGGCGTAATGGCCCAATTGTTCTTCGTCGCCGGCATAGTACAGGCCCGGCGCGTCGTACTGCGTCAGGCTACTTTGCAAGAACTGGCCCGTCTGGCCTTGGTCCACGCGACTGCTATCCTGGCTCTGCTGGATGTAGACCGGCTTGTAGTCGTAGCTGGCTAATGCCACACCGCCGGGCACGATCTGGCGGGTAGCTTCCCAGCCGGTGAGGCCATCCTCTTCTTCCGTCGCATCGCTGCGGTGAAAGCGCACCCGCTCCAGCTTCGACGCCGGTAGGCTGTGGGCATCGTCAAAGATGGCCAGCTCCACCTGCGGGCCGTCTTCATCCAGATGAACGAATCGCCAAGCGTAGCCTTCCTCATGCAGCAGCCGGACGATGAAATCGAAATCGCTTTCTCGATACTGCAGGGTGTAGCTGCGGGGCTGGGCTGGCTTCACCTGGATGTCCAGCGTTTGCACCCGAACGAAGGCGGGATTGGCGGCCTGATGCTCGGAAAGGATTTGCTTGACGATGTCCGGCACCGACAGGTCCTGGAACACGCGGGAGGTCTTGCGGTGGCGCAGCAGCGCGAACGGCGGCTCGATGGTCAGCGCATACTTGGCGAAGCCGCCGTCCGCACCCGCCAGCCTGGCCTGGCTGACCACGCCGCAGCGTATGGTTTCGTCGCCATCGGCATCGGCGATGCCGATCCGAGCGGGCTGGCCAAGTAGGGTCTTGAGTTCGATGTTGCCATCTGGCGACAGGCTGGTCAGCGTGTAGCGGTAGGCGCGGGAGACGCCTTCCTCGCCATCCAGGCTTAACGGCAGCAGTTGCTCGACGGCGATTTGGCCGCTGCCAAGCTGCAGCGTCAACATCCGGTGGTCTTGGCCAAAGGCGGAAGCAAAGCTGGACAACAGTGCGTTCAGATCCATCGGCATTCCAGACGAAGATACCCTCAGGCGAAGGTATGTCATTGAGCAGGAAGAAGATTAGGATTCTATTGACCTTGTGAAGGCAGTAACAAGCCAGGCCTGGCAGAAAACCAAGGGATTTGCACCAAAGGACAGGCTATTTGACCGGCAGGTCGATAGTACTCACCGGATCTAGATGGACCGTGCCTATCAGTTTGTATGTGTCTGAATGTAAAGCCGCCACGCATCCAGTTGGGCGGGCTTGCTGCCATATACTCATTGTTTGTTGATATGGATAACAGCTACCCAGAGTTGCATTGGGCTTAGCGCCGCTAACAAAACCCCTGATCCTGCGTTGCGCTTCCTTGTCGTGCCTGAGTCAGGTATGGAACGGAATTTTGTTAGCCGCTCTTATGGACTTGCAGTCTTGCAATCCACATTGATCGCCATCGTGTCTATCAGCCGAATGTTGTCGCCCAGCAAGATGGTGTAGATCTGATAGCCATCCGCCAGCATCAGCATTTCGTCTGTGTGATCTAGTATCCAGCCGCGGACGAGTTTGCCGTTATCCAGGGCAAGGCGGCTGGGGCGAGGCTTTTGCTGGCGGTGGTTGCGCATGGTTTTGGTGAAAAACGCTTGGCGCAGGCTGCCAGCCTGTCCTTCCTCAAGCAGCGCCTTGGCCTCGCCGGCATTCCAAGGCCCTGCTTCCTCACCTGCTCGTCCCACGCATCTTGCCGCCGGATGGCCGGCCGCGCGTGCCCAGTCGCCATCACTCCAGCGAAGTTATGCCAAAAATCATACGGTCGCTTTAATTCTTGCCTGCATGCTGATGCTATGCATTTAGGATAATTCTATTAAGTATTTTACTTAAAATTCATATGAATACAATTCATATGCCACCCGATATCAGATCCGGGGCTGGCCTTTTCGCAGCCGCCGCGCAGAACGGCGGCGCGGGAAGCGCAAATCGTTTCAATCAACACAAGACGGGGCTACAGACGATGCATCAATACACCAATATCAAAAAAGCCATCCAGCTGAGCAACAGCTTCTGGGATGTCACCACCGCGGCCGGCATGGCCAATATCGCCACCCGCAACCTGGGCAACGGCCGTCATGAGGCGGTGGCCAGCGGCCGGCAGTTCACCAATATGTCGTCCTACTCCTACCTGGGGCTGGACTCTCACCCGGCCATTTTGCGCGCCGCGGCGGACGCGGTGCTGAACACCGGCTCGCTCAACACCTCCATCTCGCGCATCCGGGTGCAGTTCGACATCCTGCAGCAGGCGGAGGAGGCGCTGGCCAGCCTGGTGGACGCCGAGACGTTGACGGTGCCGTCTTGCGCCGCCGCGGCCGCCGCCACGCTGCCGTTGCTGGCTTCCGGCGCGCTGACCGGCGACGTGGCGCCGCTGATGGTGTTCGACAAGAACGCCCATTTCTGCCTGAACATGATGAAGCCGATCTGCGCCGACGAGACGGAGATCCAGACCATACGGCACAACGATCTGAACGCGCTGGAAGACCTGTGCAAGACGCATGCCCGCGTTGCCTATGTTGCCGACGGCGTCTACAGCACCGGCGGCATGGCGCCGGTGAAGGAGCTGTTGGCCCTGCAGGACAAGTACGGCCTGTTCCTGTTCTTCGACGAGGCGCACGGCCTGTCCACGTTGGGCCATCTGGGCCGCGGCCTGGTGCTGGAGGAGATGGGAGCGATCAACGACCGCACCCTGATCGTCACTTCGCTGAACAAGGGTTTCGGCGCGTCCGGCGGCGCCATCTTCCTGGGACCGCGCGGCGACGCCGAGCGCCGCAAGCTGGCCACCCGCTTCGGCGGCCCGGTGACCTGGTCGCAGCGCATCAACACCGCCGGCCTGGGCGCCATCATCGAGTCGGTGGCGGTGCACAAGTCCGCCGAGCTGCCGGCGCTGCAGCAAAAGCTGCAGGACAATATCCGCCTGTTCGACCAGCACGTGGAATCGGAAAACAGCGGCGATATGCTGCCGATCCGCTTCGTCTCCATCGGCTCGGAAGAGCGCACCATCCTGTACGCCAAGAGCTTGCTGGAAGACGGCTATTACACCTCGCCCATCTTCTTCCCGGTGATCGCCAAAGGCCGCGCCGGCCTGCGCATCATGATCCGCGCGAATATGACGGTGGAGGAAATCGAGCGTTTCGGCGCCTGCCTGAAGCAGCTGCGAGCCAGCCATGAGTAAGGCTTCCGCTCAGACTGCAGCCGCCCCGCGGGAGGCCGCGCGCCCGGCCGCGCGGGTGATGGTGTTGTGCTGCCTGATTGTGTTCATGGCGCAGATGGCCACCACCGTCTATCTGCCGTCGCTGCCGGCGGTGATGCGCGAGCTGGCGATGAGCCAGAGCCTGGTGGAGATGTCTATCTCCGGCTTCGTCGTCGGCGCCGCGCTGCCGGTGCTGTTCTGGGGATCGGCCGCCGACCGCTGGGGCCGCCGCGGCCCGTTGCTGGCTTCGCTGGCGCTGTTCGTGCTGTGCAGCGCGCTGCTGGCCGCCGTAGGAAGCGCCGCCGAGCTGCTGGCGCTGCGGGTGCTGCAGGGCATCGCCGCAGGCGGCGCGGCCATCATCGCCCGCATCATCGTCCGCGACAACTGGAGCGGCGACGAGCTGGCGCGCCGGCTGTCGGTGCTGTCCATCGCCTTCATCACGGCGCTGGGCGGCGGCCAGTTCATCGGCGGGCTGATCGGCGAGTACAGCCGCTGGCAGCTGGGCTTCGTGCTGATGGCCGCCACCGGCATCCTGGCCGCATTGCTGAGCATGACCCTGCCGCTGCAGGGCGGCCGGCCGGCGGCTGCGCGCCGCGGCGGCAGTCCTTACTGGCAGATCCTGCGCCGGCCCGGTTTTGTGCTGCCGGCTTGCGCCGGCGGCCTGGGTTTCGCCACCACGGTCACGCTGCAGGAAGTCAGCCCCTTCGTGTTCCAGGAGCACTTCGGCCTGGCGGTGGCCAGCTTCGGCAATGTCGGCCTGCTGATAGGCCTGGCCTATTTCAGCGGCGCCATGGTGGTCAACCGCACCGTCGCCAAGCTGGGCGGCAAGAAGCTGATGCGGACCGGCGCGCTGCTGATGGCCGCGGCCACCGTCGCCATGCTGTTGTGCTGGCACCTGGGCGTGCTGGAGGCCAGGCCCGGCTTGTTGCTGTTCGTCGGCCTGTATTGCCTGACCATTTTCGGCCAGGCGGTGCTGTTCCCCAACAGCATGGCCACCGCGGTCAGCGACGCCAAGGACCACGGCGCCCACGCGATGGCGCTGTGCGGCTTCCTGCAGCAAGGTTTGGCCGGCATCGCCGCCACCGCCTCGGTGCTGCTGCACCACAACGGCGCCTGGACGCTGGCGGTGGCCGGGCTCGGCCTGATCACTCTTCTGCAAGTTCTGTTCCAGGCGCGCCTGCGCGCGGCCTGACGCAAGGAATCGGATATGTCTCGAATCGAATCGCGCCTCCCTGCCAGCGGCGAGGCCTATGAGCGCAATATGGCGGCCTATGGCGTGCTGCGCGGGCAGATCGCCGCCGCCCGCGACGCCGCCTTGCAGGGCGGCGGCGCCGAGGCCCGCGCCAAGCAGGCGGCCAAGGGCAAGCGGTCTCCGCGCGAGCGGCTGTCGCTGCTGCTGGACCCCGGCACGCCCTTCCTGGAAATCGGCCAGCTGGCCGGTCATGAGGTGTATGACCACGCGGTGCCCTGCGCCGGCATCGTCACCGGCATAGGCATCGTCTCCGGCCACGCGGTGGCAGTGTTCGCCAACGACGCCTCGGTCAAGGGCGGCACCTACTATCCGCTGACGCTGCGCAAGCATCTGCGCACCCAGGACATCGCCCGCGAGCTGGGCCTGCCCTGCCTGTACCTGGTGGATTCCGGCGGCGTCTACCTGCCGCTGCAGGAAGAAATCTTTCCGGACGAGCACCATTTCGGCCGCATCTTCCGCAATATCGCCGAGATGTCGGCGCTGGGGCTGCCGCAGATCTCGGCCGTGCTCGGCTCTTGCACCGCCGGCGGCGCCTACATTCCGGCGATGAGCGACGAAACCATCATCGTGCGCGGCAACGGCTCCATCTTTCTCGGGGGCCCGCAGCTGGTGCGCGCGGCCACCGGCGTCATCGTCGACGCCGAGACGCTGGGCGGCGCCGACGTTCACACCCGCGACAGCGGCGTGGCCGACCATTACGCGGTCAGCGACGAGCACGCCATCCAGCTGCTGCGCGACATCGTCGCCCGCCGCGGCGTGGGCAAGCAGTACGCGCCGCCGCAGGCGCCGCTGCCGCCGCGCCACGATCCGGCCGAGCTGCCCGGCATCATCAGCGCCAATCCGCGCGAGCACATCCCGGCGCGCGAAATCCTGGCCCGGCTGCTGGACGACTCCGCCTTCGCCGAGTACCGCGCCCGCTTCGGCACCAGCATTCTGTGCGGCACCGGCCATATCGGCGGCTACCCGGTGGGCGTGCTGATCAACGACGGGGTGCTGTTCTCGGAAAGCGCGCAAAAAGCGGCCAACTTCATCGAAATCTGCTCCCAGCGCGGCATTCCGCTGCTGTTTCTGCACAATATCAACGGCTTCATGGTGGGCGCGGAGTACGAGGCCGGCGGCATCGCCAAGCACGGCGCCAAGATGGTCAACGCCGCCTCCTGCGCCCGCGTGCCCAAGTTCAGCATCCTGATAGGCGGCAGCTACGGCGCCGGCAATCTGGCGATGTGCGGCCGCTCCATCGGCCCGCAGCTGATGGCGATGTGGCCCAACGCCAAAACCACGGTGGTCGGCGGCGAGCAGGCCGCCACCGTGCTGGCATTGATCCGCGCCGAGCAGTTGGAAAAGCAGGGCAAGCCCTGGACGGCGGAGGAGGAGGAGACCTTCAAGCGGCCGATACGCGAGGCCTACGAACGGCAGGGCCAGGCGCTGTACGTCGCCTCACGGCTGTGGGTGGACGCCATCGTCGACCCCGCCCAAACCCGCGAGTGGCTGGCGCTCAGCCTGGCGTTGGCCGCCGCCGCCCCCGCCCGCGAAACCCGCTTTGGCGTTTTCAGGATGTAGCCCATGTTCAAACGAATTTTGATCGCCAACCGCGGCGAGATCGCCCGCCGCATCGCCCGCAGCTGCCAGCGGCTGGGCATAGAGTTTGTCGCCGTCCACTCCAGCGCCGACGCCGGAGCCGACCACCTGCGGGGCGCCGTCGCGCGCGAATGGATAGGCGAGGCCCCGGCCAGCGCCAGCTATCTGAACGGCCAGGCCATCATAGACGCCGCGCTGCGCAGCGGCTGCGAGGCCATCCACCCCGGCTACGGCTTCCTGTCGGAAAACCCCGGTTTCGCCCGCGCGGTGGCCGAGGCCGGCCTGGTCTTCATCGGCCCGGACGCGGACACCATCGTCCAGATGGGCGACAAGGCCCGCGCGCGGCAATTGATGGAGGCCGCCGGCGTGCCGGTGCTGCCCGGCTCGCCCGAGGCCACCGAATCCTACGGCCTGATCCAGGAGACCTGCGCCGAGATCGGCTATCCGGTGATACTCAAGCCGTCCGCCGGCGGCGGCGGCAAGGGCATGCAGGTGGTGTGGAGCGAGGCGGAACTGCGCGAGGCGGTGGACGCCGCCGTGCGCATCGGCCGCTCCAGCTTCGGCGACGGCCGGCTGCTGGTGGAGCGCTACGTTTCCCAGCCGCGCCATCTGGAAGTGCAGATCTTCGGCGACGGCCGCGGCGCGGCCGTGCACCTGTTTGAGCGGGAATGCTCGCTGCAGCGCCGCCACCAGAAAATCGTCGAGGAGGCGCCCGCCTGTGGCTTGCCGGCTGACACCCGCGAGGCGCTGCTGGCGGCCGCCGTGCGCGGCGCCCAGGCGATAGGCTACCGCAACGCCGGCACCTTCGAGTTCATCCTGGCGCCGGACGGCCACTTCTACTTCCTGGAGGTGAACACCCGGCTGCAGGTGGAACACCCGGTGACCGAGGCCATCACCGGCCTGGACCTGGTGGAATGGCAGCTGCGCATCGCCGCCGGCGCGGGCCTGCCGCTGGCCCAGGCCGACATCCGCGCCGACGGCCACGCCATCGAATGCCGCGTGTACGCCGAAGACCCGCTGCGCGAATTCGCGCCGATGCCCGGCGCCGCGCTGCACACGCGCTGGCCGGCGCAGCTGCGCGTCGACGCCGCCTTCGACCACGGCGGCGCGGTGCCGGCCTTTTACGACCCGATGCTGGCCAAGTTGATCGCCCACGGCTCCGGCCGCGCCGCGGCGCTGGCGCAATTGCAGGCCGGCCTGCGCGACACCGAGCTCCTGGGCCTGACCAGCAATTTGGGCTTCCTGCAGCGGCTGCTGCGCGAGCCGCGGGTACAGGCCGGCCAGCTGCACACCCATCTGGTGGACGAGCTGGCGGCAGCTCCGGAGGCCAACCGCCTCACGGCCGCCGTGGCCTGCGCCGCCTCCATCCGCCAGGCGCAAGCCTGCGCCGAATCCGCCTCGCCCTGGCAGGGCGGCGTCGGCGCTTACGACCGCGCCGCGTTGGATCCGGACGCGCCGCTGGGGCGGGTGGCTTACCGCAGCGGGGCCGAGCGCTGGCAGGCCTGGCTGCTCGACCGCGACGACGAGCGAACCCTGGTGCAGGTAGACGGGCAGCGCCATGCCGTCAGCCTGTCCGGCGCCGGCGAGCGCTGGCAGGGCGAGGTGGATGGCTGGCGCTGGTTCGCGCTGCTGCGCGGCGACGATGTCGAGCTGAGTGTTGGCGGCCAGCGCGTGGCACTGCGCGCCGAGCTGGCGGAACAGGCGGAGCAGGAGGCCGGCGGCGGGCTGCAGGTGCGCACGCCTATGCCCGGCACCGTGGTGGCCTTGCCGCTGGCGGCGGGCAGCCGGGTGGAAGCCCAGCAGGTGGTGGCCATCGTGGAGGCGATGAAGATGGAAAACCGCCTGTACGCTCCCTGCGCCGGCATCGTGGCCGAGCTGCACTGCCAGGTCGGCGACATCGTCAATGCCGACGCGCTGCTGGTCAGCCTAGGCTCGGAAGAGGCCGAATAGGCGGCCTGACTGGGTAAGGCGAAAGCCCGCTCCGCTGTACGGCGGGGCGGGCATCGGCATGAGGCGGCCAATGCCAGCCAAATGAACTCGGCGTGGGCAGCCGCCAGCCACCGCGCGCGCCTCATCGCCAATCAGCAGATTGCCGGACATGTTCAGTTCGCCCGATGCCAGCGCAAGCAGTACCTGCTCATCCGTCTAGTCCCTCAGGTCTGCGGACCAGCCCGTGCTTTGCGCGGCAAGGCGCAGCCGCCGTCTCGGGGCCAGTCTGCAGGCAGGAGAGGATGGCTTCCACTGGCATGGCAGGGATTATGAATGGAATCGGGACGGGCTTTGAGTTACCCGCGAGTACGAGAAGGGCCAGGTAGCCCTTGAACACATAAAGCACATACATGGGGATTGCCACTATTCAAATATGCTTTTGCAATATTTGCAGGTGGTTAGTTGCGTGAAAGCTTCTCCTTACCTGTTCTTTAGGTCAGGTAATTGGACGCACTGTGGTTGCAAGCCTGTTAAGGCAGAGATGGCCAATCTAAGATAATCGGGCTGTTTATGCACGTAGAATACTAGAACCCATTGCTGGGTTCTTTCCTTTTCCAGTTCGGATTGCCATGGACCTTAACAGCCTCCTCTCCAGCTTCGCTTCCTCTTTCAATCAAGATCAACGCCTGCTTACTCTAGTTCTCGGCAGCGGCCAGATCGCCTCTGAACAACTATTGCCGCTCAGCCTGGATGGCGAAGAGGGCGTGTCCAAGGCCTATCGTTATCAACTTATCTGCCTGTCCCCCGACGGCGCCATCGAACTCAAGTCCCTGCTTGGCCAGTCCGCCCGCATCGGCATTGCCGACGCCCAGGGCCAGGAGACCATCCGCTGCGGCGTGGTCAGCCAGGCCAGGCTGATGGGGTCCGACGGCGGCTTCGCCCAGTACGGCCTGACCATCGAGCCGCCGATCGCGCTGTTGCGCCACCGCCGCACCTCGCGGGTGTTCCAGGACCTGAGCGTGCCGGACATCGTCCAGCAGATCGTCCATGAGCATCAGGCGGCCAACCCGGTGTTCGCCCGCGCCCAGACCATCGAGTTCAAAGTCGGCCCGGCGCAGCCGCGGAGCTATTGCCTGCAGTACCGCGAGGACGACTTCAGCTTCATCGTCCGCCTGCTGCATGAAGAGGGTTACGCTTGGCGCTTCGAGCATATCGACGGCGATGCGCCCCAAGTCAAGCTGGCGGTGTTCGACGACGCCTACAGCCTGCCGCCGGCCGAGATCGAACGCGTGCGCTTCCACCGCAGCGACGCGACCGAAGAAGAAGACGGCCTCACCGCCTGGAACGCCAGCCGCCAGATCGTCCCCGGCAACGTGGCGCTGGCCACCTTCGACTACCAGCCGGTGTCCACCCAGC